>JAOUNA010000089.1 GCA_029881215.1 Myxococcales bacterium | reverse complement strand
CGATCGTGCGACGCGGCGAGATCGTGCTGCTCAATCTGCACATTCCGGCCTACGGGCCGGCCACGCGCGAGAACCGGGACCCGCGGCGCGAGCGCGTGCTGCTGCTGCACCGCGGCGAGATCGACCGCCTGGCGGGCAAGGTGCGGGAGCGCGGCTTCACCCTGGTGCCCCTGCAGCTCTACTTCCGGCAGGGGCGCGCCAAGGTGGAGCTCGCGCTGGCGCGCGGCAAGCGCAGCCACGACCGCCGCGAGACGATCCGCAAGCGCGAGGCCGACCGCGAGCTGGCCCGCACGGCGCGGGGCCGGGGCCGCCCGCGCGCCTGACGCGTCCGCACGGCGCCCGCGCCGCGGCTCTCCAGCCGGCTTGCGCGCGTGCGCAACCGCGCGCCGCAAGGCCTCAAGCCACGGCCGGATTCCGTCGATGCACAGGCGGGGGAGCGCCGGCATGGCGGGAGCACAGCGAGATTCCGGGCTCGCGCGGTTGTGGGCCGCCCTGCGGTCGCTCGCGCGGAGCCCGGTCGAGAGCCTGCCCTCGCGCATCATCATCTCGGTGTATGCAGCGGCGCTGGTGACCTCGGTGCTGGTCACGGGCATCGCCACCAAATCCACTGAAACCTTCCTGCGCAGCAAGATCGACGAGCGCTTTCCGGCGCTGCTGGCGCGCACGCGCCAGCGCCTCGACACCTGGTACGCCCAGCGCGAGCTCGACATCGCCACCTTCGCGGCCAGCAGCACGGTGGTGGACAGCCTGGACGCCGCGAAGCAGGTCTCCGCACAGGAGGCGCGAAAGTATCTGGCGTACGTACGCGAGAGCTTCCCACAGTACGGCGCGCTCTTCGTGATGGACGCGGCGGGGAGGGATCTCGTGGCGATCGGCATGCAGCCGTCGATGCCGAGCGAGCAGCGCCAGGAGCTCGCCGCGCTGCGCCGCCCGGGGGTGAGCGTGATGCACGGCGAGGGCGCCGCGCGCTACCAGCTGATCTCCGCGCCGATCCACCGCGAGGGGCGCCTGCTGGGCACCTTCCACGCCATGGTGTCGATGGAGCGGGTGGAGGCGCTGCTCCACGCCGAGGATTTCGAAGCGACCACGCGGATCTACGTGGTCGGTCCGGATCAGCGCGTGCTGGCGCGCTCGCCGGGGGCGCCGGATCGGCCGAGCTACGGCCGGAGGCTTCCGCCCGCGGGCGGCACGCGGCTGGTCGAGGACTACACGGACGCAGCCGGCGCGCACCTGATCGGGAGCGCCATCCCCTTTCCGCGCTTCGACTGGTCCCTCGTGGTGGAGGAGTCGTACGAGGTCGCGTTCGCGCCGGTCGTCGGCGTCTACCGCAGAGTCCTCGCGATCAACGTCGCGATCGTGCTGGTCTTCGGGATCGTCGCCTTCCTGATCGCGCGCTCCATCGTCCGTCCGATTCGCGCGCTCTCCGACGGAGCGCACCGCATCGCCCAGGGTGAGACCGAGGTCGAGATTCCGGCGACGCGGAGTCGCGACGAGATCGGCGTGCTCTCCCGGGCGCTCGACGCGATGGTCGCGCGGCTGCAGCGCAATCAGGAGGAGCTCGAGCGCAAGCAGGCGCAGATCGAGACGGCGAACGCCGAGCTGCGGGATGCCAACCACGAGCTGCGCCGCACCAACGAGATGCTCGAGCAGCTCTCCTTCACGGATGGCCTCACCCGCCTCCACAACCACCGCTTCTTCCAGGAGCGGCTGCAGCTCGAGATCAAGCGCAGCGATCGCGGCGGCGAGTCGCTGGCGCTGGTGCTCCTCGACATCGACAACTTCAAGCTGCTGAACGATCGCTACGGGCACGCCGTGGGCGACGAGGTGCTGCGGCGCGTCGCGCACGCGATCAACAACAACGTGCGCGAGACCGATCTGCCGGCCCGCTACGGCGGAGAGGAGTTCGCCGTGCTCGCGCCGTCGACGCCGAGGGAGGGCGCCGTCGCGCTGGCCGAGAAGCTGCGCATGGCCGTGCGCAAGGCGCGCTTCCGCCTCGACGAGGACGGCGTCGAGCGGGAGCTCTCGGTGACCACGTCCGTGGGGGTGGCGGTCTACGCGGGCGACGCCAAGGGCTTCTTCAACGCGGCGGACCAGGCGCTCTACGAGGCGAAGGCCGCCGGCAAGGACTGCGTCGTCCTGGCGGATGCGTAGAGCGCGCCGCGCGGCGTCAGCGCGGGGCGAGCAGCGAGGCGTGCACCCAGCCGATGCGTCCGGACGGGGTGCGGACCAGCGTCCAGTCCCGGTCCTTGCGCTCGGGGAAGACCGGCGTGTGCGCGGCGAGGGAGTCGACCACGAGGGAATCGGGAGAAGGCCCCGCGCGCATCTCGGCCTGCTTTCCGACCACCAGGCGCTTGTCGGCCCAGGTGGCCACCTGCTCGACTTCGAGGCGCAGATTGTCCGTGATGCGCCGCGCGCGCGACGCGAAGAAGACCGCCGAGCCCACGTGCCCCGCCTGGAGCTGTCGCGACGCCTCGGCGAGCTTCGCGCGCGCTTCTTCCACCTGCTCCGATCGCCACGGCACGCTCGGGCTGACCCGCTCGAGCGCGATGCGCACCTCGGCGATCAGCGAGACGGCGTCGGCCCGCGACTGGAAGCCCCGCAGGCCCGATTCCATCGCCACCAGGGACTCTTCGGCCTGGGCGAGATCGGCGCGCAGGCGCTCCACCTCCCGCTCGAAGTACTCGAGGCGCTCGGCTTCCGCGCGCCGGTAGATCTCGAGGTCGAAGCCGCCGGCGGCCGGCATGCTGCCGTGCTGACAGGCGAAGAGCAGGCTGCAGGCTGCGAGGCCCAGGCAGCACGCGACTCGGTTGCGCATCACGCAGGGTGTATCGACCGACGCGCCGCCGAGCTGAAAGGAAGAGCGCGTCCGCCCGGGGCCGCCACGAGGTCTCGTGAGGCGGCAGCTCCCGCGCCAGGCACCCCGAATTGCAGCGGATCTCCAGAATGCTGCTCGGCCCGCCGCGTCCGCTCAGTCGAGCGTGCGGTGCACGTGGACGGTCAGGTCGCCGAGCAGGTTCGTGTAGCTGCCGTACTCGTTGTCGTACCAGCCGAAGATCTTCGCGTGGGTCACGGGGACGTTCACGCGGGGGCTCTGCAGCTGGGAGAGGGCCGCGCGGTCGATGCCGGGAATCGCCGAGAGGTCGAGCTCGACGAAACCTGTGCGCGTGTGCGTCTCGACCGATTCGATGACCACCGCCGCCCGCATGCCGGAGACGTCGGCCGAGACGTTCTGCTCCTCGCTGTAGACGAGCAGGCCCTTCTGTGTGCCCGAGGATGCTTCCTGGTAGATGCGGTTCAAGAGCTCGCGGTTCACCGAGCTCTGACCGCCCGCTCCGACCTGCGACTGGAAGGTCACGTTCAGGATGATGAGCGACTCCGTCAGCACGGGAATGCGCACGGAGTCGGCCATGAAGCCGATCTCGCGGATCTCGGGCACGACCTCCTCGAGCGCGCGCGCCGCGTTGCTGGAGGTGAGGATGATGCTGTTCAGCACGCTGCGATTGCGCCGCAGGTCCTTGGCGCCGGCCGAGGGCACGCGGTCGAGAATGCTCTGCGAGTTGGTGACGGCGTGCACCGTGCTCATCGACGCGGTCATGAGCACCGAGTCGGGCAGGTGATCGAGCAGCGGCTTCACCATGTGCGCGAGCGCCGTCGTCGTGCACGACGCAGCCGACACCAGGCGGTGCTTGACGGGATCGAAGAGCTCGTGGTTGCAGCCGTAGATGAGGGTCGTGGCGTCCCCGGGGAGGGAGCGAGACTTGTCCTTGATCTTGAAGGCCGCGCTGTAGATGACCGCGTCGGCGCCGGCCTCGAGGTGGCCGCGCAGCGCGCCGCGCCCGTCCTCGATCGGAGTGGTCGGATCGTCGAAGGCGCCGGTGGTGTCCACGACCAGCCGCACGCCGTGTTCGCGCCAGGCGATGTCGCGCGGGTTGCGCGCGGTCTGCAGCAGCTGCACCGGGACGCCGGCGACCTCGAGCAGCCGCTGCTCGCGGTTCACGATGCGGATGCAGGGCTCCGCGCTCACGCCGAAGAGGAAGCGGTGCATGCTCCCGTAGGTCGAGTCCTTCTCGATCAGGCCGCACACCGCCTCGAGGTTGCGGCCCACCTCGCGGCCGAGATTCGCGACGATCCGCGAGAAGTACTTGCGCGCCGCGTGGTGCCAGACCGTCAGCTTTCCGATCCGCCCCAGTCCGTTGATTCCCAGCACGCGCTGCTGCTCGGATGTCATCCCGTCGCCTCCAGGCGCGCCGGCCCCGTCTCCCGCCGCACCATGACGGTGGGGTGGTGCCCGATGTAGATGGAGCCGTCGCTGCCGTTGATGGAAAGGAAGTCGCCCGTCTTGATGGTGTGCCCGGCCAGCGTCGAGCGCCCGCGCCCCTCGTCGACTTCGAGCTGGCGGCAGCCCACCACGCAGACGCGGCCGAGCCGCTGCGCGGCCAGGGCGGCGTGGCTCGTGGCGCCGCCGAGCGCCGTCACCATGCCGGCCACGCGCATGATGAGCGGCAGATCGTCGGGCACCGTGTCCGGCCGCAGCAGGATGATGGGATCGCTCGGGTGCTGCGCGAGCAGCTGGTCGATCTCCGCGTTCGAGTGCGCGCAGCGGCCGCACAGCGCGCCGGTGCCCGCGCCGATTCCGGTGGCGAGCAGCGAGCTCTCGAGCGACTCCTCGGGAATGAAGGCCGCCACCTCACCCCCCTCCGAGAGCGCGAGGTCCCGCGTCTGCAGCAGGTAGAGGTCCGCCGGATTCTCGCTCTCGAAGGTAAACTCGATCTCCTGGTGGAACATGCCCTGGTCGTAGATGAGCGTGTGCGCGTGTTGCTTCAGCGCCGCGTAGATCTGGGGGAAATTCTTCTCGAGCGAGATCGGTGAATCCTTCGATTCGCTGCGCCGCTGATCTTCGCTGATCGAAAAGGTTTCGACCAGTCCGCTGACGATGTCATCGCCCTGCGCCTGGTTGGTGAAGTCTCCGTAGAGATGGATGCCCGGGGCGCTGCGCCGCGGGTCGCAGGTGAACACCACGCCCGTGCCCGCGCGCTCGTGCAGGTTGCCGTACACCATGCTCTGCACGATCACCGCGGTTCCCCACTCCTCGGCGATGTGCAGCTCGCGCCGGTAGAGGCGCGCCTTTTCGGAACTCCACGAATCGAGCACCAGGTGCACGCAGGCGAGCAGCTGCTCGAAGGGGTCGTCGATGATGGGCACGCCCGCGTCCTGCACCAGCCGGCGATAGCGCAGCGCCAGCTCGCGCATCTGATCGCCCGCGAGCTGCGACTTCTTGCGCGCGCCCGCCCGCGCCTTGGCGTCGCGCATCAGCGCGTCGAAGCGGTTGCGCTCGAGCCCATGGCCCATGCCCCAGAACTGCAGCAGCCGGCGGTAGGCGTCCCAGGCGCCCCACAGGCTGCCCGTGCGCGCGGCGAAGCCCTCCGCGACGGCCTCGTTCATGCCGACGTTGAGCAGCGTGTCGAGGATGCCCGGCATGCTGATGGTGGAGGACGAGCGCACGGAGAGCAGCAGCGGGGAGCTCGGATCGCCGAGACGGCACTGCGTCTCGTGCTCGAGCCGCGCGAGCTCGCCGCGGATGCGCGCGGCGATGTCGTTGCGCAGCGCGGGAGACGAGCGCAGCGCCTCGCGGCAGCGGAACAGCTCGGTGGTGAGCATGAAGCCCGGGGGCACCGGCAGCCCGTCGAGGGCGAGGCGCTTGATCAGGGATCCCTTGTTGCCCAGGTGCACGGCGCCGTCGAGAGGACCCTTGCAGCGGTCGATGGCCACGCACACGCGCTCGCCATCGTAGGTCATGAGCGCGCTGAGCTTGTCGCCCTCGAGCTTCTCGCGCGCCTGCAGCAGCGAGCGCAGCACGCGGCCCACCAGCGCATCGATCTGCGGCAGCGCGAGGCTCTGGGAGATGAGATCGCGCAGCACCTCTTCCGAGATCTTGAGCGTCGCGTCCCGGGGATTGCTGCCCTGCGCGCGCGGCAGGCTTCCGCGCTCCAGCATCCGGGGGAGCATCGCGCTCAACACCGGCTCGTAGAGGTCGAGGAAGCGGATGCGGATCAGCTGCTCCACGCCGCGCGAGAGCTGCTGGAAGATGTTGATGTACTGATCGACGCTCACGCCCGCGGACTGCAGCGATTCGCCGAGCATCGCCAGGCCGCTCGCCAGGCCGCGGCCGCGACAGCCGTCGACCCGCACGGCGCGCAGCATGAGGTGGAGCCAGTACTGCACGCGCTCGAGCGTGGTGCGCGTGACGAGCGCGAAATCCTGCTCCGACACCAGGTGATCGAAGAGCGCATTCACGAGCGATTCGAGCCTCAAGGAGAGTCCGAGCGCCTCGAACTTCTCCTCGGTGTAGCGACCGTAGATGCTGGGAATGCCGACGGCGATGTGGCGCTTGCGGTAGATGTCCTCGAATCCCTGCGTGCGCTCCGGCCGCAGGATCACCGTCCCAAGGCGCTCGAGCACACTCACCAGCATGGCAAGCGCCTCTTCGTGGCGCGCTTCGGCGAGCGCCGCGCGCAGTGTCTCGAGCTCGGTCGGCTTGATGATCGGCATGCTCGCGAGGCGCTCGAGCGCGTCGTCGTGGTGCAGCTCGTACTTCGCTCCGATCAGCCGGCGCAGCTGGAAGAGCACGGCGGCCTTCTCGCGATCCACCGGCTTCTCGTCGCCGAGCGCTTCGATGCGCCGGGCCAGCGCGGGCGCGTCCAGGTGGAAGAGGGTGGCGAGGTCTTCGTTCTCGGTGAGCCGCGAGAAGACGCGGTGCACGCTCGCCCACTCGTCGCTCGTCACGTCGAGGTCGTCGTAGAGCGAGGGCGGCACGTAGTGGCGCAGCGGCTCGCGCTCTCCGGTGGCGAAGAAGTGCGCGATGGCTTCGACGAAGGCCGCGAGGGAGGGGTTGCTCTCCACGTGGCACTGCTTGCGCAGGAAGTGGCACAGGCGATCGCGCCGTCCGCCGATCTCGTCGATGCGCGAGGAGGCGTCGCGCAGCTCGCCCTCGGAGCCGATGTCGCTGAAGTAGACCGGAAAGCGCTTGAGCAGGTGCTTGATCGGGTGGTAGACGGGCGCGATGTTGGCATTGAGCAGGCGGGAGACGTCGCGCTGGAAGAGATCGGTGTCGGCGATGAAGACACCGCCCAGGTGGAGATTGACCATGAGCGCTGCGATGAGCGGGCGTGCCCGCTCGGGATTCACCTGGATCAGCGCGAGGTAGGTGCGGATCGCGCGCAGGTGGGCGGGATCCACGCGCACCTGCCAATCGTCGGTGTAGCCCTCGAAGTGCGGCTGCGGAAGATCCCAGACGAGCAGCTCGTCGATCAGCGGCTGCACCAGCTCGGGGTCGCCGCTGACCAGGATCTCGCTGCCGATCCGCTCGATGAGGTTGAGAGCGGTGGGCGAACGCGCGAGCTCGCTCTGGCGCATGGCGGCGAAGGTCTCGCCCAGGAGCTCGACGAGCCCCGCCCGATCGGCGGCGCGCAGCACGCCCTGGAAGGCGCGGTTGATCTCCCCGAGCGCGCGCTCGTGGGCGCCCGCGAGGGCGGGCTCCGCGAGCAGGTGAATCAGCCAGCGGATGCGCGCGGCCTGTCGCTGCAGACCCGGCTCGCCGGCGCCGAGGCTCGCCGCGGCGTCGAGGTAGGCGCGCTGGATCTGCGCGTCGTCGGGCAGCGCGAGCAGCGTGTCCGCGCGCTCGACCCGGGGGCGCTGCGGCTCGGCGTCGAGCGTCTCGAGGCAGGTCGTGAGGTTTGCGTGCGAGATCAAGCGCACGGGCTCGGGAGGGGCGGCGCCGTCGTCGCTGCGTGCCTGCGCGCGCCACGCCTCGATCGGGTCCTCGAGTGCGAGCCAGCGTTCGTAGACGCGCCGCAGCGTCACGCACAGCAGCGCGATCGCGCGCGCCAGGGTGGCCTGCGCCGCGCTCGTGTTGCGCTCGCGCAGCGCCTGGGCGAGGCGCCGCACGCGCGGCGAGGCTGCCGGCGCCAGCGCCGGGGCCGCTTCGAGCAGAGCCGTGAGCTGGGCGAGGGCACGCTCGATGGAGGGGCACACGTGCGGCCACGACGCGCCGCACTCGGTGACCACCTTCGAGAGATACGCGATGAAGTGTCGGACGGCGGTCTCGCGCAGCGCGGGCGGCGTGGCTTCGGCGACGGCGCGCGCATAGAGCGAGGCGAAGACGTCGATGGCGTCGGCGGCGCGCTCCTGCGCGAGGTAGTAGGCGAGATCGCTGGTGGCGCGACGGTGGAGCTCCTCGACGGTCTGCGGCCAGCCGATGTAGCGGTGATTGATCTCGCGCAGCAGGCGCCGGGTGGCCTCGTGCACGCCGTAGAGGCTGGCCGTCATGTCGAGCAGCACGGTCTGCTCTTCGGGGATGGCGACGTCGACGGCCGTGCGCCGCAGGTTCGCGAGGAGCCCCTGCGACATCACGGCGCTGGCGCCCGGAGTCTCGCCCGGTGTCAGCACCAGCGCCTCGTCGTCGAGTCCGGCGCGCCGCGCGTGGCGCTCGAGGCGCGTCACGAACGCGTCCACCTCGCTGCGCACGGCGCTCACCGGCTGATTGTCCGCCGCCTCGACGCGCCCGCGCAGGTCGCGCAGCGCGATCAGGATCTCGGCGCGCGCGGCGGCGCGCTCGGCGGCCGTCCCGGGCGGCGCCGCGCCGTCTCCGCGTTTGGAGCCGTCGTGCGCACCCGCCACCGCGTCGGCGTCGGCTCCCTCGAAGTGCTGCACGAGCAGCGCGTCGAGCCGCTGCAGCAGTCCGTTCAGGATGCGCGCATCCGGCGCCTCGTAGATCAGGGCGAGCAGCTCGCGCATCTCGGCGTGCTCGTCGAGCCGCTGGGCCAGGGGCCTGGCGGCCCCGGCCCGCCCCGGTGCGCTGTAGGGTTTGCGATCCTGCATGGCTCCACCGTGTACCGCGCCGGGCGCGGCTGGTGTGGGACTCGAGCAAGAAGCGTGCCCCAAATCGGACGGCTCGGCAGCGCCGTTATCCAGGGAAATCCGGGGCTTGGCTGGTCTGGGGAAGGGCGGGGTGAGGCAAATAGCCCCATGAGGCGCACCGCTTGCGCGGGTGCGTTTGCGCCCTACCTTCGACGCTTACGGGGGCGATCGGCTTCGACGGGTGGTCGAAGGCGAGCGCTGCGTGCCGAGGGCGTCACCTGCCTCGTTAATCCGGTGGCAAGTTGGTAGTGATAACTGCCGACGACAACTATGCACTCGCTGCCTAGCAGAAACTAGCGCTAGCGACGCCCGTCCGTGACGCCTTCTAGCGGGTCGCGGGCGTCATCAGAGGGCTGGCCCCCGGCCGCTGGCAGGCCGCATCCGGGGGCGAGAATCAAGTCTGCCTGGGCGCGACTTCTCCCGGTGACGTGACGGGTCGCGCCGAGATCGAGCGACACCTACGCACGTAGACGCGCTGGCTGGACGCCATGCGGACGCGGGTTCGATTCCCGCCGCCTCCACCATCTAACGTGTTCTAATTCCTGGGCTTCCTGATCGGACCACCCTGCGTCTCCAAAATATCTCCAAACCGGGAGACGGGGGATGGCTGTTCGAGCAGCCGTACGGCGCCTTCGACGGCCGCAGGGCTCAGGTGCATGTAGTGCTGCGTCGTCGACAGGTTGCTGTGTCCCGCGAGCTCCTGGATCGCCCTCACCGGCGCACCGCGCATCGCCAGATGCGAGCAGAAGGTGTGACGCAGAATGTGCACGCCCTGCTTCGCCAATCCGGCCCGCTCCGCCGATCGGCGGCACAAACCGGACGCGAGGCGCCGCTAGAATCTCCCACCGACGGCGCTGACGCGTCAGTCGCGAGGATCAGATATGGAGGTCTTCTTTCTATCTCCGCGTAGGGCGGCGAACCCCGCCAGACCGATGGAAAGAAGCAGCGCCGTGGAGGGCTCGGGCACCAGCACGAGGGTGAGGAATCCGCTCGCAGTAGCCGAACCAGAGGCGGCCGTCGGCGACGCCTGAATGGAGTTCGCGAAGATGAGCCGATAAATCTCTCCCGGGGCAAGCGTTCCGGTGGCCGAGCCTTCGACCATATTGAAGAAATCTCCATCGGTGTTGCCCACGCTGAAGAGCCGGTCCGGCGTCGCGCGGCTCTCCTGATAGCTGGAAAAGAGATTGGGTCCCCCGACCTCCTGAAGGACGACGTACTGGATAATCTGCCGTCCATCCGGATCGCTAGCGGCGTAGGTACCGGTGATCGCGTAATCGATCGCGGCATCCACCGAAAAGAACAGCTCGCCGTCCGATGAGGCTAGAGCATTCAGCACACCAGTGCGGGTGTGGTCGAAAGTGATATTGAACCCGGTGTGGGTGAGCGTGGGGCCCGTTAGGCTCGCACTGCCGCCATCGACCGCTTGATCGTTCGCTACGTGGGGGATGGAGGACGGATTGGTCGTCAGCGAGTCGAAGCCCAGATCGGCGGCCTCGGTGTCGACGAAGCTCGCCGGGTTCAGCGAGACAGTAACCGCCAGCGCCGAACCGGCGAGCAACAGAATTCCGCAGCACGCGAGCGCTACAGCAATACGGAGAATCGAATGCACGAAGGCCCCATCGGATATGCGAGACGCACACTCAATAGGGTAGTTTAACAGTAAGTCCTCGCCATCTTCTCACCGTCGGGCTCGCTCGGTCCATATCTGAGTGATTCCGGGTATTTGAAGTCGCAGGTCAGTGTGACGATCCCCGGATTCCGGATCGCCCGCCGAGCCGCCTCCGCGAGGTAGGCTCGCGGCTCCACCCCGGCGAGCTTAGCCGACTCGATCAGCGAGTAGAAGAGCGCCGTCACGCGGGCCCCTCGTTCCGACCGGCTCCCGTAGTGATTCTTCCTGCCGACCGCGCCGCCCCGCAGCGCGTCTGATGTCGTCAACTTTGCACAGTGGTCGGGCTCACGTAACGGAGTCTCCCGATAACCCGGGGTGATTCAGTTCGAGAGGTTGCTCCGACACGCCCAAGGGCGTCGGCAGGATTTGGAGAACTAAGCGGCACCGTTTCCAAAATATCTCCACGACTGGGGTCGACTGCAGGGGACAAGAGGGGACTCCAGGGGACTCGATCGGCCGTGAGAAGCGGCATGGAATCGTGGTCTTGCGACAAAAGTCGTGCGCCATCAGCCGGTTGGTTGATTGCGGGTGATCGGGTTCGATGCCCGCCGCCTCCACCATTTTTCGGCCTGCATCGGAGAGCATCGTTGCCGAAGCGTCTCGTCGAAATCGCGCGGCGCATCGAGCAGCAGCCTTGGAACCGACCAGGGACCGACAAGACCTGGGTACTCCACGCGATGGCGACGCAGCGTCGCTTCCAGCAGGAGATCCGTTGGGCCAAGCGTGTCCGAGCTGGTTCGCGGCTTCGTGCGCGCCCTGTCGGCACTCGTCGAGGCGGGCGTCGAGTTCGTCGTCGTGGGGGTGGGCGGGATCAACTTCTACGCGCGCACGCCATCGGACGCTGTTGCGACACTCGATCTCGACGCGCTCCTCGCCCCGACGATCGAGAATCTCGAGCGAGCACTCTCGGTGCTCAGCGCGCTCGGATATCACTTCGAAGCCGGGGGCGAGCCGTTCATCGACCTCGATGATGCGCGGACGCTCGAACAGGTCGT
>JAOUNA010000291.1 GCA_029881215.1 Myxococcales bacterium | reverse complement strand
AGCGGACGCCGCGGCGCGCGCGATCGGCGAGCACGCGCAGCGCGCGCACGCTGAAGGCGAACGGCTCGGGCAGGAAGCCGAGCCGGCTCGCCGCGAGCTCGTAGAAATTGAGCGGCTCGAAGACGCTCAGCGGATTGGGGCGCGGCAGCATGGCGGCGGGTCGCCCCTCGAACCAGCGCCCCCAGAAACGCTGGTTCGGCAGCTCGCAGAGCGCGCGCACGAACGGCATGGCGTCGGGGTAAGGCGGTCCGACCAGCACGTCCACGGCGTGTCCCTGGCGCGCCAGCTCGCGCGTCAGGAACCACAGATAGATGCCCTGGCCGCCGCAGCGCATGTTGCCGCGATAGGCGACGAAGCACAGGCGCAGTCCGCGGCTCATGCGCGCCCCGGCGCCGCGCGCAAGCGCCTCTTTTCTGCGTAGAGTATCAAGCTCTTGGGAAAGCAGTAGTTGAGCACGCGCTCGAGCCGGGTGAGCAGCGGCGAGGTGGTGGCGCGGATCAGGAAGACCCGGTAGGCGCGCACCAGGGCGTTCTCGTCGGCGCGGGGCAGGCCGGCGAGCGAGCGCAGCAGCCAGTAGGGCGTGTGGAGCGCGTGCGCGAAGCCCACACCGACGGTGGCGAGTCCCGCCTGCGCGAGGCCGCGCGCCAGCTCGCGCGGCTGGAAGATGCGGATGTGGCCGCCCGGCGACTCGAAGTAGTCGTCGCCCGCGCGCAGGTAGAGCGCCTCGCTGGTGGCGGTGGGAATCGTGACGGCGAGCATGCCCTCGGGCCGCGTCACCCGCGCCAGCTCGCGGGCGGCGGCGCGATAATCGTGGACGTGCTCCATGACCTCGGAGCAGATCACCTTGTCGAAGCACTCGTCGGGAAAGGGCAGGTGGAAGGCGTCTCCGCGCACCATCGCGCCGAGCGTCCCGCGTGCGCGCGCGCGCTCGCGCACGCGCGCGGTGCCGCTGCGCAGCGCGGCGGGGTCGAGATCGAGCCCCACCACGTGGGCGCCCCGGTCGAGCGCGCCGACGCAGTGGCGACCCTCGCCGCAGCCGGCGTCGAGCAGGCGCTCGCCCGGCCGCAGCCTAAGCCGATCGAGATCGACGGTGAGCAGCACGCAGCGTCTCCTCGAATACATCGATCAGGCCGGCGGCGGCGTCGCACCAGCGGAAGGTCCGCTCCACCCGCAGCCGAGCCGCGCGCCCCATGCGCGCGAGCTGGGCGGGATCGGCGAGCACCGCGGCGATGACGCGCGCGAGCGCGCGCGGGTTGCGCGGCGGCACCAGGCGGCCGGCGACGCCGTCGCTGCCCAGCACCTCGGGCAGCGCGCCCGCGGCGTTGGCGATCACGGGCAGGCCGCAGGCCATCGCCTCGCTCGCGGGGAAGCCGAAGCCCTCGAAGAAGGATGGCACCACCGCCACGCGCGCCGTCGAGTACTCGCGCACGAGCTCGGGCAGGCTCAGCATGCGGCGCTGCAGGATCACGCGATCGTGCAGGCCGAGGCGGCGGATGGCGCGCATCACCAGGCCATCGTCGGGAATGCGCCCGTCCACGATCTTGAGCGAGACGTCGCGGGGCAGCAGCGCCAGCGCGTCGAGCAGCGTGGCCACGCCCTTCTTGCGGTCTTCCGTGCGGCCGACGAAGAGCAGATCCGCCTCCGGGCGTCGGCCGGGGGTCGGTCGGAACAGGTCGGTGTCGGTGCCGTTGTAAACGACCGCGATGTCCTTCTCGGGAATCCCGAAGTAGCGCTCGATCTCGCGCCGCGAGGCCTCGCTCACGGTGACGATGCGATCGAGGCGCGGCGCCACGCGCTGCTGCATGAAGAGCGGGAAGTAGAGCGTGCGCTTGATCTTCTTGCGCAGGCTCGGGTCGATGGCGAAATCGGCCTCGCGATCGATGTGCAGGGGGTGGTGGATCACCGAGATCACCGGAATGCCGGTGGCGCGGATGCCGAGCAGCCCCCAGCTGAGCGACTGATTGTCGAAGACGACGTCGAAGCGGTGGCGCTCCTGCAGGCGCTTCCAGCGCCGCAACAGGCGCAGCCCGAAGCTCTGCATCTCCGGGAACACGCCGAAGCGCGACACGCCGAGCTCCCAGAGGTTGACGGGGTGGAGCAGGGCGAAGGGGTTTGCGCGCCGCGCCCACTCGGGGTGCTCGACGCCGAAGACGTTCAGGTTGGGGATCTCGTGCAGCGGAATGCCCGGCGCGAGTTCGGGCAGCGGTGGCCCGGCGATCACGTGGACGTCGTGTCCCGCCCGCTGCCACTCGCGGGCGAGGTAGGCGGCGTACACACCCTGTCCGCCGCAATACATGTTGCCGCGATAGGTGAGGAGCGCGATGCGCACGCGGGCGCCTAGCTCGAGCGGAACGAGGCGGGCTCGGTCTCGGTCCGGGCGGGGGAGGGGGCGGGCTCGACCTCCGTCTCGTCGTACGGCTCCACCTGGATGGTGGCGATCGTGTACCCCACCCAGAACGTCAGTGCGAGCGCAAAGAAGACCAGCGCGGCCACGGGGAGGGCGAGCGCCCAATAGCTCTGGCGCAGCAGCCCGAGCAGGAACCACGCGCCCGCCACGACCACGCCCACACAGATCAATCCGCCCTGGGTTCGCGAGGAGTCGTTCATGCAGGTCTCCGTAAAGTGCGAGCGCTGATTCGGTCCCTTCCGGAGGCTTCGATGCGCGCGCCGCGCCCGCATCGTCCCCGATCCCGCCCCTTCGGAATCGGCCCCCGAAAGACCCCAACCCGACAACGCGCCGAAGTATTCGCGGCGCCGCCCCCCGTGTCAACGTGCCGGGGGGTTCATAGAGAAGCCGGCCAATCGTGCCGTTTCCTTCTCCCGGCATTCCGGCCGAGGCGACTCGGCATGACCCGCCTGAGGCGATCGGTGAATCGAATGACGGCGAGTGGGGTCGCAAGCGCCGCAGCCTTTCGCCCGCCTGAGAGAGGAGGACACGCCTCGCAACCCGTTGCATTTCCACGGTTTTCATACACTGCGTCGGGTCACGCGAGGATATTAAACTGCCACGTCTTGCGCCGCGTGGTAGATTAGGATGTGAGTCCATTAGAAGTTAGGCGGCAGGAACGGTGCTGCGC
>JAOUNA010000290.1 GCA_029881215.1 Myxococcales bacterium | reverse complement strand
GTTGTCGCTCGTGCCGACCCACCAGCAGTCGATGTGTCCGGCGAAGATCACGTACTCGTCCGGGTACTTGGTGCCGCGCAGATAGGCCGCGACGTTGACGGACTCACCCACGGCTTCCGTCACCGCGTAGGCCCGGCCCTCCAGCTCGAGCACGACCGGACCGCTCTGCAGCAGGCTCCGGAGGCGAGCCGCCGAGTTCTTCGAGATGGCGAACTCCGGAATCGGTCCTCCGCTCACGTCCTGCTTGATCCCGTCGGGGTGCGCGACGCCGCCGTAGTAGCCGTAGTTGATGATCGCCGAGGCGCCGTGGCGCGCCGCCTCCTCGGTCATGGTGTTCGGCCACGCCTGCAGGTTGTCGTCGCGCCGCGCCAGCGCGATGGCACCGGCGAGGTCGCCCGCGGCCTCGAACTCCGCGGCGGTTCCGTATCCGACGTCGACGACGGGGGCCCGCAGGAGCTTGCCCCTGTTCCGGTTGCCGAAGGCGTACTTCTTTCCGAGCCACTCGCCCCAGATGCCGTAGCTGTAGCCGTAGATGCTCGCCGGGAGCGACTCGGCCGTTGGCCCGACGATGCGGACGGAGTCCCCTTCGTGGCCCCAGCTCGTGGTCGGGAAGGTCTCCATGACCACGTTGTCCAGATCCATCGCGGTCAGGGTGTCGTACACGTACTGCTGCGCGCCGCGCTCTGCCGCGTCCCCGGCGACCTTCTCGCCGAGGCCGGAGATGACCTCGAGCTGCCGCATGGCGTGGGCGGGATCCAGCGATCCCAACAACGCGACTTCCTGCGCCGTCAAGGTGGCGGTGGATCCCTGGCCCAGCGGCGGCGTGTCGGACCCCGTCGCCGGCGACGCGCCCAGGATCATCGCCAGCACGAAGAGCGCGCCGATCTTTGCGCCCGTGTTCGCCTTCATTTCCTCGTCTCCTCCGGTGCTCGAGGAGCCGGCGCCCGCATCGCCCTCCCACATTTGTGGCGGCGCGGCGGGAGATCTCCGGGATGCGCGCGACGATCCCGTGGCGAACAGCGCTGCTCGCTTCGGCTGCGGGGATCGCAGTGGATCCCGTCGGCTCGAATCCGCGAATGCAGCTTTCGCCATACGACGAAAATGACGAGCTTGTCAATGAGAAATATCGAAATTCGATAATATCTAGGTATACAGCGTCCGACCGCGGGGGCCTCCTGGCCTTTCCCACCCGGCCCCGCCGTCGGTCGATTGCAAGACGTCGAATTGCGTTCGGCCGGCGTCGTCGAGCTCGCGGTCAGCTACCGCGTACCGCGAAGCAGGCTTCGCCGTTGGAGGAGACGGTTCCGGCGCCGCCGCGCCAGAGCGAACAGAACCGCACTTCCCACGGCCAGGGCGAGCGCGCCGCCCGGCTCCGGGACGAAGTGGAGGTCGTCGAGATCGACAACGGCTTCGACACCGTCGCCTCCCCCGTCGAGTGTGAAGCGAAGGCTATGCGTCCGGCCGACGCTCTCCGCGGGAATATCGAAAGCAACGACCTCCCATGGGGTCGTGGTCGACAGCTCCACGTCGGCCAGCACTGCTTCGACCATGCCGTCCGAAAGAACAACCTGAAGGCGATCGTTTGAGGAGGCGATTGCGATCCGCCGCGTGAGCTCGATGCCTCCGACCGATTCGTCGACGTAGAGCCGGTTGTGGGTCAGGGTGTCGTTGGTCGAGCCCGCGAAGAGAGTGAGGTAGTAGGTCGATCCCAGTGGCGGATCTGCGAACGACCACGGAATGATCGTCCCGGCTTTGTCTCCACCGTGAAAGCGCCAGCCCGCATAACCGATGCCGAGACTTGCGACATCGTCGTTGACGATCTCGAAATCGCCGTTGTAGATCTCGTTCGGCGACCAGGTGGGATCGAATCCGCTGACGGGGCCGGGACGGAACCCCTGCGCGATCGCCGAATAGTAGAAGCCGGTCAGGTTTCGCGCGGGTACGCCCGCGAAGTCGTACCATTCCGTGAAGGGCTCGTTGTCGATCAGGGTGCCGTCTCCATCGTCGTTCGCCGCCAGGTCGATCGTGCCGTGATACCAGGCGTGAACCTCGATGTGTTCGAAGACCGGGTCGAAGTCGCCGAACCCCTCGATGGCGCCCCCGAGATCGAGGTCGAGATCGACGCCGAGCGGCATCCCGTCGAAATCGAAATAGGCCGGAAACCCGCCGCCGTCGGCTCGCCAGTAGTTGTCCGCAAAGTCGACGTTCGTCCAGGTGATCGGCGCGCGGTCTCCCCAATCGAGCGGGCCGAGTGGATTGTCCAACGTGCCATCCACGGGATGGGGATCCAGCGTCGTGACATGATCGACTGGAATTCCCACAGCCGCGAGGCGTTCTACACAATCACTGTTGACGACGGCGCCGCGGCTGTGTCCGATGAAGTGGACGTCGGTCGCGAGCAGATCGATGCCCTCGAAATTGCCCGGGAGCCACGGGTCGCGCAGTGCTGCGTAGAGCGCGTCCGCAGCCGCCGCGGCGAATCCCTGCGTGCCACCGGTGTTCGCGCTGTCGGACTCTTCGGCCCAGTTGAAGACGAGTGCGATCTCACCGTTGGGAGTATCACTTCCGCAGTAGAAATCCCAGGTCCCGAAGTCCGGCGAGTAGGTGAAGACGGTTCCGATGGGCGTCTCGCCGCCGATCGCGCCGCAGAGCGACGGGTCGCCGGCGGCGACCAGGATCGCTTCGGCCATCGTCAGCGCCCAACCCGGAGGTGCCGTGGCATTGACCGCATAGCCGTGAGTGATCACGGTCGTCCCCGCATGCACGAGCTGCGGCGCGCTCGCGGTCAGCAAAGAAGCCAGCACAACGCGCGCCGCTCTGTTCATCCGAGGCAGCATTCTTCATCTTCCCTCGGCAGGCGCCCTCGCGTCAAGAGAGTTGACCCAGCGCCCCTACCACATGCCTCAGGACACGCTTGACGAAGACACCTCCCAGGAGCGAATGCGAAGCGCACTGGAGATCGTGGGGGCCGACGGGAGAATCAGGTCGCATGCTGCGATACGAGGTGCCGACCGAGGCATTCCGAATGAATGCCTCGGTTGTCCACGGAGCTGCTGGGCTCACCGCTGGCAGACGTGTTC
>JAOUNA010000289.1 GCA_029881215.1 Myxococcales bacterium | reverse complement strand
GCGGCCGCTTCGGTCAGCGCCGCCTGGATCGCGCCGTCGATCTCGGCGCTGCGCAGCGCCAGGAATTGCCGCGACAGGCCGGCGATGCGCTTCTCCAGATCGAGCTGTCGTTCGATCGCCTCCTCGACTGCTTTTCTCTCGGTGATGTCGCGCCCGATGGCGAAGAAGCGCACCTCGCCGCTCGCCATCCGATGCGCCCGACCCGAACTCTCGAACCAGCGCCAGTCCCCTTCGCTATGGCGCAAGCGGTGCACCGCGCGGACCTCCGACTGCTGCGTGAGAGCATCCGCGTACACGTGGCGCAGGGACTCGAAATCGTCCACGTGCATCAGCTCCTGCACGCGTCGCCCGGTGAGCCGCACGGGCAGATAGCCGAGGCGGCGCTCGAAGCTCGGGCTCACGTAGCGCAGGCGACCCCGCGCATCGAGCTCCGCAACGAGCTCCGTGGCGTGATCGGCGAGGGCGCGAAATCGCGTCTCGCTCTCGCTCAGTGCATCCTCCATGTGTTGCCGGCGCACCGTGCTGGCGAAGATCTCGCCGACGAGGCCCAGAGTCGTGATCTCGTAGTCTTCCCAATGCCGGGCTCGATCGACGCACTCGAAGACGTGAAATCCGATCACCGCATCGCCCGAGCGAACCGGCAGCACGAGCAGCGACTTCACACCGCGCGCCGTCAGATCCCGTCGCTCGGCGATCGCATCGGCAGGAAGCTCGTCGATGGATTCGATTCGGATCGCCTCGCCGCGCGTCAGGTGTCGCAGCGACCAGCGGAAGTCTCCGCCTGCGCCGAACAGGTCCGCCATCGCGTTCGAGACGTGCGGCGCGTTCCAGTCGTAGATCGCGATTGGCTGCGACGACATATCGGGATGCATGACGATCAGTCGCGTGCGCTCGGCCCCGGCGAGATGCGCCGCAGTCGCGAGATGCTCGCGAATGCCTCGATCGATCTCCGGCCCGCGCAAGGCGAGGAAGTGGCGGGAGAGCGCGGCCACCCGCGACTGGGTGTCGAGGTGGCGGGCGAGTGCATACTCGGCAGCTCTCGCGTCGTCCACCTCTTCGACAAGGGTGTCGAAGAGCTCCTCGCCCGCCTCACGGACCGCGTCTTCGTCGCCCTTGCTGCGCATCGCTGGAACTCATCGGACGATTCGAGCTTGCGTCAAAGAGTCGAATGCCGCGGCATGGCGCGGCGTTGCGCTCCCAGCCCAAGATTGCAGCCGCAGTCGATCCGGGCGCCCCTCAGCCCGATCGGCGCGCGTCGCGAGACAGGCGGCGGCGCTCGCGGAGCAGCACCGACAAGTAGAACGCGAGGGTGCCGATGGTGATGCCGTAGGCTGCGATCAGATACATCATCGGGCGCCGAACTCCTCGGCTTCCAGAGCGTCGTCCTCGAGGCTCCGCGCGCGCCAGAATTCGACCTCCCAGCGCAACAGCACGAGATAGACGAATGCGGCGAAGAGCGTCAGGTTGGCCACCAGAAACGGCATGCCCATACCCGAGCCGAGACTCCCGCGCGCGAGGTTCGCCGGGTGCATGGCCCGACCCTGGAAGAGATCGATCACGAAGTAGTTCAGGGGAATGAGCAGGGTGCCCACGATGCCGTAGACCGACGCGAAGCGCGCGGTGCGGGCGCCGCCCTCGGTGAAGCCGCGCAGCAGCAAGTAGCTCAGATACACGAACCAGAGCAGCAGGGTGAGCGTGAGCCGCGGATCCCACGACCACCAATGTCCCCAGGTCCCCTTCGCCCAGATCGGCCCCGTCACCATCATGAGCGTGCAGAAGACCACCCCGACTTCGGCGCCCGCGACGGCCAACTGGTCGTAGATCTCGCGATTGCTCCGCAGGTAGAGAACACCGCCGACGGCGGTCAGCACGAAGCCGAGGTAGGCGCCGTAGGCGAGCGGCGGATGCACGTAGAGGATCTTCTGGATCACGCCCTGCACGGAGTCGATCGGCGCGCCCACCACCAGCCACGCGTAGCTCGCGACCAGCGCGAGGAGCAGCCAACCGAACGGCCGGCGAATGCGCGCGAGCCCGGTCTCGAGGCCTGCGGCCGCTCGGGCTCGGCGGCTCCCCGCTTCCTGCGCTGTGGCTTGCATGGTGGCCCGCGAGGCTAGCCGATCGGGCGCGAAGCGTCGGCCCGGGCGGCCCGAATCCGGGCCGCGCGCGGCCGCGCTCAGTCGTCGCGCAGGCCGTGGTCCCGCAGCAGCTTGTAGAGCGTCGGGCGACTCACGCCGAGCAGCTTGCTGGCCTTCGACACATTGCCGGCGGATTCCGCCCAGGCGCGGGTCACGGCGCGTCGCTCGCTCTCGCGCATGGCGTCCTTGAGCGAGGCGGCGGCGACGCTCGCCTCGTCCTCGCCCTCGGAAATGTCGAGGTCGGCCGCCGTGACCATGCGCTGGTCCGCGAGCAGCACCGCCCGCTTCAGTCGATTTTCGAGCTCGCGCACGTTGCCGGGCCAGGCGTAGCGCGCGACGGCCGCGATCGCGTCGGGCGCCAGCCGTTGCGCCGTCTTCGCCCCCTCGCTGCGGTACTGCTCGAAGAAGTGCTGCGCCAGCAGCACGGCATCCTCGGGGCGCTCGCGCAGCGGCGGGATGCGAATCGCGAGCTCGCTCAGCCGGTAATAGAGATCCTCGCGAAAGGCGCCCCGCGCGGCGAGCGCCTGCAGATCCCGGTGGGTCGCGCTCACGATGCGCGTATCGAGATGAATGTCCTGGCGACCGCCGACGCGCTGGATCACCCGCTCCTGCAGGAAGCGCAACAACTTGGCCTGGAGCGGCGCGGGCATGTCGCCGACCTCGTCGAGCAGCAGCGTGCCGCCGTTGGCGAGCTCGAGGCGGCCGATCACGCGCCGGTCCGCTCCGGTGAACGAGCCCCGCTCGTGTCCGAAGAGCTCGCTCTCCAGCAGCTGCTCCGGGATCGCCGCGCAATTGATCGCGACGAAGGCCGCTTCGCAGCGCGCGCTCTCTGCGTGCAGCGCGCGTGCCAGCACCTCCTTGCCGGTTCCGCTCTCCCCGATCAGCAGCACGCTGATCTCGGTGTCGGCCGCTCGCGCCACGAGTCGGCACACCTCCCGCATCGCAC
>JAOUNA010000288.1 GCA_029881215.1 Myxococcales bacterium | reverse complement strand
AGTGGTTTTCGCAGCCTGCATCGACCTCTCCGGCCTCGCGACCTTCGAAGCGGTCTCGGATTTCTTGTCCGTACTCGCGGAGACGACGACCCAATGCGCCCTGCGGCTGGCCCTCGAGAGCCTCGCCTCCCACAGCGGTGCAGACGGATTCTGCGTGATCGGCATGGGCAAGATCGCGGGGCGCGAGTTCACGTATCATTCCGATCTCGATCTCATCTTCCTGCACCGGGGCGGCCCGGAGAGCGTCGATCGCGCCTCGCGCATCGGGCAGCGCCTGATCGCCTACCTCACCACCATGACGGGCGCCGGAATCGCCTACGCGGTCGACACGAGATTGCGTCCGTCGGGCCAGCAGGGCATGCTCGTCACATCGCTCGAAGGCTTCGAGCGCTATCAGACGGACAAGGCACAGACGTGGGAGCATCTGGCCATGCTGCGCGCGCGGCCGATCGCGGGCGGGATCGCAGCGGCCGAAGCTGCGCTGGCGCGGGTGCGCCAGCAGATCTTTGCGCGCGTCGAGCCTCCCTGGGAGTTCTTGAAGGGACTTCGGGCGCGCGTGGAAGAAGAGCGCGCCGAGCAGTCGGAGGACCGCGTCGCCCTCAAGGCTGGCGCGGGCGGACTCATGGACGTCGATTTCCTGGCCGGCGGCGGACTGCTCGAGCTGGGCACGGACGCGTTCCCCACCTATCCGAGCGTGCGGGCCATGCTCGAGGCGTGCGTGGAGGGAGAGCGCGTCCAGCGCCTTCTCCAGGACTACCACCTGCTGCGCGTCGTCGAGGCGCGCGCGCGCTGGGTGGCGGGCCGGAGCATCGAGACGCTGAGCGCGAAGGATCCCCAGCTCCCGGCGATTGCGGAGCTGGTGGAGCCGGGCTGGAGCGCAGCCGCGCTACTCGAGCGCATCGCGGAGAGCCGCGAGCGCATCCGCCGGGCCTACCTGGCCGTGGTCGAGGCGAACACGATCCGCGCGCTGGCAGCCTGAGCGCAGCGCGCAGCCGGCGCCCGCAAACGCCGGCCCAGCTTCGCTTTCCGGCGCTCGAGCCCGATGGCCGAGGCGATCAAGTCGGAGCACCGGCGGCCCGATGCAGACGCGGTGCGGAGTGGGAACGGATCCCGCCCGGAGGTCGTGCCTTGCGACTCATCGCGTGCCCGAACTGCCACGCCCAGTACGACGTGAGCAATATCATCGCCGACTCCGTCACCTGCCGATGCGGAGAGCGGCTGGAGAACAAGCCGCTCCAGGCGGTGGACGCGCGTATTCACCGCTGTGGGTCGTGCGGTGCGCAGATTGTCCCGGACACCCGACTCTGCGCGTACTGCGGGTCCGAGATCATCCAGGACGAGGCCCAGCTCAGCCTGATCTGTCCTGAATGCCTGGCGCGAAACGCCGAGATCTCCCGGTTCTGTACGGCCTGCGGCATCGCCTTCGATCCCGAGCCGATCCACGTCGAGGGCCGCGAGCTGCCCTGCCCGGCTTGCTCGGCCCTCATGCCGCCCCGGCAGGTGGCGGGGATCGGCCTGAACGAGTGCGGTGGCTGCAACGGCCTCTGGGTGCCCGGCGAGAACTTCGACCTGCTCGTGAGCCGCGCCGCCGATGCACGCCGCGCGCGCGACACCGAAGGCGCGCCCGCGCCCGCGCCGCGCGTCAAGGGCGCCAATCCCGCCGAGCAGCGCGTGCAGTACCGCAAGTGCCCCGAATGCGATGCCTTCATGCAGCGCCGGAACTATCGGAAGTCGTCGGGCGTGATCATCGACGTGTGTCGAGACCACGGGACCTGGCTCGACGCAGACGAGCTCGAACGCATTGCCGGCTTCATCCTCAGCGGGGGCACTCCGTCTGCGGCGCTGGAGAGCGAGCACGAACGGGCGCGCGCCGAGGCCGATGCGGCCGTCGCCTTCGCACGGCTGCGCGGGCAGCGGGAGCGCGGTGCCATGGGCCAGATCTCGGGGACCGGCGGCGATTTCGTGGGCGGCCTCGTGAACATCCTCACCAGAATCTTGTCTTAGGAGAGCACGACATGGGATTGATCGACAAGCTTCGCGCTGAACTCGTAGACATCATCGAATGGGTGGACGACAGCCGCCACACACTCGTCTGGCGCTTTCCCCGCTATCACAACCAGATCAAATACGGTGCACAGCTGATCGTTCGCCCCGGGCAGATGGCCATCTTCGTGCATCAGGGCAAGATCGCGGATGTCTTCGTGCCGGGGCAGTACCGGCTCGAGACCAAGAACCTGCCGGTCCTGAGCACGCTCGCGGGATGGCTCTACGGCTTCGACAGCCCCTTCAAGGCCGAGGTCTACTTCGTCAGCACACGCCAGATCACCGATCTCAAGTGGGGTACGCCGAATCCCGTCATGATGCGGGATCCGGATTTCGGACCGATCCGCGTGCGGGCCTTCGGCACCTACACGCTGAAGGCGCGCGACCCGAAGATCCTGCTCTCGGAGCTGGTCGGCACGGATTCGACGTTCGAGTCGGAGGAGATCGCGGAGCTGCTGCGCGCGATCGTCAACCAGGCATTCGCCGACGTGGTGGCCAAGGCGGAGCTCGCGGTGCTCGACCTGGCAGCCAATTATGCGCAGCTGTCCGAGGAGCTGCGCCGCCTGGTGATCGAACGCATCGACGACGAGTACGGGCTCGACGTTCCGCAGCTCTACATCGTCAACATCTCGGTGCCCGCGGAGGTCGAGCAGGCGCTGGACGCGCGCAGCAGCATGAGCGTGATCGGCGACATCGACGCCTATCAGCAGTATCAGCTCGGTCAGGCGATGCCGGTGGCCGCCGCGAATCCAGCGGGTGGACTCGCGGGTGCCGGGGTCGGCGTCGGCATGGGCATGGCGATGGCCAACCAGTGGACCGCCGGGCAGGCGGTGCCCGGCGGCGGCGCCGCGCCGCAGGCGCCGCCCCCGCCGCCGGCCGCCGCGTGGCACATCGTGGAAAACGGCGCGAGCGCCGGCCCCTTCGCGCTGGAGCAGCTCCCCCAGTTGGTGGCCGCGGGTCGCGTGCGCGCGGACACCCTGCTCTGGAGCGCCGGCATGAGCGGCTGGCTGCCCGCTGGCCAGATCCCGCAGCTCGCGCCG
>JAOUNA010000088.1 GCA_029881215.1 Myxococcales bacterium | reverse complement strand
TATCGGCCAGGGATCGGTTCAGACGACCGAGCGCTTCGTCCAGGGGGGTGGCGAGCGCCTGCATGCCGCCGTCGGCGCGGATCGCGGCGTAGCGGCCGGCACCGCCGCTGGCGATCTCGCGCCAGACGGGCTCGGTGCCCGCGATGTCTCCACACTGGATCGTGTTCACGATGATGTCGCGTTCCCGCGCCAGGCGGACGCTCTGCGCGTACGCGACGTCGCCCGCGTACTCCATGTGCGGCGGCGCGTCGCCCACCAGGAAGATCACCTTGTAGACATCCTGGCTCTCGGTCCAGCTCATGCGCGTGATCGCCTCGTGGAGGGCCTGGTTCACGGATTCCGGGGTGTCGCCCCCGCCGCCCGCCGCGAAGTCGCGCAGCGCGGCGTAGACGCCATCCACATCGCTGCTCAGGTCGTGCGCGCGCGTGACATAGGCGTCTCCGCGATCGCGATAGCCGATCAGCCCCATGCGGATCTCGGGGGTCGGCTGGGCGTTCACCATCTGGTTGGCGATCGACCAGATTTCGCGCTTGGCGCCCTCGATCAGCCCCGCCATCGAGCCCGTGGTGTCGAGGACGAAGGCGACCTCGATGCGCGGCGCGCCGCCCGGCCCGGGCGTTCGGGAGGTCGGCTGCGGCGCGGATGCGCGCGCGTGGGCGACCAGCGTGGTGGCCCCGATCAGCAGGGCGAGGAGTGCGACGCGGAGATCCCGTCGGCACGGCTTGCTTTCCGTCATGGTGGACTCCTTTCGGTGGGTTGCACCTCGAGAAGCCTAGGAGGCATTGCGCGGACGAGCTGTAAATCTGTTGTAAATGAGAGCGGTTGGACTTTTCAATGACAATACACTTGAAGTTCTCCCGGGCGTGTCTCGGCAGCCGAGGCGGCGGCTGCGGTTGCCTCTCGCACGCCGCATTCGGCAAGCTACAGCGGCTTCCCCGCGGGCTTCGGAGAGGAGAGGGGTGACGGGCGGCATCGCAGACTACGAATCCCACGACGCGGTGGGGCTCGCCGAGAAGGTGCGCAAGGGCGAGGTGACGCCGGGCGCGCTGCTCGAGGCGGCGATCGCGCGGGTGGAAGCGCGCGACGGCGCGCTCAATGCGGTGGTGGTCCGGATCTTCGAGCAGGCGCGCCGCAGCGCGGCTGCGGCGCTGCCGGACGGACCGCTGCGCGGCGTGCCCTTTCTCATCAAGGACCTGCACGCGCCGATCGCGGGCGTGCGCATGACGAACGGATCGAAGCTCTTCGAAGACCTGGTTCCGGATCACGACAGCGAGCTGGTGGCGCGCTACCGCCGCGCCGGGCTCGTGCTCTTCGGCCGCTCGGCCTCGCCCGAATTGGGCGTCACGACCTCGACCGAGTCCGCGCTGTTCGGCGCCACGCGAAATCCGTGGAGCACCGCGCACTCCGCCGGCGGGTCGTCCGGGGGTGCGGCGGCGGCGGTGGCCGCGGGCATGCTGCCCGCGGCGCACGCCAGCGACGGTGGCGGCTCGATCCGCATCCCCGCGTCCTGCTGCGGTCTCTTCGGGCTGAAGCCGACGCGCGCGCGCAATCCATCCGGGCCGGATGTGGGCGAGGGCTGGAGCGGCATGGGGGTCGCGCACGCCATCACGCGCAGCGTGCGCGACAGCGCGCTGCTGCTCGACGCCACCCAGGGCCCGGATCTGGGCGCGCCCTACTGCGCGCCGGCGCCGGAGCGCCCCTACCTCGAGGAGGTGCACCGCGATCCCGGTCGCCTGCGCGTCGCCGTGCAGACCGAGAGCTGGAACGGCGTCGCCACGCACCGCGATTGCGCCGAGGCGGTGCGCGACGCCGCGCAGCTCTGCGCCTCTCTCGGGCACGAGGTGCGACCGGCGCGCTTGCGCATCGACCCGAACGCGCTGGGCCGGGCGACCCAGATCGTGATCGCCGCGAATCTGCGCGCCGAGGTGCTCGACCGCGCGGCGGCGCTCGGCCGCGCGCTGCGCCCGGACGACATCGAGCCGGGCACGCGCGCCCTGGTCGAGGCCGCCCGCACGCTGGAAGCGGCCGATTACGCGCGCGCAATCGTTTCGATGCACGCCGTAGGCCGGAAGGTGGCGCGCTTCTTTCTGGACTGTGACGTGTTGCTCACGCCGACGCTGCCCGTGCCGCCGCCGCTGCTCGGGCGCCTCGCGCTCAGCAACACCGATCTCGAGCGTTTGATCGAGGACATCACCGCCACGGTCGGCTTCACCCAGCTCTTCAACGCGACCGGCAACCCGGCCATGTCGGTGCCGCTGCACTGGAATGCGGAGGGGCTCCCGATCGGCGTGCAGTTCGCCGGCCGGTTCGGGGACGAGGCGACGCTGTTGCGCCTGGCGGGGCAGCTCGAAGCCGCCCGACCGTGGTTCGAGCGCCGGCCGCCGCCGACGTGATGGATGGCGCAGGAGTCAGCGCGTGATCAGCGTGATCCTCACCACCTACAACCGGCCCGCCATGACGTGCGAGGCGATCGATTCGGTCCTCGCGCAGACCCACGGCGACTTCGAGGCGATCGTGGTGGACGATGGATCCACGGATGACACGCAGGGCGTGCTGGCGCGCTACGGGGATCGCATCCGCATGATCCGCAAGGAGAACGGGGGCGTGGCCAGCGCGCGCAACGTGGGGCTCGAAGCGGCGCGCGGCGAGCTGATCGCGTTTCTGGACGACGACGATCTCTGGCTCCCGGAGAAGCTCGAGGTGCAGGAGGCGTACCACCGCCGGCATCCGGAGGTCGGGCTCATCTACACGGACTGCCTGCGCTTCGACGAGCGCGGTCCCGCGCCGGATCCGTCGGGCCGACGCCCGCGTTCCGGCTGGGTGTTTCGCGCGTTCGTCGAGGAGTACTTCATCATCTTCTCCACGCTCGTGGTGCCGCGAGCGGTCATCGAACGGGTGGGCCACTTCGACGAGGAGTACCTGCGCGGCGACGACGTGGACTTCATGGGGCGGGCCCTCGAGCACTTTCCGGCCGGCTACATCGATCGCAAGCTGATCCGCCGCCGCAAGTACGTGCGCCCCCGAACGCCCGCCGAGGTCCGGCTCTCGGGAACGGAGCAGCTTCTCTACGTGAGGAAGTTCCAGGAGCGCTACGCGGATCGGGGTCTGCTCCCGTATCGCTGGGCTGCGCGAAAGACCGCGCGCGCGGAGCTCAAGATCGCGCGCGCGTGCGAGATGCTCGGAGATGCGCCGGGCGCGCGCGAGCACTGTCGGCGCGCGATCTGTGCGGATCCCTTGCATCTGCGCGCCTACCGGCGCTGGCTGCAGGCTCCGCTGCGGGCGCGCCGGTCGCACGGCGCAGCGGCGCCATCGAGCGGCCCCCCCTGACCCGCGCGAGGCCTCTCTCTCGCGCCGCGCCCGGCCCGCCGAGACGACTTGCCAGCGAAACGCCCGTGTCGGACACTCGCCCGGCGCCGTCGGGGGCGCGAGGCCCATGCACGTCGTACACATCGACCGCCAGCGATCCTGGACGGGACAGATCAACCGCGCCTTCCTGATCGTCACGGCGCTGCGTAGCCGCGGCCACCACATCGGCTTCATCACGCATCCGGGCGCCGTGCTCGCGCAGCGCGCGCGGGAGGCGGGCATTCCGGTCGAGTCGTTCCCGCTGCGCGGCGCGGGCTTCTATGTCTCGATCCCGAGGGCCGCGCGCGCGCTGCGCGGCCGCGGCGTGGACATCCTCCACTGTCACGGCGCGAGGGATCACCTGTTCGGCCTGGCGGTGGCACGGCTGGCGTCGATTCCCCATGTGATCCGCACCAAGCACAATCACACGCTGCCGCGCGGACCCTTCAGCCGCTTCGTCTATGCGGCCAGCGACCGGGTCATCGCCATCTCCGAGCACGTGCGCTCGGAGCTCGTCGGCGCCGGCATCGATCCTGCGAAGCTCGAGACGATCCAGGACGGCGTCGATGTGGAGCACTTCCGGCCGCTGCCGCGCGACGCAGAGCTCGCGGCGTCGCTCGGCATCGAGCCCGGGGACCTCGTGATCGGCAGCGTGTGCAGCCTGCACACGCGCAAGGGCATCGAGGAGATTCTGCACGCCTTCGCGCTGCTGCAGGAGGCGCCCTTCGCGGGGCGCCTCAAGTGTCTGCTGGTCGGCAAGCGCTGGGAGCAGTGGGCCGGGCTGGCCGAGGCGCTCGGCGTGCGCGAGCGAGTGCTGTTTCCGGGCTTTCGGCGCGATGTGCGCGAGATGCTCGCCCAGCTCGACGTGTATCTGCTGCCCTCGCGGCGCGAGGCGGGCGGCACCTCCGTGCTCGAGGCGATGGCGATGGAGCGGCCGATCGTCGCGAGCCACGTGGGAGGCCTGGCCGAGTCCGTGACACCGGAGGTGGGCATCACGGTCCCGCCGCAGGATGCGCGGGCGCTGGCGGCGGCAGTCCGCGAGCTGCTCGAGGACCCCGAGCGCGCGGCGCAGCTCGGACGCGCGGCGCGCGCGCGCGCGGTGTCCCTGTACTCGAACGAGGCTCTGGTCGAGCGCACGCTCGCGCTCTACGAGCGCATCCTGAAGAACGCGCCGTGACGCCGCCGCGCGCACGCCGCCGGCTGCGCGCGCGGCTCTGCGGGTCTGGCCAGGACGAAGAGTCGATTCTCGAGAGCCGCCGCGCGCGCGACGGCGAAGAGCGCGCGCAGGCCGAGCCGGACGGGCGCCGGCAGCTCGAGCCGGCGCAGGTCCGTGTGTTCGCCGCGGTGCTGCACGATCTCGAGATCCGCGCGCGCGAGCGTTGCGCGCAGCGTTTCGATGTGGAAGTAGGCGAAGTGCTGCTCCACGTAGAGCTGCTCCAGCGGCGCCGTGATGCGGCCGCGCGAGGCTCGGTACAGCGCGCCGGCGACGAGCTCGAGCAGGCTGCGCTGGTTCGGGAGTGAGAGGCCGAGCACACCGCCCGCCGCGAGGCGCCGCCGCGCGGCGCGCAGCAGCGCGAGCGGATCGGGCGCGTGTTCGAGCACGTCCCACAGCGTGATGGCGTCGAAGCGCTGACCGTCTTCCGGGAGCTCGCCGAAGCGGCCGTCGCGGACCTCGAGACCGAAGACCCCGCGCGCGTGGGCGGCGGCCTGCGCGCAGTCATCCACGCCGCGGCCGAGCCAGCCGCGCCGCCGCGCAACCGCGAGGAACAGACCGGTGCCGCAGCCGATGTCGAGCAGGCGTCCCGGAGGCCGGATGCGCTCGATCGCGTCGAGCCAGCGCTCGTAACGCTGCACCTGGGGATTGGCGGGCGCGTCGTCGTAGCTGAATGAGAAGTAGCGCCGCAGCGCCGGGCTGCATGCCGGGTCTCCGGCGTAGAGGCTGCGAAACAGCGCGCGGATCTCGTCCGCGTCAGCGCGGGGCCAGAGGTAGACGAGTCGGCAGCGCCGGCATGCGTAGACCCGGAAGCGGGTCAGGCGGTAGCGCAGCCCGGGCCCTCGGCTGTGGCACGCCGGACAGCGCGCGTCGGCATCGCGCGCGGCTCCGGCGTGGCGCAGCAGCGTCGGCGCGCTCACGGTCGGACCAGTCTGGGCACGGCGAAGGCGGCCATGGCGGGCACGGCGCCCGTGCGCGCCTCGCACGCGGTGGTGAACTCGAGATCGACGCGCCGGCCCGCGAAGTCGCTCAAGTCGAGCCGGATCTCGACCCAGCCGCGATCGGCGGGGCTGCGCTGGGGGTCGAGCCGCTGCTCGAAGAGCGCGACGCGGGCGCCGTCCACGACGGCGCGAATCGAGTAGGTGACCGAGGCCGGCGGGAAGGCAAACCAATGGCGCGGGTCGACGCCGATCGCGGTGTGCAGCTCGCTGTGCTCCGCCACGTCGGCGGCGAGTGTCAGGACGCTGCGTCGCCCCCCGCTCGAGGGGCGCAGGGCCAGCACCGGCCGGAACGGCCACGCCGTGCGCTGCAGCATGCGATCGCGTGCGGCGCCCGTCACGGCGCGGAGCCCGGCGCCGGGCTCTTCGACGAACAGCCGCGGCGTGTCTGCTGCGGCGAGGAGCGCGATGCCGGCGTCCGGACCCTGGCTGCGGCGCAGACCGGCGAGCATGTAGCCCCAGCCCGGATCCGAGAAGACGCGCTCGATCTCCCAATGCTCGACGAGATAGGCGAAGAGCTCCGGGGCAAAGACGGGCAGCTCGGGCAGCTGCGGCCACTGCGTGAAGTGGTAGACGGCCACGTCGGCGGCGCGCGTCTCGAGCGCCTCGATGGCGCGGCGCTGCCGCTCGGGATCGACCTCGACGGGCCAGAAGACGTAGAGCTCGGGGCTCGGCGCGTCCCGGCGCGCCAGGAAGGAAAGCAGCGGAAAGTACGGGAGCACCGCGACGCGCTCGCCGGAGCGCGTCTGGCTGCGCAGATGCGCGACGACGGCATCGATCACGAGGGCTTCGTCTGCCCGAACCCGGACGCCGGCGCGCTCGCTCTGCAGCGGCGTGTCGAATTGGTCGTGGAGTCGCCAGGCCAGGCGCCCGCTGTAGCCCACGACGAGGAGGGCCGGCAGCAGCCCCGCCAGCGCAGCGATGCGCGCCGCGCGCGGATGTTCCTGGCGGAGCCGATCCGACCAGAGCAACAGAAGCAACAGCGGCGACCAGTAGAGCACGCCCACGTGCACGGCGTCCACCGGTCGGTGCAGCGCGAGCAGCGCGGTCGCGGCGAAGCAGACCAGCGTCGACTCCTGCAGGAATGCGCCGCGCCGCCGCGGGTCGCACAGCGCGCCGCGGCGACGCCAGAGCCGCAGCGCGCCGATCGCCGCGATGGCGTAGGGCGCGCAGAAGAAGACCTTGAGGCACGTGTCCCACAGAACACTCTCGCGGTAGAACGCGCTCGAAGACACGAGCGGCCAGTCCAGCGTGACCAGGATCGACGGAACGTAGGCGCCGAGGCCGTACGCGCTGCGCAGCAGCGGGCTCGGCTCGAAGAGCGGAAGCAGCGGAGGCGCCGGGGAATACAGGCCCGTCGCAATCCCTTGCAGATGCTGGAGCAGCGTCTGTTGCAGCATTTCGGCCAGCAGTCCCTGCCGCAGGAAGTGGTACGCGACCGCCACGCCAATCGCGGCCACCGGCGCGTTGTAGGCCGCGAAGACGCGTCCGGCGCGCGCGCGCGCAGCGCGCCCGCCGCCGCGCAGCGAGAGGAACAGCGCGGCATTCAACCCCAGCAGGCCCGCCATCCCGTAATCCTGCTTGCAGACGATCGCGAGGCCCGTCGCGATTCCCGCGCCGACGAGATGCGCCCGTCTCGCGCTCTCGTGATAGCGGACGACCCCGTACAGCGCGCCGGCGAGGCAGAGCTGCGCCGTCGTCGAGTAGCTGTACATCTGCCAGTGTGGAAACGCCCAGATCTTGTAGACGAAGAGCAGCGCCACGCCCGACGCGGCGACAGCGGGAGCGGTCAGGCGTCTGAGCAGCAGAAACAGGACCGCGGCGAATGCGCTGAACTCGAATACGACGATCCAGCGCGCCACGAGAATCGAGGAATCGGTGAGCGCAAAGGCCAGCGCGAGCAGATAGAACGCACCGGGCAGCGCCAGCGTGCTCGCGTCGCGGTACAGCTCGCCGCCGCGCGACACGATGTCGGCGAACTGCAGGATGTGGCCCTCGTCGAGCAGGCTCGCCGTGCGATCGAAGCTCGGCAGCTGGAAGGCGAGCGCCAGCAGGGCCACGGCGAGCGCCGCGAGCGGGCCGCGAAGCCGGTGGCCGCGCGCGGAAGGCGCGAATCCGGCGCGCGCGTCGGAAACGGCCGGCGGTGTGGCAGCGGGCGTTCCGGTCGGGCACGACATCGCCCGGACTCTATCGCGCTCGCTGCACGGCTGGCCCGAGGCCGCGCGGCGGCGCGTTGCGCGTCCTCGGCGAACTCAGGCGCCGATCACGTCGAGGGAGCGCGCACCGAGCAGCCGGCGCGCGGCGATCACGAGCAGCGCGGGACCGAGCAGGCCTGCCGCCCAGGCCAGCGCCACCGCGAACGGCTCGAGGTCTCCGAGCCAGGTGTTCGCCGCGATCTGCGCCGCCAGCACGAAGAACGGATGGAAGAGGTAGACGGCATAGCTCGCCTGGCTCGCGCCGCGGAGCAGCGGTGCGGGCTCCGGCCGCGCGCACGCCCACGCGTAGATCAACCCGAGCACCGCGTAGATCTCGAGCCAGGCAGCGCTCCGTACCAGCAGCCGTGGCGCGTGGCCGTCGAGCGCCGCCGCGGCCGCGAGCAACCCGATGCCCGCGGCGAGCGCCGCGCAGGTCGTGCGCCGTCCGCGGGCGAGCCAGGTGTCGAGCGCCTCCCGGTGCAGCCGGGCGAGCCAGCCCAGCGCGAAGAAGGGCCACCACAGCAGCGGATTGCGCAGATGCCAGTAGAAGGGCAGGGGAAGGAGCAGCGCGGCGTCGACGCACCACTGGCAGACCAGCAGGATCAGCAGCAGCGCGGCGAGATGCCGCGGCGCCGCGCGCGCGAAGAGCGGCGTGAGCGCCACCAGGAGCGCGATCACGAACACGTAGTAATAGGGACCGAACGACGAGCCCAGGAGCAGATCGGCCCAGGTCGAGCCGGCGTTGCTGGGCGCGTGCGCCGTGATGCGCCAGAGCTGCGCCAGCAGCGAGGCGACGAGATACGGCGCGAGAATGCGGCGCAGGCGCCGCCACGTGGTGGCCGCGGGCACGCGGGAGCGCGTCGCGTACAGGAAGCCGGACGCGAACAGGAACGCCGGTACGCCGAAGCGCGTGAGGTGACCGAGCCAGATCGCGAGGGGCGAAGCCGAGGGCTGCCACGGCGCTGGCAGGGCGTGGACGAAGACCACGCAGACGATGCCGGCCGCCTTGAGCGCATCGATCGCGGCGAAGCGCGCCTGCGTCAGCGGGGATTGCGGCACAGCGCCAGCAGGTCGAGGCAGTCGTCGCAGGCGGGCCCGACCGGGAAATCGCGCCAGCTGAATGCGGGCGCGCCTGCCGGGCGCCGCGCCGCGAGACGCACGAGCACCGCGCAGCGCGCGAAGAGCGCGCGCACGAGCGGCGCGGGCAGCCGCTCGCGCAGCCGCAGCGGGTCGAGGCGCAGGATGCGTCGGATGCGGCGCGAGCGCGCCGCCATGACTTCGCGGACGGCGTCGCGCATGCCGACGCCCCGCACCTCGACGTCTGCGAAGCGCGCGCGCAGCCTGGCTTCGAGCTCGCGCGCGTCGTACTCGTGAACGTGATAGGGGTTCACGCCGTCCGACATGCGCACGTTCGGTGTGGTGAGCATCGCGAGGCCGCCCGGAGCCAGCAGGCGCGCGATGGCATCGAGATACTCGGAGGGATCTTCCAGGTGTTCGATGACCTGAAAGCTGACGATCGTGTCGAAGCAGGCGGGGCGGAACGGCAGGGCGCGGAGATCCGCGCGCACGAAGCGCGCCTGCGAGCGGCGGGAGGCGAGATCCGGCGCGACGCGATCCACGCCGATCAGCGTCGCGTCCGCGCCGCCGAGCAGCGCGGCGCCGTGGCCCGATCCGCAGCCGAGATCGAGGAAGCGGCCCGCGGCGCTGCGCGATCGGGCGTATTCGTAGGCGGCCCGGTGCCGCGCGAGGTCGAGGGCGAAGCGCGCATCGCCCTCGTGCAGGCGCTCGCCGCTGAAGCGAGCCTCCGTCAAGTCGGGGCTCCCTGCGTCTCGCGCAGGGCTTCGCGCGTGAACTCGCGCGCGAAGACGAGCCCCATCCCTCCGCGCAGACACAGCATGCCCGCGGACAGCACCAGGCTCTGCGCCAGCAACAGCTCCTGCGGCGCGTAGTCGGCGAAGACGAACAGGAAGGCGGCTTGGCTCGTGCCGAGGCCGGCGACGGCGATGGGCACGCCGGCGACCACGCCCACGATCAGCACGCCGACGGCCATCACGACCGGCGGGACGCGGACCTCGAAGGCGTAGAAGGACGCGGCGAAGAGGGCGACGAAAGAGCCGGTGAAGCAGATGCGCAGAGCCAAGAGCGCCCCGATGCGCTGCGCCGGCACCGTGCGCAAGCCCTGAAAGACGGCGAGCGAGCGAATGCGCTCGAGGGGGCCGAGCGAGGTCGGCATGCGCAGCAGCGCCAGGCCGCCGAAGAATGCGATGGCCGCGACCGCCACGGCTCCGGCGATCGTGGGCGCGCGCGTCTCGACGAGCGCGACGCCAGCGCCCGCCAGGCCGAGCACGACCACCAGGTCGGCCGAGGAGATCAGCAGCACGAGGCTCGCCGCCTCGCCCAGCGAGAGCCGGGTGTGCCGCCGCAGCAGCACCGCGAGCGCGCCGGCGCCGAGGGCGTAGTTGACGATGCCGAGCAGGTAGCTCGCGCACTTGAGGCGGGCCGCCGTCCACGCGCCCAGCTCCTCGCGCGGCAGGCGCGCCAGGAGCGTCATGGACAGGGACTCGAGCAGCAGCGAGACGGCTCCGTAGCCGAGCAGCGCCAGCACGATCACGGCGCCGATGCGCCAGCTGATGGCCTCGGCCAGCGCCGCGAGGTCCACGCGCGCGAGCAGCCAGACCAGGACGGCCGCGCTCACCAGCGCGGGAGAGACGCGCTTCCAGGTTCCCCGGCTCACGTCGGCCGCACCTCCTCCCAGCGCAGTCCGGGCAGCTCGCTGCGTTCGAACGCGAGGCCGAAGGTACCGGAGAGGAGCACGCACAGGGCCAGGACGGCGAGCGCCGCGCCGATGCCGAACGCCGCGAGCCGGCTGCGCCGCAGCCAGCGCGTCAGCACCTCGCTCGCGTAGTACGCGTACGGCAGGGAGAGGCCGAGCAGCGCCGTCCCCTTCAGCACGGCGAACCAGGGGTTGCGCCAGCTGTACGCGGCGTAGGCCAGCAGCGTGAGCAGCGTGAGCAGCACCAGGGGCGCGTCCGTTGCGGAGCGCCGGGTGGCGCCGCGCGCCAGGCCCACGCAGAAGGCCGCGCTGGGGAGCAGGGCGAGCGTGAGGAGCAGCGTGCCGAGGCGCCGCACCGGCGCGGAATCGGTGGGCAGGAAGTAGCGATGGGCATCGAACCAGGCGGTCGCGTACGTGCTGCCCCACACCGAGCGCAGCAGCGCGGGGTGGAGCAGCTGCGGATCGGTGAAGGTCGCGAGCGGGAATCGCAGGTAGTCGAGCACGCCGCGCTCGCCGGGTGGCATGCCGAGCATGCGGGCGTGGGCCGGCAGGCGCGACGGCAGCGGCGATCCGTGGGCGAGCTGGTTGCGCGCGTAGAACCAGCCGCCGAGCAGCGCCGCGCTGGCGAGGAGGATGGCGCCGGAGCGCAGCGCCGCGCGCTTGGACCCGGCGCGCCATCCGCTCCAGGCGAGCGCGCCGGCGCCGGCGACGGCCGCGAGCGCCCCGCTCGCCTTGCTCAGCATGGCCGCCCCGCTCGCGGCTCCCGCCCAGAGCGCGCGCCGGATCGAACGCGACCCGCCCTCTCGTGGCGCGGCAACGCTGAACATCGCGACGGAGGTGCAGAACGCGGCCAGCATCTCCTCGTTCACCATCGCGCTCATGTGGACGTGCGCCGGGAGGTAGAGCAGCAGCGCTCCGGCGAGGAGCGCCCGCTCCGGGTCCGCGGGAGCCGCGCGCCGCACCAGGCGCATGGCCAGCGCGACGACGCCGAGACCCAGCAGCGTGTTGAGCAGGGGGATCAGCACGGGCTCGAGTCCGGCGCAGCGCAGCAGGAGCGCCGAGAGATAGAAGAAGAGTGGAGGATCGGCGGTGGACCAGGCCGCATCCGCAGTGGGGAGCTGCCAGCTCCGGGTCAGGGCGTGGATGTATCGCCAGTTGTGTGACGCGTCGAAGC
>JAOUNA010000287.1 GCA_029881215.1 Myxococcales bacterium | reverse complement strand
CGTCTTTTCGCCTCCACGGCGAGGGCGTTCAGCACCTCGACCGCGCCCGCCGAGCGCCCGCAGGTCGCCGTCCCGACCATCACGAGGGGCTGCGACTCGCGCAGCTTCGTCCAATCCGCCTCGGCCCTCTTCCGCGCCGCTTCCAGCTGCTTCATTCCGCGGCCTGCTTCGCGGGAAAGAGCTCTGCGATCTTCCGCGGACTGAGCTTGGCTTCGACCTTCTTGTTGACCATGATGCACGGAGAGAGGCCGCAGGCTCCGATGCAGGCCACGGTCTCGACCGAGTATTCGAGATCCTTGGAGGTCTCCCCTTCCCTCACTCCGATGCGCTTCTCGAGCGATTCGAGGATCCGGGGCGCGCCGCGCACCTGACAGGAGGTCCCCCGGCACACCATGATGTGATTCCTGCCGATGGGACTGAAGCGAAACTGGGCGTAGAAGGTGGCGACCGCGTAGACGTTGGCCTCGGGAACCCGCGCAAAGCGCGCGATCGACGCGATGGCGCCTTCGGGAAGGTATCCGAAGGTTTCTTGGACCCGCTGCAGGATTGGAATCAGCTCCTCCTGCTTGCCCTGGTAGTTCGAATAGATCCGCTCGAGTTGCTCGTTCATCGCGCGACCTCTCGTCGGGAGGTGGCCTCCCGGTCGCGCGCTGCCGCAATTCCCGCCGGCAGATCCCGTGCCGGCGCGCCCGCGCAGCAGATCGTCTCCTCGCTCATGCCGGCCTCTCCTTTCGCGGAGCGGGTGCGCACCGGGAACGGTATCGCAGGAGGGGCCCTCATGGGGATGCCCGGGGCGCGCCGGGCGCCGCTCGAGCCAGAAGCTCGAACCGGGAATCGAAGCGATCGGATCGGGTCGTTCTTCCACAAGGGCTGGGTCTCGGAGCGGGGAAGGGCGCCTCATGCCTTCCGTTCGCTAGCCTGCGTGGGCATCGACCGCGACCACGGCGGCGCCCCGCGCGAGCCTCGCCCTGCCGCACCGTACAGAAAAGGAGCGTGAGATGAACAGTGTCGACGCAATCCTCGATTTCGCCATCGCGCGCGAGCAGGAGGCGGTGGATTTCTACACGGGCCTCGCCGGGCGCGACGGCAAGGCGTGGATGCGCGATCTGCTCCTGGACTTCGCGCGAGAGGAAGCCCGGCACAAAGCCAAGCTGTTGGCGGTGAAAGGCGGCCAGAAGCTGCTCTCGTCGGAGCAGCGCATCGCAGACCTCAAGATCGCCGATTATCTCGTCGACGTCGAAGTGGCCGACGACATCGGCCTGCAGGATGCGCTGATCGTCGCCATGAAGCGCGAGAAGGCGGCCTTCCGCCTCTACACGGATCTGGCGGCGCGCGTGGACGACGCGGAGCTGCGCGCGCTCTTTCTCGGGCTGGCCCAGGAAGAAGCCAAGCACAAGCTCTATTTCGAGACGCAATACGACGAGCGGGTGCTGCGCAACAATTAGCCGCCGATACGTTTGCGAGACATGCGCCGCAACCTATGCATCGGTGTGATCCTGGTGGCCGCCACGCTCGGCGTGTACGGCCAGACGCTCACCTTCGACTTCGTCGACTGGGACGACTCCTTCTACGTCGCGAACAACGAGCACGTTGCGAAGGGGTTGACGAGAGAGAGCGCCGCGTGGGCGCTCCTGTCCACCGAGCGGATCAACTGGCATCCGCTCACCTGGCTGTCGCACATGGCGGACGTGGAGCTCTACGGGCTGCATCCGGGCGGCCACCACGCGACCAACGTGCTCCTGCACGTCTTGAACTCGCTTCTGCTCTTTGCGCTGTTCTCGAGCATGACGCACGCGCCGTGGCGAAGCGCGCTGGTCGCTCTGCTCTTCGCGATTCACCCGCTCCACGTCGAGTCCGTGGCCTGGATCTCGGAGCGAAAGGATGTCCTGAGCGTTTGCATGGGGCTGCTCTCGACGTGGGCCTACGTTTCCTACGCGCGCCGCGGCCGCGCCTGGCGCTACCTGCTGTCTGCAGCGTTCCTGGCCCTGGCGCTCATGTCCAAGGCCATGCTCGTGACGCTTCCCTTCGTCTTCTTCCTGCTCGATTACTGGCCGCTCCAGCGCCGGGCGACTCGCCTGCTGTTTCTGGAGAAGATTCCCTTGCTCGTGCTTTCCGCGGGCACGAGTGCCATCACGTTCGTCGCGCAAAGGAGCATCGGCGGCGCGGAGACGGAGCAGCCCCTGCGGATTCTCGAGCGCATCGCGAACGCCGTGGTCTCGTATGCGACCTACCTCGTCGAGACGTTGTGGCCGAGTCGGCTGTCGATGTTCTACCCGCATCCGTACATCCCGGAGGCCGGCGGTGTGCCGCTCGCAGCCTGGCAGATCGCCGCCTCCGCGGCGGCCCTGCTCGCGATCTCCGCGCTGGTCGTTCGCTTCAGGGACCGGCGCTGGGCGGGCGTCGGATGGTGCTGGTTCCTCGGCACGCTGGTTCCCGTGATCGGATTGGTGCAGGTGAGCCATCAGGCAATGGCGGATCGCTACATGTACCTGCCGTCCGTTGGCCTCTTCCTCATGATTGCCTGGGGTGGCAGCGAGCTGTTCGAGCTCTTCCGCTCGCGCTGGGATCGCGGCGATGTGGTGCTGTGTGGCGCCGCGATCTCCCTGATCGCGCTCGGGGTGACGGCCTGGTCGCAGACGGCGCACTGGCGCGATTCGATCTCGCTGTTCCGAAACGCGGTGGAGGCGGTGCCGAGGAACCCGTCGATCCGTTACAACCTGGCCAACCAGCTCCGCGACGCGGGAGAGATCGACGAGGCGATCCGCGAGTATCGCCGGGCCCTGGAGGCAACGCCGGATTCGGCGCCGCTGAACGTAAATCTCGCCAATGTCCTGCGCTCCAGGGGCATGACCGAGGAGGCGATCGCTCTCTACGAGCGCGCCTTGCGAGCCAAGCCCGATGACGTCCGGGCGCACATCAATCTGGGCTCGGCCTACCGCAATCAGGGCCGATTCGAAGAAGCGATGCTGCAGTACCAGCTGGCGCTGCGGGCCGGACCGGATCGCACCGCGCTCTACAACATGGCCAATCTGCTTCGCGCGCAGGGGAAGATCGACGAGGCGATCGAACGCTATCGAGAGGCCCTGCAGATCGCGCCCAA
>JAOUNA010000087.1 GCA_029881215.1 Myxococcales bacterium | reverse complement strand
CGCCGCCCGCGACGCGGTGTGGATCGTCGGGGGGCGCGAGCACGCACGGGCGCTGCGCAGCGCGACGGGCCTGCCGGGCCGGCGCGTGCTGCTGGAGCCCGCGCGGCGCAACACCGCGATGGCCGTGGCGCTGGCCGCGACGCGCATTGCGGCGGAGGATCCGGACGCGGTGCTCGCGGTGCTTCCCGCCGACCACCACATCCCCGATGCGCGAGCCTTTGCCGCCGACATCCGGCGCGCCGCCGCCGCCGCGCGCGCCGCCGCGGTGCTCGTGACGTTGGGCGTGCGGCCCACGCGCGCGGACACGGGCTACGGCTACATCCACGTGGGCGCACCGGCCGGACGCGGGCACGCGCGACTGCACCGCGTGCGCCGCTTCGTCGAGAAGCCCGACGCGGCGCGCGCGCGCCGCTACCTGCGCCAGGGAAGCTATCTCTGGAACGCCGGCATCTTCGTCTGGACCGCGCGGGCGATTCTCGAGGAGATCGAGCGCTGGATGCCGGAGCTGCACCGGGCGCTCGGGCCCGTGCGCGCCGAAGGGCTCCGGCCGCGCGCCGCGACGCTGACGCGCGCCTACCGTCGTGCGCCGTCGCTGCCCATCGACGTGGGGGTCATGGAGCGCAGCCGGCGCGTCTGGACGCTGCCGGTGCGCTGGCACTGGAGCGACGTCGGCACCTGGGCGTCGCTCGCCGCCGAGCTGGGCGTCGCGGCGGGCCGCTCCCATCGGGTGGCGGGCGAGGTCGTCCACGACGATCGCGGCGGCAACCTGATCTGGGGCCAGCCGGGCCGGCCCGTGGCGCTGCTCGGCGTGGAGAATCTGGCGATCATCGACACCGGGGACGCGCTGCTGGTGGCCCGACTCGACCGCAGCGACGAGGTTCGCGGTATCGTTACGGCACTCAAGGCGGCGGGCCGCACGGACGTCACGTAGAACGGCGCGTGCTCGACCCGCCGGTCCCACGCCGAGGAGAGCCGGGAGAAGGCATGTCCACCGCGCAACGCAACCAGGACGCGCTCGAATCGCTGCGCAACATCGGGCTGTTCTCGTCGGTCAAGGACGAGGATCTGACTTCGGTGGCCTCGCTGCTGATCGAGCGACGCTTCCCGAAGCACAAGACGATCGTCGAAGAGGGCTTGCCTGGCGATTACATGTACATCATCTGCGAGGGACGGGTGAGCGTCTCGAAGCTCTCGGACGACGGGCGCGAGAAGATCCTCGAGTTCCTCGAGGCGGGGGACTTCTTCGGCGAGATGTCCCTGCTCGACAACGCGCCGCGCTCGGCCAGCGTGCGCGCGCTCGTCGAGACGCGCGTGATGGCGCTCTCGCGCACGGACTTCCTCGCCGTGCTGCGCCGCAGCCCGGATCTCGCCATGGCGGTCATCCAGGAGCTGACCCGCCGGCTGCGCCAGGTGGACGAACAAGCCAGCAGTCTGTCCTTCCAGCGCGTTCAGGAGCGCACCCGCGGGCTGCTGCAGCGGCTGGCGAAGGAAGAATCCGCCGCCCAGACGGGACGCCGCGCCACGCCTCCGCTCACGCACCAGCAGATCGCGGACATGATCGGCACGTCGCGCGAGACGGTCACGCGCGCGCTCAAGGATCTCAAGCAGCAGGGCTGGCTCGCCCAAGAGGGCAAGCGCTACCTCGTGCCCAGCGAAGACGCCTGAGGCGCGGGCGCCTCAGGCGCTCTGACGGGCGCGCCGATGACCCGTGGGATGGCCCACGGCGATCCGCACTTCGCTGCGCGCATTCTCGGATGTCTCAGCTCGGGCATTCTGGGGATCGACACGGCGGGAAACGTGGCGCTCCTCAACGAGGGGGCGCAGCGGATTCTCGGCCTCCCCCAAGGGAGCCCGGATGAGGCAATCGGGCATGACTGCCGGGGTGTCCTAGCGGCGCAGCCGACCGTCGCGCGGCTCCTGCTCGAAGTCCTGGACGGCCGGGAGGCCCTGTCGCGGGCAGAGCTCGTGCTCGAGCCGGTCGGAGCCTCGCTCGGCAACACCATCGGCTTCACGCTCACCCCGCTGCGCGACGCGGCGGAGCAGATCTGTGGCGCGGCCATGCTGTTCCGCGATCTCACGCCCTTCGAGCGCGGCGAAGAGCAGGCGCGGCTGCGCGACCGCCTGGCCGCGCTGGGGCAGATGGCGGCCGGTCTGGCCCACGAGATCCGCAACCCGCTGGCGGGCATGGAGCTGATGGCGGGACTGCTGCAGCGCCGCCTCGCGGATCGGCCGGAAGAACGGCAGCTGGTCGCCGAGCTGATCGGACAGCTGCGCCAGCTCGCCGCGACCGTCACCGACAGCCTCGAGTTCGTGCGCCCGATCTCCCTCGAGCGCAAGCGCATCGATCCGCGCGCGCTGCTCGAGACCGCTCTCGAGCAGTCGCTGGCGCGCGCGCCGCACCCCGATGCGGTCGAGCGGCGCTACGCACCGGAGCTTCCCGCGCTGCGGGTCGACGCGGATCTGATGGGCATGGCGCTCACCAATCTGATCGTCAATGCCTGCGAGGCCATGGCTGGTGTCGGTGCACCCGCCGGGTCGCGCCTCGTGCTGGCGCTGTGCGAACGCGCCGCGCAGCGTCCGGCGCGCGCGGTGCGGGTCGAGAGCGCGGGCGGCGCGCGCCCCGAGACGACGGCGCCCGAACGCGAGGTGGTGATCAGCGTGTGCGACAGCGGCCCCGGCATTCCGCCGCCACTGCGCGAGAAGATCTTCTACCCCTTCTTCACCACCAAGCCGCGCGGCTCGGGCATCGGGCTCGCCAACGTCCAGAAGATCGTCGCCGCTCACGGGGGCAGCGTGGCGCTCGAGTGCCGCCCGGGAGGAGGCTGCACGTTCCGCCTCCATCTCCCCGTCGATGCGGAGCGGGAATGAGGGAGAGGGCCGCCGCACGCATTCTGGTCGCGGAAGACAACGACACGCTGCGCCGCGTCATCGTGCAGGCGCTGCGCGAGACGTGGGGGTCGGTGGAGGAGGTTGCCTCCGGCGAGCGCGCCATCGCGCGGTTGTCGGACTCGGGCGAGGATGCCTACGACGTCGTCGTCACAGACCTGCGGCTTCCCGGTGCGGATGGACTCGCCGTGCTGCGCGCGGCGCACGCGCGCGATCCCCGCACGAGCGTGCTGGTGATGACCGCCTACGGCACGATCGACAGCGCGGTGGAGGCCATGCGCACGGGCGCCTTCGATTTCGTGCAGAAGCCATTCGATCTCGAGCAGCTCGAGCTGCGCGTGGGGCGCGCCGTCGATCAGCGCCAGCTCCTCGACGAGGTCGAGGTGCTGCGCGCCGAGCGTGCGGGCCGGCGCGCGGCGGGTGCGATCGTGGGGCGCTCCGCGGCGCTGCGCGACGCGATCGATCTGGCGCGGCGCGTGGCTCCCACGCGCTCGACCGTGCTGATCACGGGCGAAACGGGGACGGGCAAGGAGCTGATCGCGGGGCTCATTCACGACGCGTCCGCGCGCGCCCGTGGCCCCCTGGTCAAGGTCAATTGCGCCGCACTGCCCGAGACCCTGCTCGAATCCGAGCTGTTCGGACACGAGCGGGGCTCGTTCACGGGTGCGGATCGTCTCCGCAAGGGCCGCTTCGAGGAGGCGAGCGGTGGCACGCTCTTTCTGGACGAGATCGGAGATCTCTCCCCCCCGATCCAGGCCAAGCTGCTGCGCGTGCTCCAGGATCAGGAGTTCCATCGGCTGGGTGGCACGCGGGTGCTGCGCACGGACGCGCGCATCGTCACGGCCACCAACGGCGACCTCGAGGCGCAGGTCCGCGCGGGAGCGTTCCGCGAGGACCTCTACTTCCGCCTCAACGTCATCCGCCTCCACCTGCCGGCGCTTCGCGAGCGCGAGGACGACGTGGTCGATCTGGCCCACCACTTCCTCGGCGCGCTCTGCGAGGCGCTCGAGCGGCCCATCCGCGGCTTCACCGAAGCCGCGCTCACGCGCCTGCGCAGCCACCCCTGGCCCGGCAACGTGCGGGAGCTTCACAACACGATCGAGCGGGCGGTGCTGACCTGCGAGGCGTCACGCATCGGGCCCGCGGATCTCTCGTTCGCGCGCGCCTCGGGAGCCTCGCTCGAATCCGCCTGGCGGCCCGCGTTGCCGCCGCCCGGCTGGACGCTTCGCGACGTGGAGCGCGCGCTCGTCATCGAGGCCCTGCAGCGCGCGGGATACGTCCAGAAGGAGGCCTGCAAGCTCCTGGGCGTGAGTCGCCGCAAGCTCAACTACATGATCCAGCGCATGGGCATCACCCACGACTCCTGGCGGCGCAACCGAAGCCCGGGGAGAGGTGGGGACCCTCCGCTGCGGACCCCTTGATTCTGCGGCCGGTTGGTTGAACCCTTGCGGCCAGGCCGGTTTCAAAAATCTGAGGTGGGATCCCCTGAACGCCAACCTCTCCCGCGCCGGCCGCGACATCGGATCGACAGAGGAACGACGCATGCGCAGCAATCTGGCTCGAATCATCGCCTCCGGGCTTCTCGCTCTCGCACTGGCCGCGTGCCAGTCGGATGCCGAGAAGATCGACACGCACATGGCCCGCGGCGAGGCCTTCAGCGAGGCCGACAAGTGGGAAGAGGCGATCATCGAGTACAAGAACGTGCTCCAGATCGATCCCAACAGCGCCCAGGCGCACTTCAAGCTCTCTCAGGCGTACCTGAACGCGAAGAAGGCCCGAGAGGGTTTCTGGGAGCTGCGCGAGACCGTGCGCCTCGATCCGTCGAACCACGTGGCGAAGCTCCAGTTTGCACAGCTCTCCATCATGGCCGGCGAATACGAAGAGGCGCTCGCGCGCGTGGACGAGGTGATCGCAGCGGATGCCAGCAACTACACCGCTTATCTCATCCGCGGCCAGTCGCTCGAGGCGCTCAAGCGACTCGATGAAGCGCAGGCGGCTTTCGAGATGGCCGTGAACGTCGATCCGGAGCGCCCCGAGTCGCTCCTGATGTTGGGGAACTTCTATCAGCGGCACGGCGATCGCGCTGCGGCGGAGCCGCATTACGTCCGCGCGACCGAGGTGGACCCCCGCTTCGAGACGTTCCTGAATCTGGGCAGGTTCTACGCGCAGGATGTGGAGCGGACGCACGACGCGGAGGTCGAGGCGGCGCTGCGCAAGGCGATCGAGCTGGCCGAGGGCTTCGAAATCGCGCGCGGTTACGGCGCGCTGGGCGGTTTCTACTTTGCGCGCGATCGATTCGAGGATGCGGTCGCGACGATCGAGCAGGGCATTGCGAAAGCCGAGGATCCGCTCGATCTGCTCTACATGCTCGCGCGCATGTATCGCGCCAAGGGAGACGACGCCAAGGCCGACGCGCTCGCGGAGCGCGCGACACAGCTCAAGCCCGACGATCCGCGCCCGCACCTGGTGCTCTCGGCGCTGCGCGGTCGGCAGGGAGACTTCGCCGGCGCGCTGGCGGCCGCGGAGAAGGCGGTGGAGCTCGCGCCCGACGACGAACGGGCGCGATTGCGCAAGGCCGAGGTGTTGATCGAGCTCGGCTTCCGCGACGGCAACGCGGAGATGAAGCAGGAGGGGCGCGCGATCGCGGAGAGCGTGATGAAGGACGAGCCGTCGAATGCGGGGGGCCTGTTCGTGATGGCCAAGCTCCACCTGGCGGAGGGGCGCCCCGAAGAGGCGATCAAGGCACTGCGGGCGGCCCTCGACGCGCGCCCCGAGTGGGCGGAGGCGCACTTCCTGCTCGGCACCGCGCTGGCCGCGACGGGCGAGCGCACGGCGGCGCGCACGGAGCTGGCGCGCGCCCTCGAGATCGACGCCGGCTTGATCGAGGCACGCCGGGTGCTCGCCGAGGTCCACGCATCGTTGGGTGAGCACGAGTACGCGGTGGATGAGGGGCGGCGCTATCTGAAGGCGATGCCGCAGTCCGTCTCCACGCGCGTGCGCGTCGCGCAGAGCCTGGTGATGATGGGGCGCTTCGACGAAGCGCTGGCGGAGGTCGAAGCCATCGACGAGGCCGACCGCGACGCGCCGGTCCAGTACGCGATCGGTCGTATCTACCTGGCGCAGAAGGACGACGCGAAGGCGCGCGCCCACCTGGTGGCGGCACTCGAGACGATGCCCACGAACGCGGAGATTCTGAACAGCCTGCTGATCCTCGACGAGCGCGCCGGCAAGCTCGAGGACTCGACCGAGCGCATCCGACAGGCGGTCAAGGCGGATCCGGACAACGCGGATCTGCAGCGACTGGCGGGCAGGCTGGCGCTGCGAGAGAACAACGCGGCGGAGGCGGAGGCGGCGTTCAAGCGGGCCATCGAGCTCGACCCCAACGACATCGAGGGCTACGGCCAGCTCGCGAGCTTCTACGGCGCCACGGGACGCAGGCAGGAGACCATCGACGTCTACGAAGAGTCGCTCAAGGTGGCGCCGAACCAGCCCAAGATCCATCACATGCTGGGGGTCCTCTACGAGTACGGGGGGCAGCGCGAGCGCGCGATCGAGCACTACGAGGCGGCGATCAAGTGGGCGCCGGATCAGGCGCAGTCGAAGAACAACCTGGCCTACATCTACGCGGAGAGCGGGGAAAACCTGGACCGCGCCCTGGATCTGGCCCAGTCGGCCAAGTCGCTGATGCCGGACGACCCGAACGCGGCGGATACCCTGGGATGGGTGCTGTATCGCCGCGGTGTGCCCGTGGCGGCCATCACCTACCTGAAGGAGGCCGAGGCGGGCCTCGCGCCGGACGACGAGAACCTCGGATTGGTGCGGCATCATCTGGCGCTCGCCTACAACGCGAGCGGAGACAAAGAGCGGGCCCGCCAGACGCTCGACGACGCCCTGGCCGCCCGGGAGGCGTACCTCGAGGCCCAGAAGGCACGCGGGGCGAAGCGGGAGGCGGAGCCCGCCTGGTACGCCGAGGCGCTCGATCTGCGGGAGCGCCTCTAGCCGCCCGGTCCAGAAGCGTCGTCCGACAGTTCGCTGGGGAGCGGTCAAGCCCACGCCTCCCGCGGCCGATACGTCCGCCGGTGCGTTCCGGTCGGGAGCGCGGCATGCGGAGGGAGACCATGGGTTCGACGAAGCTCCTGATGTTCGCGCTGGCAGTTTGCGGGCTGCTCGCGGCACCCGTGCTCGGTGCGGACGATGCGTCCGAGCCCGCCGGGATCGAGGCCGAAGTCCTTGAACCCCAAGGGGAATCCGCGGACGCGGCGGCGCCGCCCGAGGCTGCTGCTTCGCTCCAGGAGGCCTCGGCGGACGCGGCCGACGCAGTCGCGCTGGCGGTGGAAGAGGCCGAGATGGAGGCGGACGCTCCCGGGACGACTTCCGCCGACGCAGCCGAGGCCGCTGGTCCCGAGCCCGGCGCGCTGGGCGAGATCTCGGACGCGATCGCCGTGACGACGCTGCCGGATGAATCTCCGGACGCGCTGGAGGACGCCGCCGTCCCGGCCGCGCTCGATCCCGACGCCCAGGCGACGGGCGAGATGACTGGCCCGGCGCTCGCGGTCGAGCAGCGTGTGACGCTCGGCCAGATCGGCTACGACGACCAAGGGCGGCGCGGGCGCATTCACGTGGTGCAGCCGTCCGACACGCTCTGGGACATTTCGGAGGCCTATCTCGGGACGCCCTGGGTCTGGCCCTCGATCTGGGACGACAATCGCAACATCGTGAATCCCCACAGGATCGAGCCGGGCGATCGCATCTGGATCACGCCCACTCTGATGCGTCGCGTGAGCGCAGCCGAGGCCGAGGCGTTGCTCGCCAATCGGCCGCCCGAGCCGGCCGCGCAGGAGGACTTTGCGGCGGCGCTGGATGCCGACGCGGAGCTGCCGACGCTCGAGGAGATTGCGCCGGAGATCCCGACGGTGCCCGAGGAGCGTCTCACGATGCGCGTGGCCGATCGGGAGAGCGCGGGCCTCATCTCGGTGCGCGCGATGCGCAGCGCGAGCACGATCATCGGCAAGGCGCCGGATCGCGTGTTGCTGAGCCAGGAGGACGAGGTCTACATCGGTCTCGGCGAAGGTCGGGTCCAAGCGGGCGATCAGTTCACGATCTTCCGCACCGAAGAGCAGGTGCACGATCCGGACACGGGCGAGCTACTCGGCTACCACGTGGAAGTGTTGGGTTGGCTCGAGGTCCGGAAGACCTACCCCGAGGCCTCGACCGCGGAGATCCGCATGTCGATTTCCGAGATCGAGGTCGGAGATCATCTGATTCCGCGAGATCCGCTGCCGGCGCGCATCGCGATCCTGGACAGCCCGCAGGGCGTCGAGGGCAAGATCAGCTTCTTTCCGCAGAAGCGCGTGCTGATGGGGTCGAGCGACTACGTGTACCTGAACCGGGGCAAGCAAGACGGCGTCGATGTGGGAACGCCTCTCGAGGTCTACCGCGCCGGCTACGAGGTGCGCGACGCCGCGCGTGCAGAGCGGGTTGCGGTGCCCGATCGCGTCATCGCCGAGCTGTTGGTGGTGCGCGCGGACACCGAGGCGTCCGTGGCGCTGGTGACGCGAACGGAGACCGAGCTCTCGATGGGCGACCGCTTCCGGGCGATGGGCCACCCGTAGGGGCGTCGACTCCGCGGCCGCGCTTGCTTTCGGCGCGGGCGCCGGGCACTCTCGCAGGGCCCCGGTCCCGCGGAGCCGTGCGTGTCCTCTGTGTGCCGCGCGCCGTTCGATCCGGCTGCGCCGGGTGCGGCGCGGGATCCGGAGCTGCGCGCCTGGGTGGGCGTGCAGCTCGAGCTGGCCTGGCTTCCCGAGCGAGCGGTCGAGACGCTTCGGGAAGTGGGCGACCCGGCTGCGCTGCTGCGCCGACTGCGTCCTGCATTCCGCATCGACGCGCCCCGCGTCGATCACGCGCTCTCGGCGTTGGCCGAGGCGAACGCGCGGCTGCTGCCGTACTCCTGTGCCGCATATCCGTGGCGCCTTTCCCAGCTGCGTGATCCCGCTCCCGTGTTGAGCGTGGTCGGTGCGTGGTCTGCGCTCTCGGCCCCCGGTGTCGCGATCGTCGGCGCGCGTGCGGCGACCGCATACGGCCGCGCCGTGGCGCGACGCCTCGCCGCGGATCTGGCCCGCGCGGGTCTGGTGATCGTTTCGGGGCTCGCCTACGGCATCGACGCCGCGGCCCACGAAGGGGCGCTCGAGGCGGGGGGCAGTACGATCGCCGTCCAGGCCTGCGGAGCGGATCAGGTCTATCCGCGGCGACATCGGGATCTCGCGGCGCGCATCGCGCGACAGGGGGCGCTGGTCAGCGAGCTGCCCCCGGGCGCCGCGCCGCGCCGCGCGCACTTTCCGCTGCGCAATCGATTGATCAGCGGGATGGCGTGCGCCCTCGTGGTGGTCGAGGCGCGCGAACGAAGCGGATCGCTCGTGACCGCGCGCCACGCCCTCGATCAGGGCATCGACGTGTTCGCGGTGCCCGGCCCGATCACAGCGCCGACGAGCATCGGCACGAACCGTCTGCTTCGCGACGGGGCGCAGCCGCTGCTCGGCGCCGACGACCTGCTGGATGCGCTCGGCCTCGATCCGGTCCGCGCGTCTCCGTGCCGCGTGGCGCCTCTCGCGCCGCACCTGCAGCGCATCGTGCGCGCGCTCGAGCGGGGCCCGCTCGCGCGCGACGAGCTGGCGCGCGCGCTCGGGTGCACACCGGCGGTGTTGGCTCCGGACCTGCTCGAGCTCGAGCTGGAAGGGCGCGTGCAGCTCGATCGCGACGGCCGTTTGCGCGGAGTGCCCTGAGCTATGCTCCAGTTTTCCCCCGGGAGATCCGATTGCACGTCGTCGTCGTTGGAGCGGGGCTAGCCGGGTGCGAGGCGGCCTGGCAGGCCGCGAAGCGCGGTCTCGACGTCACGCTGGTCGAGATGAAGCCCGTGCGCTTCTCCGCCGCCCACCGCTCGCCAGATCTCGCCGAGCTGGTGTGCAGCAACTCGCTTCGCTCGAACCAGCTGGGCAATGCCGCGGGGTTGCTCAAGCAGGAGATGCGGCGACTCGACTCCCTGGTGCTCGCGGCGGCCGACGAGGCCGCCGTGCCCGCCGGGCGGGCGCTGGCGGTCGATCGCGTGGCGTTTGCGCGGCGCATCACCGACACGCTCGAGTCCCATCCGCGCGTTTCGCTGCGGCGCGAGGTCGTGACGCGCATCCCGGAGGCGCCCCTGGTGATTCTCGCCACGGGCCCTCTCACCGACGCGGAATTGGCGCGAGACCTCCAGGCGCTGCTCGGCGACGCGTACCTGTATTTCTACGACGCGCTGTCCCCGATCCTGTACGCCGACTCGATCGATTGCGACGTCGCGTTCCGCGCGTCGCGCTACGAGGAGGGCGAGGGAGATTATCTGAATCTCCCGCTGGCGCGCGCCCAGTACGACGCCTTCGTCGACGCTCTGCTCGCGGCCGAAACGGTGCCGCTCCATGCTTGTGAAGCCGATCTCTACTTCGAGGGCTGTCTGCCGATCGAGGAGATGGCGCGGCGCGGCCGCGAAACGCTGGCCTACGGCCCGATGAAGCCGGTGGGCTTGATCGATCCCCGCAGCGGATCGCGCCCGCACGCCGTGGTTCAGCTCCGGCAAGAGGACAAGCAGGGGCTCCTCTACAGCATGGTCGGGTTCCAGACCAAGCTGCGTGTGCCGGCGCAGAAACGCATCTTTCGCGAGCTGCCGGGTGCCGCGGGCGCCGTGTTCGCGCGTTTCGGCTCCGTGCATCGCAACACCTATCTCAACGCACCGCGACATCTGACCGCGGAGCTCGAGGTCGCGAAGCGGCCCGGATTGTTCGTCGCGGGGCAGATGGCGGGCGTCGAGGGCTACATCGAGTCGGCGGCGCTCGGACTGCTGGCCGGCATCCACGTGGCCTTCCGCGCGCGCGGACTGGCGGCGCCGCTGGCGCCCGCGGAGACGGCGCACGGCGCCCTGTTGAGGCACCTGCGCGAGGCGGATGCCCGTGGCTTCGAGCCGATGAACGTGAACTACGGACTCTTTCCGCCGCTCTCGCCAGCGCCCGTGCGCCTGCGCCGCCGCGCGCGCAACGAGCAGCTCGCCGCGCGCGCGCTCGAAGCGCTGGAGCCGTTCGTCGAGCGCTGCGCAGCGGGGGCCGAATCATGAGGGGAAGGGCGCGCGACGCCGCGCGGGGCAGCGCCTGGGGCGACGCGCTCCGGGAGTTTGGCCTGCACCTGGGTGCGGAGCGCAACGTGTCGCCCCATACCCGGCGCGCCTACCAGGCGGACGTGCGTCAGTTCGCCGCGTTCGTTGGAGAGAGCGTTCCGCCCGGCCGCGTCGCGCCCGAACACGTGCGCCGTTATCTGGCGAGCCTGCACGCGCAGCGTCACCCGGCCACGCTCGGCCGCAAGCTCGCCGCGATTCGCACCTGCTTCCGCTTTCTGCTGCGAGAGCACCTGTGCGCCTCGGATCCGACGGCGGGCATTCCCGGGCCGCGCGCCCCGCGCCGGCTGCCCCGTCCGTTGCCGGTGGACGACTGCGTCGCGCTGATGGAGGCGCCCGCGCCCGCGCGCGACAGCGAGGAGAAGCGGCGCCGCGACTGCGCGCTGCTCGAGCTTCTCTACGGTGCGGGTCTGCGCGTGGGCGAGGTGGCCTCGCTCGACGTGCGCGATCTCGACCTGCATCGCGGCGACGTCCGCGTGCTGGGCAAGGGCGGAAGCGAGCGCGTGGTTCCGGTGCCGAGCGAGGCGCGTGCGGCCCTCGCGGCCTATCTCGGCTCGCGCCGCGCGCCCGGCCTGCTCTCGCAGCCGCTCTTCACGGCGCTGCGCCCGCGCCGGGACGGACCGCGTCGCCTGGGTGTGCGCGACATCCGGCGAATTCTCAAATCGCGCGCGCGG
>JAOUNA010000286.1 GCA_029881215.1 Myxococcales bacterium | reverse complement strand
TCGCGAGGGCGAGTTCTTGAAGGCGCTGTTGCGGGACGAGATCCGGCAGGACAAGGACTGGGTCATCCGCCTGCGCAGCCTGCCCGAGGCGCCGGAGACCTTCTACCTGATGGCCTTGATGGCCTCCCACGACTTCCAGACCGCGTTGCAGAACACCCTCGACCTGGAGGACCTGCGGAAGAAGCTCGTGTCGTGGCAGGCAAGCTTCGACTCGTTCGACGACATCATCCGCCTGCGGCGGCAGTACTACGAGCCCATGCTGCCCGAGATCGATCGCCACTTCAGGAAGCTCGACGCACAAATGCGTCTGCGGCTCGAGCAGCGCACGCACGTGGCTCGGCGCCTCGAGCACATGCTGATCGCTCCGAGACCGGATCTCCTGGCGACCGGAGACGAACTGCAGGTCGCCGCTCGGCTCGATCGGCTGGAGCAGGCGCTGCAGCACGTGAGCCAGCCCGGCGACGAGGGCCTGCGCCTCCGGCTCCGCCGCCTGCGGGGCGTGCTGACCTGGGACTTGGAGACCGAGTATCACCAGCGCTTGACGGACGTCCATGAGCATCTTCGCGCGCTCGACGCTGACGTGGAGACGCTGAGCTCCCGCTACGACGCCTTCGTCAGGGCGCGACAGGCCGCTACGCACAGCTATGTCGGCTACGAGATCCCGCTCCACACACTGCGCGTGCGCGTAGCAGCCGCGCTCGAACGCCTGACGGTCCTCATGGCCCGTCAGGGCCACATCCTCGAGGCCGTCGCCATCGACGAGCTCACGACCCGCAGGGCGCAGCTCGAGGTCTACCAGAACCAGGCCCGCTTCGCCTTTGCCGACAGCTACGACCGCGCCGCGAAGGCGCAGGTCCAGTGAGGAGCGGGAATCGATGCGCCGTATCCGCACAGCTCTGCTCCTCGTACCGATCCTCGCTCCGGCCTGCGCGGGGAATCCGGACCGCTACACCCTCGCCCGGCTTCGCGATGTACAGCCCGACCTGACCGAGGTCCGCGTGGAGAACAGCCTCGACCAGGCCATGGCCGCCTACCGGAACTTCCTCGCAGAGACGCCCGAGTCCTCGCTGACTCCCGAGGCCATGCGCCGGCTCGCAGACCTGAAGCTCGAGAAGCAGTACGGGATCCTCGGCAACGGGGTGCTCATCGATCTTGCCGCGCCGGAGAAGATTCCCGCGGCGGGCAAGCGCCAGACCGCGGCGTCCGAGCGATCGCGCGCGGCGACCGGCGCCGATCCCTCGGAGTCCGAGGAGGACTTCGAACGCCGTGCGGCCGACGCACGGGAATTCGCGGCGAGCGACGAGGCCACCGATCTCGAGCTTCCCGGTGGCGAGGAGCTGGCTGGATCGGGCCCCTTGGAAGCCATCGCGCTCTACGACCAGATCCTCGCCGCCTATCCGAATTACGAGCACAACGACCAGATCCTCTATCAGAAGGCCCGCGCCTACGACGAGCTGGGGCGCAGTGACGAGGCGATCGCCGTGATCGAAGAGCTGATCGCCGAGTACCCGGACTCCAGGAGCATCGACGAGGTCCAGTTCCGGCGGGGCGAGTACTTCTTCGTGCGGCGCAGGTACTTCGACGCCGAGCAGGCGTACGCGGCCGTCACCGGCTTGGGCGTGGGATCCGAGTACTACGAGCACGCCCTGTACAAGCTCGGCTGGACCCTCTACAAGCAGGAGCTCCACGAGGAGGCGCTCGACCAATACGTCGCTCTGCTCGACTACAAGATCTCCACCGGGTACGACTTCGACCAGGCCGGTGACGAGGGCGACGAGCGTCGGATTGCCGACACCTACCGCGTCATCAGCCTCAGCTTCTCCAACCTGGGCGGCCCCGAGGCCGTGGCGCAGTACTTCTCCGCGAACGGGAACCGGAGCTACGAGGACCGCATCTACAGCCACCTGGGCGAGTTCTACCTCGAGAAGCTTCGCTACCACGACGCCGCTGCCTCCTACCGGGCATTCGTCGACCTCCATCCCCTGCACCGATCCTCGCCTCACTTCAGCATGCGCGTGGTCGAGATCTTCGAGGCGGGCGACTTCCCGAAGCTCGTCCTCGAGTCGAAGAAGGAGTTCGCGGCCAGCTACGGCCTGCAAGCCGAGTACTGGCGCCACTTCGACGTCGACGACTCCCCGGAAGTCCTCCGCTACCTGAAGAGCAACCTCGAGGATCTCGCCAACCACTACCACGCGCTCTACCAGGCGGAGGAGCTCGCCGACGAGAGGCCCGCCCACTTCCAGGAAGCGTTGCACTGGTACCGCGACTATCTCGCATCGTTTCCGGAAGACCTGGAGACAGCCGCCATCCACTATCGCCTGGCGGATCTCCTCCTCGAGCACGAAGACTTCGCTGAGGCGGCCCGCGAATACGAGCGCACCGCCTACGACTATCCCCCCCACGAGAAGTCCGCCGCGGCCGGATACGCCGCGATCTATGCCCACCGCCAGAACCAGGCCCACGCCGACGGCGCGGAGGAGCTGAGAGCGCGGCAGGAGGCCGTGGCCAGCACGCTGCGCTTCGTCGACACGTTCCCGGAGCACGAGCACGCCGCCGCCGTGCTGGGCTCCGCCGTCGACGACCTGTACGACATGAAGGAGCACCAGCGAGCCATCGCCACGGGACGGCAGCTGATCGACGCCTATCCCGATGCGGATGCCTCGGTCCGTCGCTCCGCCTGGGCCGTCATTGCCCATGCCTCCCTCGACCTCTCCGATTACGTGCAGGCGGAGGCGGCCTACGGGCGCGTGCTCGAGATGACACCGGAAGAGGACGAATCCCGCCGGGCCGTCATCGAGAACCTGGCCGCAGCCATCTACAAGCAGGGCGAGCGGGCGAATCTGGCCGGAGACCATCGTACGGCCGCCGATCACTTCCTGCGGATCGCCCAGGCCGCGCCCAGCTCCGAAATCCGGCCAGCCGCCGAGTACGACGCCGGCGCCGCCCTGATTCTGCTCGAGGACTGGGCGGGAGCCGTGGCCGTGCTCGATGCCTTCCGCCAATCCTATCCGGAGCACGAGCTGCGCCGGGAGGCCACCAAGCAGATCGCGTCGATCTACCGCGAGCAGGGCGACTTCGCGCGCGCGGCCGGCGAGTACGAGCGCATCGCGACCGAGAGCGAAGATCCCGAGCTCCGGCGAGAGGCCGTG
>JAOUNA010000086.1 GCA_029881215.1 Myxococcales bacterium | reverse complement strand
CATGCGCCTGTGCGCGGCGCGGCCCTTCGCAGTGATCACGATCGAGGAGATCTGTGCGGCGGCCGATGTCGCGCGGGGCACCTTCTTCCTGCACTTCCGGGGCAAGGCAGCGCTGCGGGAGGCGCTCGATCGGGATCTCGCCCGGGCGTTGCGAGCGCGCCTCGGCGGCCCGCGCGGCAGCGCGCTCTCGGAGCTGCGCGTCCTGGCCGAGGTGCTCGTCGCGCAGCCGCCGCGGGCCTGTCTGGCGCCGGCGCCCACCCGCCGCGATCGCGAGCAGCCGGCGCCGAGTCCGCTCCACGAGCTCGCGGAGGAAGTCGTGCGCCGAGGGCAGCGACGCGGCGAGCTGCGCCGCAATGTCTCCGCGCGCCTGGCGGCCGTGCTGTTGATCAGCGCGTGCGACGCGGTCGGCGGGGATCCGGCGGCGCGCGGCGGCCCGACCGCGGAGGCCCGCAACGAGATTCTGCACGCGGTCTTGCACGGGCTCGCAGAGCCCAAGCCGCGGCTGAAGTGGCGCGCGGCGGGCGTGGCGCCGGCGCGGTGAGGGCGACGGCCGCGCGCCGTGTCTGGGGTATCCTGGGCCGCGATCTCTGCTGGACGCTCCCGCGAGCCGACACGCGAGCGTCTCGGCGCGTCCGCTGAATCGCGTCGATGCTCGTGCGCTCGACTCGGCGCACACCACCTGTCGGAGCTCTCATGACCCAGCCCCTGAACAAGTTCAGTCGCCGCATCACGCAGCCGCGCTCGCAGGGCGCGTCCCAGGCGCAGCTCTACGCGACCGGCCTCAGCGAAGAGGACATGGACAAGGCACAGGTGGGCATCGCCAGCGCCTGGTACGAGGGCAACTCCTGCAACATGCACCTGAACGAGCTCGCCGCGCGCGTGAAGGAGGGCGTCGTGGCGGCGGGCATGGTCGGCATGCGATTCAACACCATCGGCGTGTCGGACGGCATGTCGATGGGCACCGAGGGCATGAGCTACTCGTTGCAGTCGCGCGACCTCATCGCCGATTCGATCGAAACGGTGATGTGTGCCCAGTGGTACGACGCGAACATCTCGCTGCCGGGATGCGACAAGAACATGCCGGGCTGCGTGATGGCGATGGGTCGGATCGATCGCCCCTCGCTCATGGTCTACGGCGGAACCATCCGGCCGGGGCGGGATCGATCGGGCTGCGCGCTCGACATCGTCTCGGCGTTCCAGTCCTACGGCGAGTATCTCGCCGGGCGCATCGACGACGAGGAGCGTCGCGACATCGTGCGACACGCGTGCCCGGGACCCGGTGCGTGCGGTGGCATGTACACCGCGAACACGATGGCAGCGGCGATCGAGGCGCTCGGGATGAGCCTGCCCTACAGCTCGTCCACGCCGGCGGAGGATCCGGCCAAGCTCGACGAATGCCTGCGCGCCGGCGCCGCCATTCGCCATCTGCTCGAACGCGACATCGTGCCGCGGGACATCATGCAGCGAGAGGCATTCGAGAACGCGATGGCGATCACGATGGCGCTCGGCGGCTCGACCAACGCGGTGCTGCATCTGATCGCCATGGCACGAGCCGTCGAGGTGCCGCTCACGATCGACGACTTCCAGACCGTGAGCGACCGCATCCCCTTCCTGGCGGACCTCAAGCCGAGTGGACGCTACGTGATGCAGGACCTGCACGAAGCGGGCGGAACGCCCGCCGTGCTGAAGCTCCTGCTCGAGCACGGTGCGCTTCACGGCGACTGCCTCACGGTCACCGGGCGTACGCTGGCGGAGAACCTCGCCGAGCTGCCGGGCTTCGCCGCGGGTCAGACGGTGATCCGCCCCTGGGACGATCCCGTCAAGCCGAGCGGCCACATCCAGATCCTGCGCGGCAGCCTCGCGCCCGACGGTGCGGTCGCGAAGATCACCGGCAAGGAGGGGCTCGCCTTCACCGGTACCGCGCTCGCCTTCGATCGCGAGGAAGACATGCTCGCGGCCCTGGAGCGCGGTGAGATCCGCGCGGGTCAGGTGCTGGTGATCCGGTACGAGGGGCCGAAGGGGGGGCCGGGCATGCCCGAAATGCTCACGCCGACCTCGGCGATCGTCGGTGCCGGGCTCGGCGCTGACGTGGCGTTGATCACGGACGGGCGCTTCTCCGGGGGCTCCCACGGCTTCATCATCGGACACGTGACGCCGGAGGCGCAGGAGGGCGGGCCGATCGCGCTGATCGAGAACGGCGACACGATCACGATCGATGCGAAGCAGCGGAAGCTCGATCTCGAGGTGAGCGCCGAGGAGATCGCGCGCCGGCGCGCACGCTGGAAGGCACCCGCGCTGAAGGCGACGCGGGGAACTCTGGCCCGATACATCAAGACCGTGAAATCCGCGTCCGAGGGCTGCGTCACCGACGAGTGAACGCCGGCGCGTCGCTGCGCGCACGCCGCCGCGCACGCCGCCGCGCAGGCCCTGCGCTGTCCGAGCGGCGGAGCTGGGAGTCGTTCCGCGATGTCCGCAGCCGAAGTTGCAATCGATAGGCTCGCGGAGCTCTGGCGCGACGCCCGGCACCCGGTGGTCTTGACCGGAGCGGGCCTCTCCACCGCGTCGGGGATCCCGGACTTCCGCTCTCCCGGCGGGCGCTGGGAGAACTACCAACCGGTGCTGTACCAGGATTTCCTGGCGCGAGAGGAGGCGCGCCGCGAGTACTGGCGCTACACGGGCGAGACCTGGCAGGTGATCGTCCGGGCAGCGCCCAATCCCGCACATCGGGCGCTCGCTCAGCTCGCGAGCCGCGGGCACATCGACCTGCTGGTCACGCAGAACGTGGACGGATTGCACGAACGCAGCGGCTTCCCCGGTGAACGGCTGGTGAACATCCACGGCACGGGCAGTCGGATCCGCTGCACCGCCTGCGGCGCCGAGGCCGCGCGCGAAGTGGGGCAGCAGCAGTGGGAGGCGGGCGTGGCGGTGCCCCGCTGCGCCTGCGGCGGGGCGTGGAAGCCCGCGACCATCTCGTTTGGTCAGGGTCTGGTGGCCGAGGATCTCGAGCGCGCGATGCGAGCGGCGGCTGGCTGCGACCTCTTCGTCGCCGTCGGCACCTCTCTCGTGGTCGGCCCCATCAACGAGATGTTCGAAGTGGCGCAGCGCGCAGGGGCGCCGGCGGCGATCCTCACCGCGTCCGAGACGCCGTACGACGGGCGCTGCACCCTGAAGATCCGGGATCCGATCGAGCGCGTGCTGCCCGCTCTGGCACGCGAGATTTGCGGCTGAGCGACATCGCGTTTGAATCCCTCGAAGCGCGCCGTGCCGCGCCCCGGTGTGCCGACGGCGCCGACTTGCGACCCCGCGATTGGCGTCTTTTCGGGCTCTCGAGGCCGAAAACGCCAGAATTTGCGTTGTCTCCCCCCCGCGAAAATGTCTATGATCCGCCCGCCGTGCCGCGGCTGGTGCCGGGGCACGAGGCGATGTGGCGCGAGGCGAAAACGGTCGCATCGTGGCCGCGACGCTTGGGGGCAGACGCTGGAAGGCTTCCAGCACGACTGGGAGGAAAAATGGCAGCTCGAAAGAAGCCGGCCGCTGCGAAGAAGAAGGGCGGGGGCGATCTGATCATCTCGAAGTCTCGCACCAAGGCCGCCGTCAAGAAGTGCAATGTCGGTGGTGAGTTCTACGGCGCTCTCGATCAGGCAGTTCGAGAGCTGATCAAGGGCGCCGAGACGCGCGCGCTCGGCAACAAGCGCAAGACGCTGAAGGCAGTCGATCTCTAGGAGATCTTCTGCGGCTTCGCACGATGAATCGGGCCCGCCGGTGCACACCGGCGGGCCCGTCGCGAATTGGCGGCGCGGTGCGTCAGCAGGGCAGGACGCGGAGCGTGATCTGCGACGGCCTCTGTGCGTCGTGAAACACGCGCTGTCGCGCCGTTGCGAGATCCGCCTCTGTGGCGCGGGCTGGCTCCGCGCGCGTGTTGGGATTGCGGTCGAAGCGCGGAAAGCTCGAGGAGGAGATCTCGACGCGCAGACGCTGCCCCGCGCGGAGCTTGCAGCTCGTCGCGCCGAGATCGATCTCGAGTCGTTCGACGCGATCCGGTGCGAGCCAGACGCCTGCCGCGCGCGCTCTGCAGCGCACGATGCCCTCGCAGAGATGCGTGATGCTGCCGTCTTCAGCGACTTCGACGAGCTTCGCCGTGAAGTCCGTGTCTGGCGCATCCGATGCCGCGAACAGCACGGCGCGCACCGGCCCCGCGATCTCCAGGTCCGCGAGCAGCGGCTCGCTCGTGTAGCAGAGCACGTCTCCGCGCCGCGCAATCTCGCGCGGGTCGTGCGTTCCGGCGGGTGCGCAGAGCGCCGCAACGCCGCAGCTCGGCACCGCGTCTGCGGGGTCGTAGACGAAGCGATCCGGGGGCTCCTCGCCTTCGGGCGGCCGTTCGGCCAGGCAGCCGCCGCGAGCGGAGTCGTGCCCACGCGCTTCGCCACACAGGTGGAAGCTGCGCTCTTCGGCGCCCGGCGGCGGCCAGGCCGGAGCTTCGCGCCAGCGCCGCGCGCCGCGCACGTAGACGCGCACGGGGGCGCTGCTCTCCGATGAACCGCGCAGGTGTCGATCCAGGAAGGACAGCACCGCGCGCAGCGCGCTCGCCGGCGAGGATGCGTCCTCTCGTTCCCGCCAGCCGCGTGCGCGCCGGTGCGGAGCCCACGGGCCGATCACGAGCTCGGGCGGCGCGCCCCCGCGCAGCTGCGACACCGCGCCGAGCGCCGCGTGATCTGCGAGCTGCGCGAGCAGCGCGGGCTCGTGCCAGCCCGCGATGATCAGGGTCGGCGCCGAGCGCGGCGGCAGCGCCGGACACAAGGCGTCCCAGAACGCGTCGCGCTCCGGATGGTCGATCCAGCTTCGATACGCATCCGAGCGTCGCAGGGCGACACGGTCGGCCTCTCGAACCGGCCGGTGTCGGACCGCGCGAGCCAGGTCGAGGCGCTGCGGCGCCACGAACTCGGATTCCCCCAGGCCCACGGAAAGCTGCAGGGCCAGGTCCAGGCGCAGCGCGCCGCCGGCGTGGAGCCAGGCGTAGGGATCGCGCGCGGCGAAGCCCACCACGACGGCGCTCACCGCCTCCGCCGCGCACGCGGCCCAGGCGGCGTAGCCGGCGTAGCCGGCGCCGGCCAGCGCCAGGCGCCCATCGAACCAGGCCTGCCTCGCCACCCACTCGACCGCCTCTGCACCGTCGCGGGCCTCGTGGACGAACGGTTCGAAGCGGCCCTCCGAGCGGCTTCGGCCGCGGCACGACTGCACGACGACCGCGTACCCCTGCTGCGCCACGAGATGCGCGCTGAGCCGCAGCGCTGGAGCGTCGACGGCGTGCGCGGTGCGCACCAGGACCGAGGGCGCGCGCGGCTGCATGCGGTCGACGGGTCGCACCACGAGCGTGGCCAGGCGCGTCCCGTCCGACAGCGCGGTCCACTGCGTCGTCTGCGCCGTGCGACAACGCGGCGCAGGCAATCCGAGCCGATAACGCGCCGCGGCGAGCAGCAGCCTCAACGCCGCGCGTTCTCGGGCTCGAGGTTCGCGCCCACCTGGAACAGCCGTTCGAGCGCCACGCGCCGCAGGAGCTCCGCATCCTCGAGCCCGCTCTCGGCCGCGATGTGCTCGAGGCCTCGGCTGATCCAGCGCGCGGCCTTCTCGATGGCGCGCGGGATCGACTCGGCGTCGCCGATCGGCAGGCGATCCGCGACCGCGATCTTGTTGGCGACGGCGACGAACGCGTAGAAGCAGGCGCGGCGCTCCGCCGCTTCCAGTCGCGAGATCGCTTCGAACACGCGGTGGTTCCGACCTGGCGCGGTCGGCAGCTGCGGGATCCAGATCGGCAGATGCCAGTCCTCGACATCGAGCGAGCGCGCGCGGCTCGAAATGCGCGCGCGTTCGCTGGGCGGGACGAACTTGTAGATCTGCATCGCCTCTTCCCAGCGCGGGAAGCCGAGATCTTCCAGCCTACCGGCGCGCCAGCGCAGCGCGTATTCCTGATTGTCGGAGTCGAGCTCCCAGATCGTGCCCAGCATCAGGCGGAAATACATCCAGTAGTCGGCTTCGAAGAGCGCGCGCAGCAGGGCGGTGATCGGCTCGACGTCGTCGCCGTCCGCCAGCGCCGTGTAGTAGAACTGGCCTTCCAGCGTCTGCGCGCCCGGGGGCGGCTGCCAGTCTTCGTCGCCGCTTGGCTTCTGCACCACGGCGATGCGCGAGCGCAGCAGCATGACGATGAGCTCTGGGTCGAGCGCGCGCGCCGCCCGCAGCAGTGAAGCTTCCGAGGTCTGCACCAGCGCTTCGAACCAGGCGTTGAGATTCGCGAGGTCGGGCTCGTAGCCGCTCCACGCGTCGAGGTCGAGGCTCGCCTGCAGCTGCTCCGGCGTGGCGTACTCGAGAATCCAGGAGGCGTCGGCCAGACCAACGGCCTTCACCGTGAAGCACAGCTCCGCTTCCGGCAACAGCGGGATCACGGCCTCGGGAGCCGGTACCAGGCCCAGCATCTCGGCGCGCTGCGCGAGAGGCGTCTCGCAGACCAGCGCGAGCTGGGCCTCGAGGGAGAGCGCGGCGACAGCCTTCTCCGCCGCCTTCCGATCGCGGCGCGAGAGCTGGAGGATGCGCTTCGTCTCGTCCGGGGAGAGGGGAGCGGAGCTCATCGGTCGTTACGGTAGCGCGGCGCTCCGCATTCTCATCTGCTCCTCGAGCCGCGGCGATCGAGCGCCCGGGAGGCTCTGGCTATCCTCCCCCCGTGCTCACCCTCGATGAAATCCGCCGCGCCCTGACCGCGCACGAGCCCGTCACCCTCGACACCTGCGGCAAGCGCCCCGCTGCGGTTGCGATGGTGCTGCGCCACGGCTCGCGCGGGCCCGAGGTGCTCCTGATCGAGCGCGCCGCGCGCGAAGGCGATCCGTGGTCGGGTCACATGGCGTTTCCGGGCGGCCGCATGGAGCCCTGCGACACACACGTCCGCGAGGCCGCGGAGCGCGAGACTTTCGAGGAGGTGGGCGTGCGCCTGATGGGAGCGGAACGACTCGGTCGCCTCGATGACAAGCTCGGCAATCCGATCACGCGCCCCGGGCTCGTGGTATCCGCCTACGTCTATCGGGTCGACGCCTGCGGCGGACTGACTCCCAACTGCGAGGTGCGCGACGCATTCTGGTTCGCCGTGTCCGATCTGCTCGACCCGGCGCGCCGCGTCACCCACACCGTTCGCGATCTGCCTTTTCCCGGCATCCGGGTCCACGACGACGAGCCCCGCATCGTCTGGGGCCTCACCTACAGCTTTCTCGAGTCGTTCTTCTCCGCCCTGGGCCGCCCGCTGCCCGATCGCTGGGCGCCCGAGCTGCGCCTCTACGCGCGCCGCATCCGACGCGAAAGCGTGTCGGATGCCGCGCCACGGCGGGAAGAGGATTGATCCCTCCCGTGCGGTGTCGCGCAGGCCGCGGAATTCACGGCGCGGGGTCGATTTCGATCGAGGCGCCCGCACCGCGGTCCAGCAGACGCACGATCACGCTGCCATCCTGCGCGACCCAACCGGGCGCCGACTCGCGCGCCGCCAGGCGCGCGCCGTCGAGGTAGACGGCCGTGGGCGGCGGACAGCCGTGGATGTGCACGTGCAGCGCCCGGTCCGGGATGGGGAACGCCCCTTCGCGCCGTCCCAGCTCGAGGCGCAGGCGGCCTCCCGCCCGCTGCCAGAGTCGCAGGGAGGTGCGCGCCGTCGCTCCGCCGCGGTAGGCCGTGGTCTCGCCGTCGTCCTCCACCAGGGCAGCGGCGGCGTCCGCGCCGGGATACACGGCGAGGACGCAAGCCGCGGCCTGGCGCCCCGCGCCGCCCCGCGCCGCGTCGCGCAGCGAGATCACGGATCCCGCGCGCACGAAGAGCGGAAGCCGCTCGAGCGGAGCGGACACGGCCATCCAACGGGGTCCTGTGTAGCGTGCGCCGTCGTGCCAGGACGTCCAGTGGCCCGCGGGCAGGTAGACGCGGCGCTCCCGCACGCCGCGCTCGAGCACGGGTGCGACGAGCAAGCAGGTGCCGAGCAGAAATGCGTCGTCGATGCCAGCCGCCACGGGATCATCCGGAAATTCGAAGAACAGCGGTCGCCAAGGCGGGGCCCCCGTCTCCTCGGCCTCGCGGAAGCGCTGATAGATCTCGGGAAGCAGCCGCGTGCGCAGGGCGATGGCTTCGTGCGCGATGCGCCGCACCCGCCGTCCGAAGCGCGGGCGTCCGCCGCGGCGCAGGATCAACGCGTGCTCCGTGCACGCCAGCGGAAAGAGGGAGGCGAGCTGGATCCAGCGCGCGAAGAGCTCCGCGGAGCAGCGCCGCAGGCCGACCGCGGTCTCGATGCCGCAGAACGTCGCGCCCGCGAGCGAGAGGCCGAGCAGCGTCGGAATGGCCGCGCGCAGCCGCGCCCAGCCGCTCGCGCCCGGATTCGCCAGCACGGCCGCATGGCGCTGGACCCCCGTCGTACCCGAGTGGGTCACGACGAAGGGTCGCTGCTCGCGCGCGAGCGTCTCGCTGGCCGCATGCGATGCGCGGGCCTGCTGGAGGCCGTAGAGATTGCACGCCGGCTCGCAAGGCGTGCAGCGTTTCGGGTCCGCCGGATCCGCCTGCAGGAAGGTCGCCTTCGCCTTGCCGCGGGTCGACACGGCGCGCCCTATCGCGAGCGCGCGCGAACGCCAGCCCGAGATCGGATCCCATGCATCGGCGATGCCCGCGGCGCCATCCCGAAAGACGGGCGCGAGGCGCTCCGCCCACCAGGCGCGCGTGTCCGCGCGATTGAAGTCCGGCAACGCCCTCTGGCCGCGGCGCGTCGGCAGGGTGAAGGTGCAGCCATCCTCTCGCCTGCAGAAGACTTCGCGCGCGCAGCCCTCGCGGTACAGGGTGCAGGCAGGATCCGCGCTGACGCCCGCGTTCACCGCGCACACGCAGCGCAGCCCCTGGCCGCGCAGGTCCGAGATCAGGCGCTCGCGCAGCGAAGCGCCGGCTGCGCCCGCGGCTGCTTCGCGGGGGTCGCGCAGGTGGAGTGCGGTCGTCGGCACGCCGTGTCGCCGCATGCCGGTGCTGAGCGCGCGGATCGCCCGATCGCCGCGGAGCGAGCGCGCCGACTGCTGGTGGCCGAGTGCCCACAAGGGCGGCAGCGGCGCGCGCCCGACCCGCCGCGTATACCGGGCCATCACGTCCGCGGGGCGCGGCCCCGGAAACAGCATGAGGTCGAGCCCTCCGCTCGCGCTCTCGATCTGGATGCGGTCGCCTCGGGATCGCGCCACGTCGAAGCGCGCCGCCCCGAAGGTGTCGAGCAGCACGCCGCAGCACCCGCCCGACCGGGTCGCGCCGCGATGGATCAGGAAGAACGGGATCGAGAAGCGCTGCGCGTGCGCCCGACCCCATGACTGCGGGCTCGGGTTGCGCAGCTGCAGCTGCCGGCCGCGTTTGTCCAAGCCGAGCGGATCGTCGCCGAATCCGCAGCAGCGATCGCCCGGCGCGATCGCGAGCGAGATGCGGGCGCCGCCCTCGGCTCCGAGAGACAGCTCGCACAATTCGGCCAGCCGGGCTCCGCGCCGATCGATCCAGCGGATGGCCAGGGGCTCGCGCTGCACCCGGACGTGCAGCGCCGCGTGCGAACTCGCGAATGCGATCTCGCCGTCCGCTGCCTCGCGCGGGTTCGCCGCCGCGGGCTCCCAGGGCCCGCGTTCCACGGCGTTCTCCGGAAGCGTCGGCAGCACCGCACCAGCGGCTGCCCGCAGGCGCAACGTTCCGTCGCTCGCGATCGAGAGCTCGGCCGTTCCGTTCGCGAGCTCGAGACCGAGTGCGCTGCCGCCGCCGTGCGGCTCCGCTGCCGGCGCCCACGCCGCCGCATCCCGCTGGCCGGGTGCGACCCCGGTCACCTCTCGCCAGCCGCGCAGCGCCGCCGCCGCGTAGCGCTCCCCTGCCATGGATGTCAGTCTACAGGCCGCCGCCATGGGACGCTGGAGTCATTTCTTCGCGCGCGTGCAGCGCGTGCTCGAGCTCGCCGAGCGGGCGCTCGAGGTGCGCGTGGGCGCGCCGCTGGATGCGGCCGTGTTCGGGAACGCGCTCGCCTTCCGCTGGGTGGCTCGCGGCGTGCGCGGCCAGCTCGAGCCCATCGAGGCGCCGCATCTGTTCGAGCTCGACGACCTGTTGGGCGTGGACCGGGCCGTGCAGCGCCTGATCGACAACACCGAGCAGTTCCTGCTGCTGCAGCCGTCGAATCACGTCCTGCTCTACGGGGAACGCGGCACCGGCAAGTCGTCGGCCGTCAAGGGGCTGCTCGCTCGCTACGGCGCGCGCGGTCTGCGCATGATCGAGGTGCACAAGGACGATCTCCTGCATCTGCCCGACGTGCTCGCGGCCATCCGCGGCCTGTCCTACCGGTTCCTGATCTTCTGCGACGATCTGTCCTTCGAGGCGGGGGAGTCGCAGTATCGAGAGCTCAAGGCGGCCCTCGAAGGCAGTCTGGTCGCGCCGCCCGAGAACGTCCGGATCATCGCGACGAGCAACCGTCGCCATCTGATGCCCGAGAGCATGGCCGACAATCGAGGGGCCCAGCTGGACGATCGCGGGGATCTGCACCTGGGAGAGAGTGCGGACGAAAAGCTCGCGCTCTCGGATCGCTTCGGTCTCGTGATTGGATTCTATTCCTTCGATCAAGCCACGTATCTCGAGATCGTGGACCACTACGCGCTGAAGGCAGGGGTCGACACGCCCCGCGATTCGCTCCACGCGCAGGCGCTGCGCTGGGCGCTGCATCGGTCGAGTCGTTCCGGCCGTACGGCCAAGCAGTTCGTGGACGATCTGGCGGGGCGCAGGGCGCTCGAGAAGCCGCCGCATCGAGACTGAGCCGAACGCTGCGCAAGCGTCCCCGCCGATGCGCTCCCATGCGCACAGGGCGTCGAATTCGGCCCGCGTTTCGATCATACTCCATGCGACGCAGCCGAGCGTCGACGGATCTGCGGAGGATGCATGGAAAGCCCAGCGTACATTCTCTCCTTCTTCGGCCTGCTGGCCATCTTCGCTCTCGTCCTCGTGAACGCCTATTTCGTCGCCACCGAATTCGCGCTCGTTGCGGTGCGTCGCACCCAGATCGAGCTCTGGGTGAACGAGGGGCGGCGCGGCGCCGTCGCAGCGGCGAGCGCCATCGATCATCTCGATGATGCGATTGCCGCCACCCAGCTCGGGATCACGGCAGCGAGCATCGGCCTCGGCTTCGTCGGCGAGCCGGTGATCGCACGACTGATCGAGCCGATCTTCGATCGCCTGGAGCTCGGATCGATGTTCGCGATGCACTCGGTGGCGATCGGGATCGCGTTTGCGCTGATCACCTTCGTGCACGTGGTGGTCGGCGAGCTGGCCCCCAAGGCGATCGCGCTCGAGCATCCCGGTCGCGTCGTCCTGTGGTGTGCCGGGCCGCTGCTGCTCTTCGGCAGGTTCTTTCGCGTGGTGCTCTGGCTGATGAACGGCGCGGGGAATGCCCTCGTGCGCGCCGTTGGCGTGAAGCCGGCCGGGCACCATTCTTCGATCCACTCCCCCGAAGAGCTATCGCTGCTCGTTTCGGAGGCGCGCGAGGCCGGAAAGATCCGGCCGTACGCGGGGCGCATCCTGGGCAATGTATTTCGCATCACGAGGACGCGGGTGCGCGACGTGATGGTGCCACTCGACGAGGTGCTCATGATCGATCGCAGCGTCGATCCGGATGAGCTGCTGGATGTCTTGCGGGGGTCCGGATTCACGCGGCTGCCCGTGTACGAAGGCACGCCGGACAGCATCGTCGGGATCCTGCACACCAAGGATCTCTTCCACGTGTATGCCCGCGAACGGGTGGTGATCCTGAATGATGCCATTCGGCCTGCCACCTTCATCGATCCCGATCTCGCCGTCGTCGATGCGCTGCGCCAATTCCGCCGCGGGCGCAGGCACCTGGCCGT
>JAOUNA010000285.1 GCA_029881215.1 Myxococcales bacterium | reverse complement strand
GCCGCGGTCGATCTGCTTCACCCAGGCACGCACCCGGTCGCCCACGCGCAGGTTCTCCTTGGGGATCATGTGCTCGCGGGGCAGCAGCGCTTCCAGGCGGCCGGACTCGACGATGGCGTTGCCCCGCTCCATGCGCTTCACCGATCCGGTGACCAGCTCGTCGCCGCGGCCGAGAAAGTCGTTCAGGATCTGCTCGCGCTCGGCATCGCGGATGCGCTGCAGGATGACCTGCTTCGCGGTCTGTGCGCCGATGCGGCCGAACGGGATCTTCTCGATCGGCTGCTCGAGGTACTCGTCCATCTGGGCGTCGGGCTTGCGGTCCTGCGCTTCCTCGAGCGACAGCATCTGCGCCGTGTTCCACTCGGGCGTGTCGTCCGGGACCACGTGCCAGCGGCGGAAAGCCTCGTAGTCGCCGGTATTGCGGTCGATCGCGACGCGCACGTCGATGTCCTCGGAGAAGCGCTTCTTGGTGGCCGAGGCGAGCGCCATCTCCAGCGCGCCGAACACGACGTCGCGGTTGACGTTCTTCTCGCGCGCCAGCGCGTCCACCAGCAGCAGAATTTCCCGGCTCATCTTTGCTCCATGCTCACAGTTCCGGAACGAGTCGCGCCCGATCCATGCCTTCCAGTTGCAGGGCCACCGGCGCGCCGTCCACTTCCACCGTCGCCGTGGCCCCGTCGATGCCGCGCAGCACGCCCACATAGCGCCGTCGGCCTGTCGCGTCCGCCAGCCGCATCCTCACGTCCACCCGGTGGCCGAGGAAGCGCGCGAAATCCGCGGGCCGTCGCAGCGGCCGGTCCATGCCGGGCGACGACACCTCGAGCCGGTCGTAGTCGATGCCTTCGACCTCGAGCAGGTGGGACAAGTGACGGCTGACCGCCGCGCAATCGTCCACCGTGATGCCGCCGGGCTTGTCCATGAAAATGCGCACGAAACGCCCCCGGTTGGACACCTGCGCGTCCACCAATTCGAAGCCCAGACCCGCCAGGGTTGGCTCCAAGAGGCCTTCGAGCGAGTTCGGCACGGATGCGGCCACAAACAAAAAATGGGCCGAAGCCCATCTACCTGAAACGGCTTGAAGTTTAACCGCTTTTCGCCGCCTTCACAATCTCCGCGACGCTTTTTTCGTCCAACTCGATCCAGCGCCCCGGGCGCAGGTCCCGCGGCAGGGCCACGGGCCCGTAGCGCACGCGCAGCAGGCGGCTCACCTTGCTGCCCACCGCCTCGAACAGCCGCCGTACCTCCCGGTTACGGCCCTCGCGCAGGACGACCCGGTACCAGCGGTTGGCGCCTTCGGCCCCGCCCGAGGGCGCGAGGCTGTCGAACCGTCCGGTACCGTCTTCCAACTGCACGCCCCGCGTCAGTCGGGTCCGATTCTCCTCGCTCAGTGCCCCCAGCACGCGCACCGCGTACTCGCGCTCCACTTCGTAGCGCGGGTGCATGAGCCGGTTGGCAAGCTCGCCGGAGTCGGTCAGCAGCAGCAAGCCCGCGGTATTGATGTCCAGCCGGCCTACCGCGACCCATTTCCCGCCCTCGATCGGCGGCAAGCGCTGGAACACGGTGGGCCGGCCCTCGGGATCCGCGCGCGTCACCATCTCGCCATCGGGCTTGTGGTAGAGCAGCACCCGCGGTCGCGCCCCGGAAGCTTTCAGGGTCAAAGCCTTGCCGTCCAGCTCAATGCGGTCCGCGGCGAGCGCGCGCTCGCCGAGCCGGGCGGTGCGGCCGTTGACGCTCAGCCGTCCGGCCTCGATCCAGGCCTCGACCTGCCGGCGCGAGCCGAGGCCGGCCGCCGCCAGCAGCTTCTGCAGGCGCTCAGCCTGCGGCGGGTTCGTTGGCGGCTTCGGGGACGGCGGGCGCCGGCGCGGGTTCAAGCTGCAGCGTCTTGGCGATTTCCTCGAGCGGCGGCAGCTCCTGCAGCGAGCGCAGCCCGAGGTCGTCGAGGAAGGTCTTCGTGGTGGCGTAGAGTGCCGGCCGTCCGGGCGTCTCGCGGTGACCGACCGTATCGATCCAGCTGCGGCTCTCCAGCGTCTGGATGATCTGCGTCGACACGGTCACGCCACGGATGTCCTCGATGTCGCCGCGCGTCACCGGCTGGCGGTAGGCGATGATGGCGAGCGTCTCCATCACCGCGCGCGAGTAGCGCGGCGGCTTCTCGGGCTGCAGCTTCTCCGCGAATGGACGGAACTCGGGCCGCGTCTGGAAGCGCCAGCCGCTAGCGAGGCTTGCGAGCTCCACCGCGCGCCCGCTCCAGTCTTCGCGCAGCTCGGCGAGCAGGTTCTTCAGGGTGTCGGCGGCGAGCTGATCGTCGAACAGCCGGCGCAGCTCGGCGATCGACAGGGGCTCCTGCGAAGCGAGCAGCGCCGCCTCCAGGATCCGCTTGGCGTCAGAGGGGTTCTGCATGGGCCAATTTTACGTAGATCGGCGCAAAGCTCTCGGATTGCGTAAGCTCGAGCAGCATCTCGCGCGCCAGCTCCAGCACCGCGAGCAGCGTCACCACGAGCACCGCCACACCCCGAGTCGGGTCGAACAGCTCGCCGAACTCCAGCACGCGCCGCTCCCGCAGGCGCCGCAGAATGCCGCTCATGTGCTCGCGCACCGAGAGCTCCTCGCGCGACACGTGATGGTGCGCCGACAGGCGCGCCCGGTGCAGCAGCGCGCGCCACGCCTCGGCAAGGTCCTGCGGATTCACCTCCGGCAGGCGCTCGGCCACCGTGCGCTCCACCCACACCGAGACCGCGAGCACGTCGCGCCCGACCTGCGGCAGCTCGTCGAGCGCCTGAGCGGCTTTCTTGATGCGCTCGTACTCGAGAAGCCGCCGCACCAGCTCGGCGCGCGGGTCTTCCTCCTCCTGCTCGGCGGCAGCGGGCCGCGGCAGCAGCAGCCGCGACTTGATCGCCATGAGCGTCGCAGCCATCACCAGGTACTCGGCCGCGAGCTCAAGATTGGTGGCGCGCATCGCTTCCACGTACTCGAGGTACTGGCGCGTCAGCGGCGCCATCGGGATGTCGAGGATGTCGAGATTTTCCTTGCGGATCAGGTACAGCAGAAGATCGAGCGGTCCCTCGAACGCCTCGAGAATCACCTCCAGCGCATCGGGCGGGATGTACAGGTCCTGCGGAATCTCGATCAGCGGCTCGCCGTAGAGGCGGGCGACGGGGGTAGCGAGCGCCAGCGGCG
>JAOUNA010000085.1 GCA_029881215.1 Myxococcales bacterium | reverse complement strand
GACGCCCAGGGCAGCGAGATCATCGGACACTTCCTCGAAGAGCGCCCCGTCCGGGTGCGCCGCGGGAAGACGCAGACGCTCGAGTTCGATTTCCGGCCCAAGGAGTGCGCCGTCGAAGTCAACATCTCGCAGGATGGCGAGATCGCCGCGGGAGGGCGAGCGGCCGTATGGGGAGACCGGGAGTCGATCCGCTACGCGCGAGACGGCGTCGCGTATCTCTACCTCGGCCTCGGCAGCTACACGATCGCCGTCGGCACGAGCGACAGCGCCGCGGCGATTCCGCTCGAGATCAAGTCCCTGGACGGCGCGATCCCGCTGCAGCTCGACTTCGCGAGCGACTACGGGGTGGTCTTCCGCGGCTGCCCGCAGGCCGTCGACCTCTACCTCCAGGGCGATCTGGCCGGCGCCGCACGTGCGCTGGAGGCGAACGGTGACGTCCGCGCGGCCCAGCACATGCGGGGCATCCTGTACGAACGCCAGGGCCGCTCCGACGACGCGGCGCGCGAATTCGAGTCCGCCGGACTCATCGAGGACGCCGCGCGGCTGCGCGCCACCGGCTCCGACTTCGGCGGCTCGGCCGCGCTCTTCGAACAGGCGGGCGAGAACGAGCAGGCGGCAGATGCCTACCGCGCCGCGGGCCAGTTCAGCGACGCCGCGCGCTGCTACGAGAAGGTCTACGACTACCACAGCGCGCTGGAGTGCTGGCGGGAGGTGGGCAACGCGGAGCGCGAGCTGGACCTCCTGGAGAAGATGGGCGAGTACATCGAGGCGGGCGCTCTGGCCCGGCAGCAGCTGGACCTCGATCGCGCCATCTCGAATCTGCAGCAGATCGATCACCGACACGCGAACTACGCGGATGCGTGTCGCGAGATCGCGGAGATCCTGAACGAGCGCGGCGATTACGATCTCGCGGCGTCCAAGTACGAGGAAGCGATCGCCAGCGTCGGCGCCGAGAATGCCTCCGTCGAGGTGCTCGAGGGCTTCGGGAGCGCGCTCGAGCGGGCGGGCCGGCAGCGCGAGGCGATCGGCGCCTACGAGGCGGTGTGTCGCCGCGATGCCCGCCGCGACGACGTGGCGGCGCGGATCGAGAGGCTGCGGCGAGAGAGCCGGGACGCGCCGACCCGCGCTGCCGCGAGCGCGGCGCCCGCGGAGAGCCGCTACGAGCTGCTCGAAGAGCTCGGGCGGGGCGGCATGGGCGTGGTCTACAAGGCACGCGACACGCGACTCGGACGCATCGTGGCGCTGAAGCGCCTGCCCGAAACGCTGCGCGAACATCCCCGCGCCGTGGAGCTCTTCGAGCGGGAGGCGCGCGCCGCCGCCGCGCTGAACCACGTCAACATCGTCACGCTCTTCGACGCGGGCGAGGAGAACGGAACCTACTTCATCACCATGGAGCTCCTGGAGGGCCGCGCGCTCAACGAGATCGTGGAGCTGCACGGGCGACTCTCCACGCGCGACGTGGCGCGCCTCGGCATCCAGATCGCCACGGGCCTGCAGTACGCGCACGATCAGCGCATCGTTCACCGCGACATCAAGAGCGCCAATCTCTTCTTCACCCGGGATCAGGTGGTGAAGATCATGGATTTCGGCATCGCCAAGTCCCTCGAAGAGGTGCGCCGCTCCACCACGATCGTCGGCGGCACGCCCTTCTACATGGCGCCCGAGCAGGCGTCGGGAAAGCCCGTCGATCACCGCGCCGATCTCTACGCCTTCGGCGTGACGCTCTTCCAGCTCGCCACGGGCACGCTGCCCTTCCCCGACGGCGACGTCACCTATCGACACCGGCACGAGCCGGCGCCGGATCCGCGGGAGGTGGACGCTGCGATGCCGGAGGCGCTGGCGCACCTGCTCCTGGCGCTCATGGCGAAGGAGCCGGAACAGCGGCCCGCCAGCGCCGCGCAGGTCGGGGCCGGGCTGCGCGTCCTGCTCGCCCAGACGAGCGCCTGAGATTCGAGCGCGCAGACGGGACAGCCGGTGCGCGAGCGCCTAGACTCGCACGCGCCATGAGATCCGTCGCGGGCTGCTGCGCGCTCGTCGCGATTCTGTGTGGCTGCGTCACGAAGCAGCCCGTGCTGTACCCGAACGCGCGCCTCGAAGAAGCGGGCCCGGAGGTCGCGGAGCGGGAGATCCGGGCGTGCCAGGCGGCCGCCCGGGACTTCCAGCCGACCGATGCGGGCGCAGAGGCGGCCGCGGCAGACGCGGCCGCCACGACCGGCGCGGCGGCCGCCGCGGGCGCGGTGGGCGGAGCGATCGGCGGCCGCGGCGCGGGCGTCGGCGCAGCCATCGGCGCCGCGACGTCAGCGACCTTCAACCTGGTGCGCGCGACCTTCCGGCGCCGCGAACCGGATCCGGTGCGCAAGCGCTTCGTCGAGCGCTGCCTCGCGGAGCGGGGCTACGAGATCGCGGGCTGGCGCTGACGCCTTCGGCGGTGCGCGAGCGCGAGCAGCCCGATCCCGAGCAGCGATCCGGTGGCCGGCTCGGGGATGATCGGCGGAACCCCACCCAGGTCTCCCTGGCCGGTGAAGTCGTCGAACTGATTCCCGGAGTCGGGCCCGGTGAGATTCGGGATGATGTCGAAGAGCGCCGGATCCCAGACGGCGGTCGCGTCCGCCACCACGCCGGGCTGAAGCACGTCCTTGAAGAGCGTGTCCGCGATGAACTCGTCGACGTCGTCGAGGACGATCACGTCACCGCGACTCGTCGGAAAGCTCGGCAGCCGGGTGAGTCGGCTTCCCACCTCGGCGCGGTACTGGGTGCCCATGAAGAGCTGCTCGAGATCGAGCACTTCGGGAATGAATCCCGCGGAGTAATCGCGCGGTACGAGGAGCGGCTTGCGCGACAGCCGAACCGGCCGGTACGGAACACGCTCGCGGGGCGGAAGCGCCTCTTCCTCCTCGGCCTGGTACTGCACCGTGATGATGCCGGGCGCGAGCGCACCGGCGATCGCGAAGAAGGGAAGCAACAGCAGGACCGTGACGACAGCGCCGTGGCGCATGGGTCGAGAGCTCTGGTTCTGCGACCGTCTCTTCGCCATCCATCGATCCTCGTCGAGACTCCCGCACAGGCAGTCGGGAGCCCGGACCCCCCGGATCGGCACGAGCGATGCCAGCGGAGTCCGATGGCTTTGTATCGGCCGCGGGTGCCCGAGCCTTTACGAAATCGGACACAGGAGCGGGAGCTTCTGGAGAATTTCTGCGCCCCGGAGGCAGCCCGGCGGCAGGCGGCGCGCAGCGCGGATGGCGGCAGCGGAAAGCTTCCATGCCACGCGAACCGGGGCCGCGGGCGGGAGCGGCTCCCGGCACGGCGGGCCTCGCGACGCGCCAGCGGCGCCGCGCCACGGGCACTCAGCGCACGAGGCGCTCGTAGAGCTCGGCGAGCTGCTTCTCCACCTCGGGGTCGGCCTCGAGAAAACGCAAGCCCATGCCCGACGCCGAGCTCGAGAAGCGGGCGTCCACGTTCTGCGAGACCACCTCGACCGGAATCGCAATGTCGTGGGGCGGATCTTCGACGTGGATGCGCAGCTCGAAGCGCGCGCCGATCTCGAGGGGGTGGGCCGTGCGCACGAACACGCCCTTGCGCGACAGATTGGTCATCAGGCTGCGAGCGAGCTCCCCATCACTCGAGAAGCTCACCGCGATTCGGGTCGGCACGCGCACCGACTCGCGCCGATCTGCCTGATCCCGTGACAGGCCGGGAGAGAAGTGCTGGCTGAGCCTGCGCTTGAGAAGCTCCCAGCGCTGCAGCTCCTGGGGTGAGAGCCCAGGTCCGCGGCGCAACTGGTCGAGTCGCACGTACTCGCGGAACTGGCTGCCCAAGTCGTCCATGTCGATCCATTCGGCTGGATCCGAGGAAGAATTGAACAGCTGCTCGCGCGCACGGCACGCCGGCCGCGGCTACAGATACGTGAGCCAGCGTTCGTACTTGCGCTCGCGCCCAGCGACTGCATCGAAGAATGCAGACTGCAGAAGAGCCGTGATCGGGCCGCGCTCTCCGTTTCCGATCGGGCGCCGGTCGACCTCGCGGATCGGGGTGACCTCGGCCGCCGTGCCCGTCAGGAATACCTCGTCGGCGACGTAGAGGTCGTCGCGCGTGATGGCGCGCTCCTCGACGGGAATGCCCTTGTCGCGCGCGATCTCGCACACCGTCGCGCGCGTGATGCCATCGAGCACCGTGTGCAGCGACGGGGTGCGCAGCACGCCGTTGCGCACGACGAAGATGTTCTCTCCGCTGGCCTCGGAGACGAGTCCCTGCGTGTCGAGCATGATGGCCTCGTCGTATCCGTCGAGTCGCGCTTCGCGCTTGGCGAGAATCGAGTTCACGTAGTCGCCGCAGGTCTTGCCCTTCGTCATCTTCGCGTTGACGTGATGGCGGCAGAAGGTGGAGACCTTTGCGCGAATGCCCCGGCGCAGCCCCTCCTCGCCGAGGTACTTGCCCCAGGACCAGGCGATCACCGCCGCGCGCACGCGATTGTCCGCGGGATCGAGACCCATCACGCCGTCTCCGACGAAGATGAGCGGGCGCAGGTAGCCCTCGGCCAGGTCGTTGCGCCGCAAACTCTCCAGACACGCCTCTTCGAGCACGCCGGGCACGAAGGGGATCTGGAGCAGGTTGATGCGCGCGGAGTCGTAGAGCCGCCGCAGGTGATCCCCGAGCCGGAACACGGCCGAGCGCCCGTCGGAGCTGCGGTAGCAGCGGATGCCCTCGAAGACGCCGAGCCCGTAGTGCAGGGTGTGCGTCAGGATGTGGACCCGGGCGTCGGCCCACGCCACAAACGATCCGTCGAGCCAGATCTCCTTGCCGGTCACGGCGCTCATGCTTCGATCCTCGCGCCGCGATCGGGGCTCAGCGGCGGAGAATCCGACCGATCAAGCCCTTCGATTTCTGGCGCCGCATATTGATCAGGCGAAGCTCGCGCAAGGCTTCCACGCAGTCGGGCTGCACCTGGACCGCGCGCGCGAACATCTTCTCCGCCATCTCGACGCGTCCGATCGCCTTGTAGAGACGGCCAAGGAACAGGTAGGGCTTCTCGCGGTGGCTCGCCAGCTTGAGGCCGCGTTTCACGTGTTCGAGGGCCTCTCCCACCATCGACGGATCCCCCGGGTGGCAGAGATAGAGGGCCCATCCGTAATGGGCGTGGTGGTCGCCTTCGTGCGGGTAGAGCTGCAGCGCGCGACCGAAGTGGGCGAGCGCCGTCTCGTAATCGCGCACGTCCAGCGCGCCCTCACCCTTGCGGAATTCACTCTCCGCCTCGAGCGCGAGCTCGCTCTTGCGCCGCTTGGCCGCTTCGCGCTCGCGCTTCTGCTCTTCCAGCACGTACTGCCGGCGCTCGCGGGGCTTGAGCAGCGTGTCGTAGGCATTCTTGACGATCTCGTGCAGCTCGTCCGCGAGGTCCCGAAGCGCCATGCTCGCCGCGCTGAAGCGATCGGGATGTACCTGGGCGGACAGGCTCTCATAGGCATCGCGCAGAACCTGCTCGTCGACCGTCTCGTCGACACCGAACAGCTCGAAGTAGCTCTTGCCGCGGATCTCCTCCGCCAGCTTCACGAGCGCGAGATGCCGCTCGTCCTCCTGGCGCGGGTCGATCCCGCGCCGCGGCCCCTTTCGCGGCGCCGCAGCGCCGCGCGCCCGCGCGGACGCCGGCGAATTCGCGCGGCTCGCCCTGGGCGGCTGCGCCGCGGCAGCCCCCGGCTCCTGCAGCTCCAGGATGCCCGCCGCGATCAGTGCGTACACGGTGCGGCGGAAGCTCTCGCGTTCGGAGTGGAGATCCCCGAGACACTGGCTCCCGTCGAGTTCGCGCAGCCGAGCCTCCTCCGAGCCGTCGACGCGAACGTTCTGAAACCGATTGAAGAGATTCTCTCCGCGCGCGACGCGGAGGCCCGCGTTCTTTTCGAAGAAGTGATCGATCCGGGCGAGCGGAAACCGGGTGCGCACGCCTTCCAGGATCAGATCGGCGGGGCTGCGGTCGAGACCCAGATCGTTGGCGCGCGGCAGCGACTGCGCCCGTTCGAATCGAAAGCTGCCGCTCTCCCACGAGAAGATCTCCAGGAACTTCTCGTCGGCCTGCTCTCGCAGGACTTCGGCAACCTCCTGCTCGGACAGAACGTCCATCGCAATCAGGATCTCGCCCTGGCGCTTGCCCTTGCCCATGTACTGCATGCACTCGTCGAACACCGCCTGGGTGATGCGGCCGGTGCGCACCAGGAAGTGACCGAGCGTCTCGCGCACGAGGTTGGAGCGCACGGCGACCGGATAGCCGTCGCGCAGCTGGAGCCACTTGCGCTTCTTGCCGGATGTGATGTGCAGGATGCCGGTCGCGCGCATGCCGTGGAGGTGATGGATCACGGACGGGAACGGCAGGCGATCCAGCGTTCCCGAAAAACTCTTGTTGCGCTCGACCTTCGCCTTGTCCCGCAGCGGCGCGGGCGGCTTCGCCTCGCCGATCTGCTCGGCGACGACCCGGATGAACGTCTCGAGCGGAACCGGCTTGGTGAGCAGATCGACCGCGCGCAGGGTGTTGGCCCTCTCCGCGTAGATCGGCGTCGTGGTGCAGCCGCTGATCAGCACCACGGGCAGGCCCCGCTCCGGCGCGTCGAGCGCCCGAATCGCCTCGAGCACCTGGAAGCCGTCCAGACCTGGGAGCATCAGGTCGAGCAGCACGAGATCCGGCGGCTCTTCGCGGATGGCGGCGAGGGCATCTTCGCCGTCGAAGGCGGTGCGAACCTCGTAGCCCTCTCCCGCCAATGCCTTCGCGACGATCTGGCACAGGGCCCGATCGTCGTCCACGCACAGCACCCTGCCCGCCATCGTGCGGCTCCCCCTTGTCCTCCGAAAACCTCATCGCCCAAGCAAAGAGGGGACTTGAAGGGAAAAACCCACGAATCTTGCTCAAAAACGCGATCTGCCTATTCGCGATCTCCCCCCAGGATGCCCTCGAGGACCTTGCCGGCTCCTGAGCCGATCTCCTTGTCGAGGATGCCCTGGAGCCGTCCCCCGTACAGGGCGCCGGCGTAGATCCCCACGAAGTTGACCGCATCGTTGCCGGCGATCTGCACGACCGGCGCGTCCAGGGTTCCGCGCACCGAGGCCAGCCGGATCGCCCGGCGCGCGGGCTTGTAGCCCTGGATTCCGATCTCGCTGGCGATCGCCGCGTCGACCGTCTCCAAGATGGTGATGGTCCCGCGCAGGTCGATCGCGAGATCCACGATCTGGATCGTGCCGGTCAGGTCGGCGCTGTACTGCGGGTAGCGCAGCACCAACGGCTCGGCGTGCAGAACACCGTCGGCGATGCGCAGGCGCGCCTCGATCGCGTCGAACGCGTCCCCGTAGAAGCGCTGCAGATCGCGCCCGCCGAACAGGCGCCCGGCGTCGAGCGCGAGCCCGGCCAGCTTGCCGAACGCGCCGAGCTGCCCGAAGGTCGCCTGCAGCAGCGAAGCGCCGACGAGCCGCCCGTTCAGGATCTCGGTGCGAAGCTCGCCGCCCAGGGTCTCGAGCGGCGAGCGGCCGCTCTCGACGCTGCCGCGCAGCGCCCCGTGCAGCGCGAGCGGTCCGTAGAGCATATCGGGCTTCCGGGCCAGCGCGGTCGTCAGTGCGTTCGCGTCCGCAGCGTCCATCGCCAGGTCGAGCTCGTAGCGCAGCGCGCCAAAGAGATTGCGCACGCGCAGTGCTGCTGCCAGCGACTGCTCGGCCGCCACGAGCTGGAGATCCCGGCTGTCCAGCGTCGCGCCCTTCGCGATCAACGCGCCGCGCAGCGTGATCGGATCGAGATTCGGCGGAGATACGACCAGATCTTCGAGCCGAATCGTCCCGACCAGCGCCTTCGGCTCGCCGCTGAAGCGGAGCGACTCGACGCGCACGCGGCCCGACGGGTGCAGCGCGGCGAGTCCGGGCAGAAGCGCCTCGATCCCGCGCAGCTCGAGCGACTGCGTGCGCAGCTCGACGCGCAGCGGGGGGCCCGCGCGCGCGCTTCCGCTGGCTTCGAGATCACCGACGCGCAGCACGACATCGTCGATGCCGAGCGCTCCCGCCGCATCGGTCACGATCTTGCCGGTCACGGTCGCGGGCGTTCCGACCGGCTTCGTGAACGAGCCGCCGTAGTGCAGCTCCGCGGCGCCCGCGTCGAGCGCGAAGGAGCCGGTCGCGCGAGCGACGGGATCCGCGATCTCCGCACGCGCCGTGATCGCACCGGAGAAACCGAGATCACCCAGCTCGAAGCGCGCGTCGCGGACCGAGAGCGCGGCGGAGAGTGCCGACGGGCTCGCCGCCGGACCCTCGAGCGAGATCGAGCCCGCGAGCAATCCGTCGAGCGAATCGCTGCCGTTCAGATAGGGCGCAAAGGGCCGCAACGGGATCGCGGCGATCTCGATGGTGAGATCGAGATCGCCGCCGAGCGTGGCGCTGCCCCGCGCCTCGACCGTCCCGCCGCTCGCGAGCGCGAAGGAAGCGTCGAGTGCCACGGGGCGCTCGAGCGACTCGCCGCGCGCCGCGGCATCGATGTCGCGCAGCTCCCAGGTGATCGAAGGACGCACGACCCGATCCTCGACCACGACGCTGCCGTCGCGCAGCGTGACCTCGCGCACCGCCAGCCGGACGGCGTCGGCGCCGGTGGTGGCTTCGGCAGCAGCGCTCGCGTCGCGTGTCGGCTGCTTCGCTTCGCCGGCGGCGGCGGCTGGAAACGGCAGCTCGATCCCCTGCGCGGTCCGCACCAGACGCAGCGCGGCCCCATCGATCACCAGGGAATCGATCACCACGGTCCGCGCGAGCAGCGGAAGCAGGGCGATGCGCAACGCGACGCGCTCCGCCGCCAGCGGCGGCGCCGCCTCGCGCGCGTCCTGGACCACCCGCGGCGCCTCGACCAGCAGGGACGGCGGAAAGAGCCCCACGTCGAGCGACGCGTACTGCACGTCGCGACCGAGCGCGCTGCGCGCGGCGCTCTGAATCCGCGCGCGCACCATCTCGCTCTGCACGATGCGCGGCAAGACCACCGCGAGCAGAACCAGGCCAAGGGCCGCGATGAAGCAGACTGCGACCACCATCCGGATCAGAAGCTTCACGCCTCGTCCTCCCTTTCGATGCGCGACGCGAGGATCGAGCGCACGGCGGACGGATCGGCCTTGCCCTGCGTGCGCCGCATCACCTGCCCCATCAGGAAGTTGAGCACCTGCGTCTCTCCGTCTCGATAACGCGCCACGTCCTCGGCGTGCGCCGCGAGCACCGCATCCACGGCATCCTCGAGCGCTCCCGCGTCGGAGAGCGCCTCGAGACCGCGCTCTCGGACCAGCACGGCCGGATCCCCGCCGCGCTCGACCAGCTCCGGCACCAGCTCGCGCGCGCTCTTCGAGGTCGTGCGACCCTCGTCGACGAGGCGCACCAGCGCCGCGAGGGCTTCCGGCGCGAGCCGGCTCGCTTCGATCTCGACATCGCGCTCGCGGAGCGCGCGCAGCACGTCGCGCAGGATCCAGTTCGCGATCGCCTTGGCCGATCCGTGCGCCGCGGCGGCCGCTTCGAAGAACGCCGCGAGTGCGCGACTCTCCGTGAGCACGCGCGCTTCGGCGGACGAGAGCGCGTAGTCGCGCTCGAAGCGGGCGCACTTCTCTTCCGCGAGCTCGGGCAGCGAGCGGCGCATCGCCTCGATCCGATCGGGCGAGAGCACGAGCGGCACGAGATCCGGATCCGGGAAGTAGCGGTAGTCGTCGGCGTTCTCCTTGAGGCGCAGCACGCGCGTGCGCCCCGTCGCGGGATCGAACGCCATGGTGGCCTGCCTCACCGCTTCGCCGTCGTCGAGCAGCGCGGCTTGGCGCGCGATCTCCGCCTCGAGGGCCGCCTCGACGAAGCGGAACGAGTTCAGATTCTTCAGCTCGGTGCGGGTTCCGAGCTCAACGTTCCCGTGCGGGCGCAGCGACAGGTTCGCGTCGCAGCGGAAATTGCCCCGCTCCATGTCGGCATCCGAGACCTCGATGTAGCGCAGCACCGAGCGCAGCGTGCGCAGGTAGGCCGCCGCCTCGGCGGGCGAGCGCAGATCGGGCTCGGACACGATCTCGAGCAGGGGAACCCCGGCCCGGTTCAGATCGACGTGCGTCGCCTCGCTGCCCACCACCGCCGCGTCGTGGATCGACTTGCCCGCGTCCTCCTCCATGTGGATCCGCGTGAGGCGCACGCGCTTCACGCGCGCCGCGCCGTTCCCCTCGACCGGGACGTCGAGCCAGCCCCCGGTCGCGATCGGATCCTCGTACTGGGAGATCTGGTAACCCTTGGGAAGATCCGGATAGAAGTAGTTCTTGCGCGCGAAGACGGATCGCTCGTGGACGCAGCCGTGCGTGGCGAGCGCGGTCCGGACCGCCAGCTCGACCGCGCGCGCGTTGAGCACCGGCAGCACGCCCGGCAGCGCCAGGCAGATGGGATGCACGCTGTGATTGGGAGGCGCGCCATAGGTGACCGGTGCCGGACTGAAGAGCTTCGACTCGGTGCGCAGCTGGGCGTGCACCTCGAGTCCGATCACCACTTCGTAGCGCGGATGAACGCTCATGCCGGCTCTGGGGGATGCGCGCGGTGGGCAGAGCTCCTGCGCTGGTAGGCGTCGGCCACCCGCAGCAGGGTCGCCTCCTCGAGGGGCGCCGCCAGCAGCTGCAGTCCGATGGGGAGGCCCTGCGCGAAACCGCACGGCACGGAGATGCCGGGAATCCCGGCCAGATTCGCCGACACGGTGTAGATGTCGGAGAGGTACATGCGCAGCGGATCGCCCGTCCGCTCGCCCAGGCGAAACGCGACCTCCGGGGTGGTGGGCGTGGCGATCACGTCGCAGCCCCGAAACGCCTGCTCGAAGTCGCGCCGCAGCAGGGTGCGCACCTGCTGGGCCTTGCGATAGTAGGCGTCGTAGTAGCCGGCGGAGAGCACGTAGGTGCCGAGGATGATGCGCCGCTTGACCTCGTCGCCGAAGCCCGCCGAACGGGTGCGAAAGTACATGTCGGTGAGACTCGTCGCGCCGGCGGCGCGGTGGCCGTAGCGAACGCCGTCGTAGCGCGCGAGGTTGCTCGAAGCCTCGGCGGTCGCGATCAGGTAGTAGGTCGCGACGGCGTACTCGGTGTGGGGCAGCGACACCTCTCGAACCTTCGCGCCTGCACGCGCGAGCTCGTCCACCGCCCCGCGCACGGCCGCGAGCACCTCGGGATCCACGCCATCTTCGACGAGGTACTCGACGGGAAGCCCGATGACCAGGTCGGAGACGTCCCCCGTGAGCGCCTCGCGGTAGGCGGGCACGGGCTCGGGCAGCGAGGTGGAGTCCTTGGCGTCGTGGCCCGCGATGATCTCGAGCACGCAGGCGGCGTCGGCGGCGGTGTGGGCGAAGATGCCGATCTGATCCAGCGAAGAGGCGAAGGCCACCAGACCCCAGCGCGACACGCGGCCGTAGGTGGGCTTCAAGCCGACCACGCCGCAGAAGGCCGCGGGCTGGCGCACCGAGCCCCCCGTGTCGCTGCCCAGCGCCGCGGGGACGATGCCGGCCGCGACCGCCGCCGCCGATCCGCCCGAAGAGCCACCGGCGGTGCAGGCGAGCTGCCACGGGTTGTGCGCGGGCCCGTACACCGAGTGCTCCGTCGAGGAGCCCATCGCGAACTCGTCCATGTTGGTGCCGCCCACGATGATGGCGCCGGCGGCCTCGAGCTTCTCCACGGCGGTGGCCGAATAGGGCGAGACGAAGCCCTCCAGGATGCGCGACGCACACGCCGTGACCTCCCCCGCGTGCACCATGACGTCCTTGATCGCGACGGGGATGCCGTCGAGTGGCGAGCGCTGGGCACCCCGCGCGATCCGTTCGGCGGCGGCCGCCGCCTCCGCGCGCGCCGCCTCGGGCCGCACGCGCGCAAATGCGTTCAGCGCCTCGCGGCGGGCGCGCTCGCGCGCGAGGCTCTCAGCGACCAGCTGCGTCGGTGTGACGTCTCCCGCGTCAAGTGCCGCGCGCAGCTCGGGCAGGGTCGCGAAATGCGACGGCACCTACCCTTCCTCCTCCCCCTCGATCACCTTGGGAACGACGAAGGCCAAGCCATCATGCT
>JAOUNA010000084.1 GCA_029881215.1 Myxococcales bacterium | reverse complement strand
TGGGCGCGCAGCCGCCGCAGTCGCTCGGCGAGCACTGCGTCGTCGGTGGTGACGCAGCCCGCGTCGCCGGCCGCGCCGAGGCTCTTGGCCGGGTAGAAGCTGAAGCAGCCCGCCGCGCCCCACGCGCCCGCGTTGCGGCCCGCGCGCGACGCGCCGATGGCCTGGGCGGCATCCTCGACCACGGCAAGCCCGTGCGCATCCGCCAACGCGCGAATGCGGAGCATGTCTGCACAGCGCCCGAAGAGGTGCACCGGAACGATCGCGCGCGTGCGCGGGGTGAGCGCCGCCGGGAGTCCCGCCGGGTCGAGATTGAAGCCGTTCTTCTCGACATCGACGAAGACCGGTCGCGCGCCGGCCAGCACGATCGCTTCGACCGTCGCGAAGAAGGTGAGCGGCGTGGTGATCACCTCGTCTCCGGGCTGCACGCCGCAGGCGCGCAGGGCCAGGATCAGCGCCTCCGTTCCGGAGCCGACACCCACCGCGTGGCGCGCGCCGACGAACGCCGCGATCTCCGCCTCGAAGGCCTGCGTCTCCGGGCCGAGCACCCACTGCCCGGAGCGCAGCACGCGGAGCACGGCCTCTTCACAGGCGGCGCCCACCTCCGAGTACTCGGCCAGGAGATCGACGATCGGTATGCGGGTGTGCATCGGAGGGCGGAGAATAGCGGCGCCGCACCCGGCTTGCTGCCCGCCGCACCGGGTCTTCTCGCGCTCCGGGGGCACCCCCGCGTCCCCGAACCCGGGCCTCGGCGCGCCGCACGCGAGCCCGCGCCGGGGCGGCGCGTGAATTCTTCAACTCCGCGTTAAACCGACACTTCCGCATGACCGATGAAGCGCCCGGGTGACATTGTGCGCCCGGCTACGCGCGTGACCGCGCGCCACTGAAAGATTCCGCTCGAGGTGCAAGACATGAGTTCGAACGGCCATGCGACGCATTGCTTCGCCAAGGGTTTTGCCACGCTCCTGGTCCTGCTTGCGAGTGCCGGCAGCTTCGGCTGTGCGACAGGGGGAGACGGCTGGCGCGCCGGGCTCGAGGCGTATCGGGATGGCCGCTTCGAGGACGCGGAGGTCATCTGGCTCGAGACGCTCGGCGAGGCCGAAGCCTACGGCGAGGACGACCCGCGCCTGGCGCAGAGCCTGCGCATGCTGGGCAACCTCTACGTACAGACCGGCCACTACGACGAGGCGCGCCCCGTGCTCGAGCGCTGGGTGGAGATCCAGGAACGCCGCGGCGAGGTGGGCTCCGTCGAGTTCGCGGAGGGGATCGAGGCGCTGGCCGGCGTCTACCTGCTGGAAGGCGATCTCGACCGAGCCATCGGTCTCTACGAGAGCGCCCGGGAGATCCGCGAGAGCGACGATTCGCTCGACAGCGTGGCCCTGGCCGGGACCCTCGAGCGCCTCGCCGCCTGCTACGACGCGCGCGGCATGCGCGAGGAGGCCACGCCCCTGTACGAGCAGGCCGTCGAGATCCGCTCGCGCGTGCTCGGAGGCTACGACGAATCGCTGCCGGAGAGCTTGCACAGCATGGCGGTGATTCAGCACGACCGCGGCCACTATCGCGAGGCGGAGCACTTCTACCTGCGCGCGCTCGAGATCCTGGATCGGAATCAGCGCGGCGACAACGCCTTCCGGCCGGTCATCCTCACCAACCTGGGCGGCCTCTACCGCGTGCTCGGACGCCACAACGAGGCGCTCGGCCTGCTGGATCAGGCGCGGCGCATGCGCGACGAGAGCGGAGGCCCCGACACCGTGGAGATGGCCACCACGCTGAACGAGATCGCCGCGATCTACGGCGAAACCGGTCGCCTGGACGACGCGGAGACCCTGCACCGCGACGTGCTCAAGATCCGCCGGGAAGCCTTCGGCGAGGAGAGCAACGCGGTCGCCGCCAGCTTCAACAACCTGGGCCTGATCTACCAGACGAAGCGCGACTACGCGGAGGCGGAAGAGCTCTTCCTGCGCGCGCTGCGCATGCGCCAGGAGAAGCTCGGCAGCCGCCACCGCAAGGTGGCTTCGATGCACAACAACCTCGGCGTGCTGTATCGGCAGATGGGCAACCTGACGGGTGCGGAGAAGTCGCTGCGCTATGCGGCGGAAATCTTCGAAGAAATGCTCGGCGCCGAGCACCCCGAAACGGCCATGTCCTTTCACAACCTCGCCGAGGTCCTCTTCATGCTGACCCAGGTGGAGGAAGCCGAATCCCTGGGCAACCGCGCGCTGCACGCCAAGCAGATCGCCTTCGGCCCCGCGCACCCGCGCGTGGCCGACACGCTGGCGGTGCTGGGCCTGATCGCCACAGCGGCGAGCGATTTCGAGCGCGCCGACGACCGCTTCGTGCGCGCGCTGGCCATCTGGGAGGAATCCCCTCCCGTGAGCGAGCTGCAGGTGGGAGAGGCGCTCGCGAATCTGGCGCTCGTGCACTCCGCGCAGGGTCGCTACGACGAGGCATTCGATCTCTACGAGCGCGCGATTCCGATCTTCGAGCGCACACTCGGCGCGCGCCACCCCCTGCTGGCGCGCGCGCGCTACAACCAAGCCGCCACCCTGATGGCGCGCAAGCAGTACAGCGCCGCGATCCGGCATTTCGAGCAGCTGCTCGCGGACGAGGAGGCGACGCTGGGCACAGACGACCCCGCGCTCGCTCGGCCGCTCATCGGCATGGCGAGCGCCCACGTCGAGATGGGCCTGTTCGGCCGCGCGGAGCCGATCTACCGACGCGCCATCGCGCTGCTCGAGAAGACCGAACCGCTGGAGACGCGCGCGCTGGCCTTCGCGGTCGGCGGCCTGGCGGATTGCGTCGTGCAGCAGGAACGCCTGGCCGACTCGGTGCCGCTGTATCAGCACGCCATCATGATCCTGGGGCGCCAGGAACGCACCCAGCTGCGTGAGCTCGGATCGATGCTCGCAAACCTGGCCTCGGTGCTCGGCATGCTGGGGCGCTACGAAGAGGCGATCCCGCTCTACGAGCAGGCGCTCGACGTGCTCACCAAGGCGTACGGCCCGGATCACGCCGTGGTCGCGCGCATGCTCTACGAGTCCGCGAGCACCTACGCTGCGCTCGGACAGAGCGAGCAGGCGCGTTCTCGCTTCGAGCGATCGCTCGCGATCCGCGAGCAGGTGCTCGCGGAGAACGATCCGGATATCGCGCGCAGCCTCGACGGGCTCGCCGCCCTGCTGGTGCGGGATGCCCAGTTCCCGCAAGCCGAGGCCATGCTCGAGCGATCCGTCGCGATCCACGAGGCGAGCGGCAGCGAGCCGGTCGAGCTCGGCCAGAGCCTCGGGCAGCTGGGCCTCGCCTACGCCGGCCAGCAGCGCTTCCCGGAGGCCGAGGAGACCCTGCGCCGCTCGCTCGAGCTGATGAAGCAGCAGCTCGAAGTGGAGCATCCGGCGGTGGTGGCGACGCGCGCGAACTACGAGCGCGTGCGCAACCAACACCCGGCAAACAGCCAGCCGGTGACGAACGAGGTCGAGGACGCGCCCGCTGCGATGCAGGCGGCGCCGAGCGAGGTCGAGGACGCGCCGCCCGCCATGCAGGCGCCGGTCGCGCAGTAGTCATGCCGCTCGCCGCGGGCGAGCGCGAACGTCAGCGGTCGAACCTGCGGTAGCGCAGGCGCGAGGGGCGATCCGCCTCCGCGCCGAGCCGGCGCCGACGATCCGCCTCGTACTCCTGGTAGTTGCCCTCGAACCACTCGACGTGGGAATCGCCCTCGAAGGCGAGCATGTGGGTGGCGATGCGGTCGAGGAACCAGCGGTCGTGGGAGATGACCACGACGCATCCCGCGAAGCCGATCAGGGCCTCCTCGAGCGCGCGCAGCGTGTCGACGTCGAGATCGTTGGTGGGCTCGTCGAGCAGCAGGACATTGCCAGCCTTCTGCAGCACCTTGGCCAGGTGCACGCGATTGCGCTCGCCGCCCGAGAGCGAGCCCACGCGCTTCTGCTGATCCGGCCCCCGGAAGTTGAACGAGGAGACGTAGCCGCGCGAGTTGATCTCGCGCCGGCCCAGCTGGAGCCGATCCCGCCCCGCGCTGATCTCCTCCCACACCGTCTTCTCCGGGTCGAGCGTGTCGCGCGACTGATCGACGTAGGCGAGCGCGACGGTCTCCCCGAGGCGCAGGCTGCCCGCGTCGGGCTTCTCGAAGCCCGCGATCATCTTGAACAGCGTGCTCTTGCCGGCGCCGTTGCCGCCGATCACACCCACGATGCCGCCGGGCGGGAGCGAGAAGCTCAGGTCGTCGATCAGCAGGCGTTCGCCGTAGCCTTTGCACAGGTGGTCGGCTTGGACCACGATGTCGCCGAGCCGCGGACCGGGCGGAATCGCGATCTCCATCGACTCGGGCAGGCGCTTCTCCTCCTCCGCGCGCAGGGCCTCGAAGGCGCTTACGCGCGCCTTGCCCTTGGCGTGGCGCGCGCGCGGTGTCATGCGGATCCACTCGAGCTCGCGCTGCAGCGTGCGCCGGCGCGCGGAAGACTGCTTCTCTTCGACCGCGAAGCGCTGCTCCTTCTGTTCGAGCCAAGAGGAGTAGTTGCCCCTCCACGGGATGCCGCGCCCGCGGTCGAGCTCGAGGATCCAGCCCGCGACGTTGTCGAGGAAGTAGCGGTCGTGGGTGATGGCCACGACCGTGCCCGGGTATTCCTGCAGGTGCCGCTCGAGCCAGGCGACGGAATCCGCGTCGAGATGATTCGTCGGCTCATCGAGCAGCAACAGATCGGGCTTCTCGAGCAGCACGCGGCACAGCGCCACGCGGCGCCGCTCGCCTCCGGAGAGCGTGGCCACGTCCGCGTCGCCCGGCGGCACGCGCAGGGCCTCCATGGCGACCTCGAGCGTCCGATCGAGCTCCCACGCGCCCGCCGCGTCGATCTGGTCCTGCAGCTTCGACTGCTCCTCGAGCAGCGCCGCCATGGCGTCTTCGTCGAGCGGCTCGGCGAAGCGGGCGCTCACTTCCTCGAAGCGCTGCAGCAGCTCGCGCTGCTTGCGCACGCCCCGCTCGACGTTCCCGAGCACGTCCGCAGCGGGATCGAGCTCGGGCTCCTGCGGCAGGAACCCGACGCGAACGCCGGGCGTCGGACGCGCCTCGCCCACGAAGTCCGGGTCGAGCCCGGCCATGATGCGCAGCAGCGTGCTCTTGCCGGCGCCGTTGGCGCCCAACACCCCGATCTTCGCGCCCGGGAGAAAGGCGAGCGTGATGCCCTCCAGGATCACGCGGTCGGTCGGAACCACCTTCCCGAGGTCCTGCATGGTGTAGACGAATTCGTTGGCCAAGAAAGCTCCCGGGTTGGCCTCGGCGCGGTGGGGTGCGCGGGGCACGCTTGGCCCGCCGCAGCCGACCGGGTAAGGTCGGCCCGCGATGCGACACGCATCCTCCCGACCCGCGCGATCGCCAGGCCCGATTCGGACGGGCGTCTATTCTATCCGCCACTTCGCGAGATTCCAGATCGCGACGCTGGCAGTGGTCGCGCTCGCGGGGTCGCCCGCGGCGGGCGTCGCAGATCCTCCGGCCGAGGTCCTGATCGTGGTCAACGACGCGAGTGCGATCTCGCGCGCGATCGGGGTCTACTACCAGGAGCGGCGCGGGATTCCCGCGGATCACGTGGTGCATCTCTCGATTCCGGTCGCCGACCCGACGCTCTCGACGCACGCCCACGAGACGATCTCCCGCAGCGATTTCGAGCGCTGGATCCGCGCGCCGATCACGAGCCACCTGATCGAGCGCAGCCTGCACGATCGCATCGAGATCATGGTCACGACCAAGGGAATCCCGCTGCGGATCGCCGAGGAGGCGGGTGCCACGAACGTTCCCTTCTCGCTGCGGTCGCGCGCCTCCGTGGACGCGGAGCTGGCGGTTCTCTTCACGAATCTCGCGGGCAGCCGCGGCGTGGTCGACTCCGTGAACGCCTATTTCCGCTGCGACGAGCCGTTCCGGTCGTGGCGCGCGCGGCAGCCGGACCCGGCGCCGCGCTACCTGGTCGCGCGGCTGACCGGGTACCAGCTGGCGCTGGATCCGAAGACGGGCGTGCCGCGCGACGTCAAGGCGCTGATCGACGCCGCCACGAGTGGGGGCCCGGCGGGAAGCTATGTCATCGACGAAGATCCCGATCAGAAGGATTCCCGCGCGGTCGCGAATCGGTTGATGCTGGCCTCGGCAGCCGATGCGCTGCGCGCTCTCGGCCTGCCCGTGGTGCACGACCGCACGAACAGATTTCTCGGCGACCTCGAGGCGATCGCGGGCTACGCCTCCTGGGGCAGCAACGACGTGAACAACCCGGGCGCCCCTTTCTACGGCAGCATCGGCCGCATCCGCTATCCGGGCGTCTTCGCGCCGCGCGCGATCACGGTCGACCTGGTGAGCCACAACGCGCGCTCGTTCACGGACCCGACACCCTACGGGCAGTCGCTGCTCGCCGACCTGCTGCGCGTCGGCGCCTCGGGCGGCGCGGGGCACGTCGACGAGCCGACGCTCGCCGCCGTGGCGCGGCCCCACATCCTGTTTCCCGCCTACGCGCGCGGCGCACCGGCGGTGGAGGCCTACTTCCGCAGCCTGCCGTATCTGGGCTGGACGAACGTGTACGTGGGAGATCCGCTGCTCACGGTCGCGGCGCCGGTGCGGCGCACGCCCAAGGACCGGGACGGCGACGGCGCGCGAGACACCTACGACAACTGTCTGCTGCTTCCCAACCCCGACCAGCGCGACACCGACGCGGACGGCTACGGGAATCTCTGCGATGCGGACTTCGACGGAGACGGCCGCGTCAGCGCCGCCCAGGCCGACGGACGCGGCGACCTGGAGCGCCTGCGGCGCTCCGCGCGCCAGGGCTTCTACATCCCCAACCACGACCTCGACGGCGACGGAAAGGTCGATCAGACGGACGTGGCGATCGCCGAGCTCAGCCTATACCTGCCCCCCGGCCCCTCCGGAATCGCGTCCCACGACCGGTAGGCGGAGCGCGAAACGCGCGCCGGCCCCCGGGCGGGAGCGTTCTTCCAGCACGCCGCCGTGATCGCGCGCGATGTCGAAGGCGACCGACAGCCCGAGTCCCATTCCCTCGTCGGGCTCCTTGGTGGTGAAGAAGGGATCGAAGATGCGATCTCGGATCTCCTCCGAGACCCCGGGCCCGTCGTCGTCGACGACGAGCTCGACCCACTCTCCGTCACAGCGGGCTGACACGTCGATGCGACCGTCGCAGCGCGCCCGCAGCGCGTGCTGCGCGTTGACGAGCAGGTTCAACACCACCTGCATCAACTGCTCGCCGGAGCCCTCGACGAGGGGAAGGTCCTCCGGCAGGTCGGCCCTCACGCGGGGCGAGGACTCCGGACCGAGCTGCACCAGACGCAGCGAATCCCTCGCCACCTCGGAGAGACTGACCGGCGCCTTCGCCTCCTCGTGACCCGCGGCCAGGCGACGCAGATCGTCGGCGACGTGCGCGATGCGATCGACGCCATCCAGTGTCTCTCGCACGATCTGGCGCAGATCGGAGAACTCTCCGGCGAGCTTCGCGTCCGGCCCCTCCAGCGCGTCCTCGACCAGGTCCCCCATGCGCTCGACGCAGACCAGATTCGCGCGCACGAAGGCGAGGGGATTGTTGATCTCGTGGGCGATGCCCGCGGCCAGCGCGCCGACAGTCTCGAGCTTCTGCGTCTGGCGCACGATGCGCTCGTAGCGCCTCTCGTCGCTGCGGTCGCGCAGGATCACGAAGACACCGACGGGCGCGCCCCGCCCGTAGCGCACGATCGCCGGAAAGACCTCGATGCGGCGCTGATCGGGCGTGCCGACCTCGAGCGTCTCGCCGGCTGCACCGCGCATCACACGCCTGAGCATCTGCACGAGCGGACCCGCGTCCCGCGCGTCGGCCAGTTCGCCGAGAATGCTCGCCAGCGGCAGCCCGCGCAGCCGCTCCGCGGGGCGCCGCAGGATCCTCTGCGCCGCCGGATTCAGATCGGCGACGATGCCCGTGCCGCTCGCCATGATTACGCCGTCTTCGAGCAGCTCGATCACGTCGCGCCGCGCGAGCGGCAGGCTGTCCAGCAGCTCGTAGCGGAACACCGCGATCGCGATGATCACGAGGGATCCGCCGAGGCCGAGCGTCGCGACGTCGGATGCGCCGGGCATCTCCCGGAGGATGGCGAGCGCACTGGTGGCGAGCGGCAGCACGGAGGCCAGTGCGAGGAGCCGCCCGCGGCGGCGCGCATCGCCGGCAGCCAGACGCCGGGCCGAGGCGAGGTAGAGGCCCGCGCTGGTGGCGACGCAGAGACCTCCCCAGGCGATGCAGATCCAGAACAGGGGCGCGGCAAATTCCGAGGGCCCGGCGGAACGGGAGGCCACTCCGATGTCGCGAAGCAAGAAGTGATGTCCGTGATTCGTGATCAGCGCGAAATAGAAGAGTGTCGCGGGAACGGCCAGGGCGAAGAACATGATGCGCTTGCGCAGGATCGTCCGGACGTGCGCGTAGTGCGCGGCCAGGAGCAACCAGCACGGTGCAGCCAGCAGCGCGCCGGCAAAGGCGAGGTGGAATCCCGTGCGCAGGCCCTCCTCGTCGTGCGCCGTGTGGCGCAGCAGAATTCCGGAGTGCCAGAAGACCAGGCCCAGGAGGAAGCCGAGCAGGATCCAATGGAACGCACTCTTGTCGCGGCGCAGGGAGAGGTACACGAGCATGGCGATCGAGCCGGACAGGATGAACAGCGCCGCGAAAGCGTGGGCGTTCACGGGAGTGGGCTCCCCGGGGTCGGCCGCGCGGGAACTCGCGCGATGAAAGTCGCGCCGCGACCGGATTCCGATCTCACCTCGACGCTGCCCCCGTGATCGTCGAAGATGTCCCGAACGATGGAGAGGCCGAGACCGGTCCCCTCGCCGGGCGCCTTCGTGGTGAAGAAGGGATCGAAGATCTGACGTTGCAGATCGGCGGGGATGCCAGGACCGTTGTCTTCGATCCGAATCAGCACTTCGCCGCCCTGCTGGCGCGTCTCGACGCAGATGCGGGCATCGGTGTGGCCCTCGAGGGCTTGCAGCGCGTTCACCAGCAGATTCAGCACCCCCTGCACGAGAAGCTGCGTCACGCCGAGGACCGAGGGAGCCGACGCGTCGAGCGATACGCAGATTTCGACGGGCGTGCCGCGCCGGAGACGCGCGAGGCGCGTGGCCTCGTTCACGACCTCGTTCAGGTCGATCGGCGCAAAACCTTCGCGCGGCGCCGAGGAGAGCTGCCGCATGTCGTCCACGATCCGCTGGATGCGATCGATGCCCTGAATCGCCTCTTGCGCGATCTCGCGCAGCTCTCCCAGGTCGTTCGCGAGCGCAGACTCCGTCTCCGACCGGATCCGATCGATTTGTTCACCAAGGCGCTGGAGGTGCCCGAGATTGGCGCGGATGAACGCGAGTGGATTGTTGATTTCGTGCGCGATTCCCGCCGCCATCGTTCCCACGGTCTCGAGCTTCTGGGTGCGCCTCACGATCTCGCCATAACGCCTCTCGTCGGTGCGGTCGCGCAGCACCGCGAACTCGCCGATCGATTCGCCATTCTCGCTGCGCACGCAATCCGCGCGCACGTCGATCACCCGGTCGTCCCGAGTTCGCATCTCGAACTGCAGCGTGGACGAGGAGTCGAGCAGCTCCTGAAAGCGCTGTCCCATGACATCGGCCTCGCGCGCGCGCAGCACCGCGGCGAACACACTCGAGAGCGAGCGGGACGGAATGCCGCCCTCCGGGAGCGCGAGAAGCCGGGTCGCCGCGGAATTGATGTCGAGGATCAGACCCGAGCGGTTGGCGATGACGAAGCCGTCCTGCAGCCGCTCGAGCACGTCGCGGTGCGCGAGCGGCACGTTCTCGAGCAGCGGGTAGCGCAGCACCGTGCCCATGAGCAGCAGCAGCGCAGCCAAGGTGCTCGCCGCAGCCAGCGGAACGTGGCTCGGAACGCCGCCCCAGAGGAAGATCCCGCCCCCGATCAGGGGCAACAGTCCGGCGCCCGCGACGGCATGCAAGCTCCGGCGTTCGCCCTGCTTCCAGAGCCGAAGCGCGGTGCCCAGATACACCAGCGCCGTGCCGACGCCGCACGCCGTGGCCCAGACGGCGTACGCCCAGAAGATCGGTCCGGCCCAGACGACGGGGCTGGATGCGGACGGGACGACGGCTCGGAGCACACCTCGGTGCAACGGGTTGCTGAGCAGACACAGCACGAACAGCGCCGCAGGCGCCCACAGCAGCAGCGCGCCCGAGCGGGGGCCGAACCAGGCGAAGCGGGCGTGCCGCACGGCGAGAAAGGCCCACAGCGCCGGCCGCGGCATGGCGCTGGCCAGTGCCGTGCACAGCAGCACGGCGCTGTCGTGGGGCTGAGCGAGATGCTGGAGCCCGAGCGCCGCACTCGAGACTGCGATCGTCGCCAGCAGGGCCAAGGCGGTCCAGTGCAGCTCGGTCTTCGGGGCGCGCAATCCGACGTGGAGGGCGATGGCGAGCGCCACGGTCACGCTGATCGCGGAGAGCAGAACGGAGGGATCCACCTGCGCTGGATCGGCCAACCGGCAGCCCAGTTTGAGCCCGAGCGACCGGCAGGAAGGTCGGCCAAGCCCCCACGAGTCGGCTGCAATCCAGGCTCGGGGCGAATCCGCCGCGGGACCCGCGGCCGCGCCGCGGCGTGGTCAAGCAGCGCGCACGCGGCGCCGATGGACGGAGAACGGTGGGAACGGCACGCGCCAGGCGGGCGCGGGCCGCGCCGTCGCCGCGGCGGCCCGCGTGCGCCAACTGCGAGAATCCGAGCGTGGACGCCAGCATTCGCCAACAGCTCGAACGCTTCCAAGCGAATCCGGATGCGACCGCGGCATTCGAGGTGCTCGAAGAGCACTTCTTCATGACCCAGGCCTGGCGAGAGCTGGCCGCGCTGTACCGACGCCGCGCCCAGGCGCCGTCCCTCGCGGGACAACCTCTCGCCCGGGCCCAGCTGCTGCTGCGCCTTGGCCAGGTGCTGGAGGAGCGCAGCGGCGATGTCGACGCCGCGATCGACGCGTATCACGAGTGCGTCCGACTGGATCCCCAGCTGCGATCTGCGCTCTGCCAGCTGCGCGCCATCTACACGGCGCGCTGCAGCTGGGAGATGGTGCTCCAGGTCGCCGAGCTCGAAGCCGCGGCGCCCATGCCCGGCGAGGAGCGCGCCCGCCTCTTCTCCGAGATGGGCGACATCTGGCAGCGCGAGATGGGAGACGTGGGGCAGGCGCAGGCGTGTTACGAGCGCGCCCGCGTGGAGGCGGCGCATGCCGGTCCCGACGAGGCTGCGGCGCCGGACGGCGCATCGGACCAGGAGCTGGTGCAGCAGGCCTGGCTGGCCTCGGCGCGGGGCGAAGCGCCGGCGGCCATCCAGGCGCTGCGGCGAGCGCTCGAACGCGATCCCGCCGACGTCGCCGCGCTGGACATGATGGCGACCGTGCTGGACGGATTGGAGCGCTACGCCGAGCTCGCCGACATCCTCGAACGGCGCGCTGCGTTGGCCACCGATCCCGAGACCCGCAGCGCGGTGCTCGCGCGGCTCGGCGCACTGATCGAGGAGCAGCTCGGCGATCTCGGAGGCGCGCGCTCGGCGTACGAACGCGCGCTCGGCGCGGATCCCGCGAACGTGTCGGCGCGCGTGGCGTTGGTGCGCATCTACCGGGTCACCGAGGCGTGGAACCGACTGCGTGCGCTGCTGGAATCACTCGTCTCGCACGGCGCTCCGGAAGAGCAGGCGGGGACGCTCGGTGATCTCGGCGCGCTGCTCGAGATCCAATTCGACGACGCGGAAGCCGCCTGCGCCGCGTACGAGAAAGCGCTCGTCTTGGATCCGAACGACGAGCGCGCGCAGCAGGGCTTGACGCGGCTGCGAGAGACGCAAAGCGGTGACGAATCCATCACCAACGTGAGCACGCTCCTCGGGCTCTTCGATGCGGGCGCAGATGGCGAGGCGCGGCCGCGCGGTGGATCGGCCGAGAATCGGGCGGTGCGCGTGGAAGGCGTGCTCGAACGCAAGCTCGCCGGACTCGAGGCCAGGCGAGAGGGGCTCACGCCCGACGCCGTCTCGCTGCGCCTGCGCATCGCCGAGCTGCGCAGCAACAAGCTCGACGATCTCGCCGGCGCGATCGCGGTGCTCGAGCCGGCGCTGGCGTCGGATCCCGCGC
>JAOUNA010000284.1 GCA_029881215.1 Myxococcales bacterium | reverse complement strand
TGCTCCCACGGTCATGGGTCAGGCGAGCCTGAGCCGCGACGGTCGCCGACTCACCGCCATGGTGATTGGTCGGGCGATCGACGGCAGTGTCCCGTTCACTCTCGAAGTCGAAGGCTTCAAGCCCGGATCAGCGGACTGTCGGCAGCTGGGCGGCGTCGAGGGGAACTACCGCAACGGACCCGCGCTCGGGAAATCCACACAGCGATTCGCCCCAATGCTGGAGCCGCGAGCCGTTTCGTGTGCCTTCGACGGAAACCGCCTGCAGTTCGAGCTGCCCGCGCAATCGGTACTGAGCATCGTGGTCACCCCGTGAGTCTGGTCGTTCGGCAATCCGGAAGCTCCGATGTCGCGGCCCGGCGAGGGTGCCGCGGGATCCTGCATGGCGCAGTGCTGATCGCGGGCTTCTTGTGCGCGGGACTGCCGTCGGCCGCGCACGCGCAAGAGGTGTGCGGAAACGGCGTGCTCGAGGGAGCGGAGAGCTGCGACGACGGAAATTTGTCGTCCAACGATTGCTGCTCGGCGACGTGCCAGTTGATCGCGTGCACACCTTCCCCTCCCATGGGAATCGCATGGGAGGAACTCGGCCCCCGGGATCTTGGGGGACGGGTGACGGCGTTGGCCGTCGATCCGCAGGATCCGAACCATCTGGTCGTCGGAACCCCTTCGGCCGGCGTCTGGAAGTCCACGAACGGCGGCCTCTCCTGGGTGGGCCTCGCCCCGTACCTTGGCTTGATTCGCCTGAGCGCGGTGGCGATCGATCCGTCCAACCCCGACCGGATCGTATTCGGCACGGGCGAGATCACCGACGGCGGCACGCAGCGCAAGGGTGTCGGTCTCGTTCGATCCGAAGACGGCGGCGCGAGCTACCTGATGAGTGCGTTGCCGACCAATCCGTACGCAGCGCAGGTGATGATCTGGGACGGCGAGCCGAGCCGGGTTCTGATCGCGACGGACCTGGGGATCTGGATCTCCCATGATGGCGGCGTGGTGGTGACGCAGAGCTTGCGCGGCGAAAGCATCTCGGCGCTGCAGCGCGATCCGTTCGACGCGAACGCCGTGTACGCGGCCGGACGCAGCGGCCTGTTCCGCAGTGAGGACCGCGGGGAGAGCTTCAGAGCCCTCGCTCGTTGGCCTCTGGGGGAGCCGGTAGGTCCCGGCGTCGGCATGGCGGCGCTCGCGGTCTCGGGACAGGTCGACGGGCGTCTCTATGCGACGGTTCAGGTGCTCGCGGCTTTCGACAAGACGGCCGAGGTGCTGTTCCTGTACTCCGAAGACGGAGGCCAGACGCTCGAGATCCTCGCGACCCCCCCGCCCATTTGCCCGACGGCCGACTCCTGTGGCTACGCCCATGCGCTGGCAATCGATCCGAACAACGATGCATGGCTGCTCGCAGGTGGCGACCGTCTCTACGCATCCGAAGACGGGGGGCAGTCCTGGCGCAGCGTGCTGGGGTCCAGTCACGGGATCCACGCGATCGCACTCTATCCCGACGGCGGCTTTGTCGCGGCAAAGTCGGGCATCGCTCACCTGGATGCCGACTGGACTCACCTCGAAGCGCGAAACACCGGGCTCGCGATCACCGGAGTCGAAGCGCTCGACGTGAGCGAGGGACCCGATGCGCGCATTCTGATCGGAACAGCCCACGCAGGGGCGGTTCTGAGCGAGCCCGGCGGAGGCGACTTCGCGTCGATCTTCGGCGACGCTGCGCCCTCGGGGCCGGTGGCCTTCGATCCCTTCGATCCGAACACGATCTTCGTCTCCGAGACGGGCGGGCGGCTGTTCCGCTCGAACGATCTCGGTCTGAGCTTCACCGAGATCATGACGGGGATCGACACGCGCCAGCAGGCGTTGGACCTGCCACCCCTGGCGGCCAATCCGCTCGTCCCTGGAGGCTTCTACACGGGTCGGATGCAGATCTTCTCGACGAGCGATCAGGGGGATCTGTGGAGTCCGTTCCGGCCGCCGGGATTTCCGGAGGTCGCCCACCTCTGGCCTTCCCCGGTGGATGACGACCGGCTCTACTTCGGATTGAAGACCGGCGGGACTCTCTACAAGGCCGACGACATCCACACGGACGTAGTGCGGATCCTGCCCGAAGATTCGAATCTGGTGCTGAACTCGATCTTTCTCGACCCCGCCGCCCAGAATGTCCTCTTTGCGGCTCTGACCAACAGGACCTCTCAGCGTGGGCTGATATTCAAGTCGTACAACTTCGGCCAGGATTGGACCGACATCACGCCCCGCAACCTGCCGCCGGCCCATGCGATCGTCCGCGATCGCTTTGGCGCAATCTACGTCGGAACCGCAGCGGGAATCTTCCGCTCCGGCAATGATGGCTTCACCTGGACACCCTTCCAACGCGGGCTCTCGGCCTTCGGGATACGCTTTCTCAAGATCGCAGACGACCAGCTGTACGCGGGCACGGTGGGTCGCGGATTGTTTCGAACCCCCATCCAGGAGCTGTTCAGTATCGACACCATTCCGCCCGGTCTTCCTCTCCTCATCGACGGACAGCTGGTCAGCTCGCCGTACTTCGCGACATGGCAGCCTGGATCGCTGCACGCGGTGGAGCCCTATTTGATCCAGACCGCCGACAGAAGACAGCGCTTCGCTTCCTGGAGTGACGGCGGCGATCCGTTACACGAGTACACCGCGCCCGGTGGGGTGGGTTGGCTGACAGCCGCCATCATCGAGTCGTATCGCTTGCAGACTCAGGTGCGCGATGATCTGGGAGGTGAGTTGCTGGCGCTGCCGGCCTCGCCGGACGGCTTCTACGACTCGGGGACCTTCGTGTCCGTCCTTGCGATCCCGGATCCCACCTACCGATTGGCGAGCCTCACGGGTCAGTTGAACGGCGTACAGGATGGGCTGGGCCTGGCTCTGATGGACCGGCCTCGCACCATCGAAGCCCGCTTCGAGCCGCTCACGGTGCGGATTTTCTCGAAGCCGAGCGGCCTCCCGCTCGAGCTGGACGGCAGCCCCATCGTCGCACCGGCCGCGTTCAGCTGGGAGGCGTTGAGCCAACACCAGGTTTCCGCACCCGAACGTGTGGATCTCGACCCGAGCGACCCCGTGGAGCTGGTTTTCGACGGCTGGACCGACCTTCGCGCTCGCACCCACGTCTACACCATGTTCCGAGACAGCTTCATCACGGACCTTTCGGCGGTCTATCTGCGCACGACACCCAGGGTCGCGCTGGGCGCCGGGC
>JAOUNA010000283.1 GCA_029881215.1 Myxococcales bacterium | reverse complement strand
CCGCGCGTGCCGAGAGCGACCCGGTGACCACCGAGTTCAAGGGAGTGCTCGTCGACACCACGCGGTGCATCGGCTGTCGGAGCTGCGAGGAGGCCTGCGCCGAAGCCAACGGACTGCCGGTGCCGGACATCGATTCCGTCGGTTCGGAAGCCGTCTTCGAGGCCGAGCGAAATCCCTCGGTAACCCAATTCTCTGTGGTGAACCGTTTCGGAGAAGATGAGGAGATCTTCGTCAAGAGGCAGTGCATGCACTGCAACCAGCCCGCCTGCGCGGCGGCGTGCCTCACCAAGGCGATGCTGAAGACCGAAGAGGGGCCTGTCATCTGGCGTGAAGACAAGTGCATGGGTTGTCGGTTCTGCATGCTCTCGTGCCCCTTCGATATGCCCAAGTTCGAATACGACAAGGCGATTCCCCGGATCATGAAGTGCAATCTGTGCTTCGAGCGCGTGGTGGAAGGCGAAGGGCCGGCCTGCGTCGAGGTCTGCCCCGAGGAGGCGATCGTCTTTGGCACGCGGCGCGATCTGCTCGAGGAGGCGAGGGCGCGGATCTACGCCGAGCCCGACGCGTACGTCCACCACATCTACGGCGAGCACGAAGCGGGAGGGACGGGTTGGCTGTACCTGGCGTCGCTCCCCTTCGAGAAGCTCGGTTTCAACACGAACATGGAGATGCAGGCCTATCCGAAGCTGGCGAAGGGCTTCCTCTACAGCGTCGCCGTGGTCTTCCTCCTCTGGCCGCCCTTCCTGCTCGGTTTGAGCAGGGCCACCGGGGGCGCAGAGGAAGCGGAGGAGGAGTAGCAACGTCATGACCGTCAAGGCCGTAGTGCGCTCCACGTCTCCTGCGTCTGGTAGACAGCGTCCCGGCTCGCTGCCCCGTTTCCTGCTCAACGAACTCAAGCCCAAGGGCAGGCTGCTGACGCCCTTCAACGTGATCTCCCTGCCGATCATCGCCTTGGGCCTGGCGCTGATCGTCCTGCGCTTCGCCAAGGGGTTGGGGGCCGTGACCAATCTCTCCCAGGAGTTTCCCTGGGGCATATGGATCGGCTTCGACGTGGTCACGGGCGTGGCCTTTGCCGGAGGCGCCTACGTCGTCACCTTCATGGTCTACATCCTCAACATGAAGACCTATCGACCGATCGTGCAAGCGACCGTGCTCAACGGTTTCCTGGCGTACGTCTTCTACGCCGGCGCCCTCGTCCTCGACGTCGGGCGCCCCTGGAACATGGTCAATCCGATCATCGGGAACTCGTACGGCGTGAGCTCCGTTCTCTTCCTGGTCGCCTGGCATTTCTTCCTGTACATGATGGCCGAGCTGATCGAGTTCTCCCCGGTGATCGCCAACTGGCTCGGCATGGAGCGCATGCAGCGCCTGCTCAAGCGGCTCACGCTCGGCGCCGTGATCTTCGGCATCACCCTGTCGACGTTGCACCAGGCGGGTTTGGGCGCCCTGTATCTGATGACCAAGGGCAAGATCCATCCGCTCTGGTTCACGGAGTTCATCCCCATCCTGTTCTTTGTCTCCAGCATCTTTGCTGGCCTCTCGATGGTCATCTTCGAGGGCTCGATCAGCCACAAGGTCTTCGCACACCAGCTCGACCACGGCGATCACGTCGCTCACAATCGCATCCTGATCGGCCTGGCGAAGACATGCGCCGGAGCGATGTTCGTCTACCTCTTCCTGAAGATCCTGGTCTTCGTCCACGAGCAGCACTGGCAGTATCTCGGGACGCCGCTGGGCAGGTGGTATCTGCTGGAGATCCTCGGATTCGTGGCGCTGCCGTGCGCACTCTTCGTGTTTGCCGTGAGGGGCATGAACCTCAAGATCGTGCGCGTTGCGGCCGTGCTGACCCTGCTGGGCATCATCTTGAACCGATTGAATGTGACCGTCATTGCGTTCAAGTGGTACGCGCCCGTGCACTACATCCCGAGCTGGATGGAGGTGGTGATCACCCTCGCCATCATTCTGATCGAGGTCTGGGTCTTTCGTTGGATCGTCAATCGGATGGCAGTCTTGCGATCCGTACCCGACTGGGCGGCCGGGACCAGGACCCGACCGCGCCTGATCGGAGCGCACTAGCGGTTGGGGCACCGGCAGCCTCACGCGCACGAGCGGGAGAAGTCGGCCGGTCGCTTGCTGACAAGGAGGCTCACAGATGTTGTCGAGCCTGAGCATGCGGCTCTTCGCCCTGATTGCGGTGGTCACGCTGGTGGGCCTGAGCTTGCTCGCATGGGCCGTGGTCAGGCTGCACACCGCGAATCTCGAGCACGAGACGATCGAGGGTGCGCTGCGCCTGAGCGACACGCTGCGGCGCAGCGCACGTCACTCCATGCTGGAAGACCGCAAGAACGACGTCTACGAGATGATGCGCACCGTGGGGATGCAGCCGGGCATCGAGCGCCTGCGCATCCTCAACAGCGAGGGCCTGATCGTCTTCTCTTCCATCGGAGACGAGCGCGGACGCACCGTGGATCTCGAGGAAGAGGCCTGTACGCGCTGCCACAAGCAGGGCGCGCTGATCTCGCATCCCGAGGAGCAGGAGCTCACGCGCATCTTCCGCGCCGCAGATGGGCGGCGCCTGCTCGGCCTGATCACCCCGATCTACAACGCGCCTTCCTGTGCGGGCGTCGACTGCCACGCGAGCCCGGACGAACAACAGGTGCTCGGCGTCATCGATATGCAGCTCTCTCTCGCGGGCATCGACGAGACACTCCACAGGCACAACCGGCGCTTCCTGTATCACATCTTTCTGCTCATGTTGATCATCGCTTCCACCTGCGGCCTGTTCGTCTGGGGATTCGTGCACCTGCCGGTCAAGGCGCTGATCCACGGCACCGAGCGCATCCGCGCGGGTGAGCTCAGCTATCGAATTCCGCTGCAATCGCGCGCGGAGATGCGCCGCCTGGCCTCCTCCTTCAACGAGATGGCGGAGGATCTCGGCGAGGCGCAGCAAGAGCTCAAGGAATGGACGCGAACCCTGGAGCAGCGCGTGGAGGAGAAGACGCGAACGCTTCAGCAGGCGCAAGATCACCTCGTGCAGCGAGAGAAGATGGCTTCGCTTGGCACCCTGGCGGCGGTCGTCGCGCACGAGATCAACAATCCGCTGAGCGGTGTGCTGACCTACGCGAAGCTGCTGCAAAAGATGATGGCAGGGGACGGACCGGCGCCGGAGCGCATGGAATCCATTCGCAAGTACCTGAAGGTCATCGAGACCGAGACGGCTCGCTGT
>JAOUNA010000083.1 GCA_029881215.1 Myxococcales bacterium | reverse complement strand
CCCATCGCGACGCAGCCGCTCCGCAATGGCGGCCGCCTGGGCGCGCGCGTCCTCGACCGCGTTCTCGATCTCGGCGTCGCTGTAGGGGTGGCCGAGCCGGCGCAGCACGGCGAGGCGCCGGCTGGTGAGCGAGGGATCGAGCGCCCGCTCCGTCAGGAAGGCAAAGGAGGGCATGTTGGAGCGCGGTTCGAGCTCGCGCGGATTGACGAAGTGGATCCAATGCCACGAGTCGGGATACTTACCGCCAACGCGCGCCAGATCCGGGCCGGTGCGCCGCGACCCGTAGAGGAAGGGGCGATCGTACACGCCCTCTCCGGCGAGCGAGTAGCTGCCGTAGCGGTCGGTCTCGGTCTTGAAGGGGCGCACCATCTGACTGTGGCAGGTGTTGCAACCCTCGCGGATGTAGATGTCGCGCCCTTCCTGCTCCAGCGCCGTGTAGGGACGCACGGCTGCGATCGGCCGGATCGTTCCCTGCAGGAAATAGGGTGGGATCAGCAGGACCAGTCCGCCCACGAGCACGGCCAGCAACGTGAGCACGGTGAAGGTCGCCCACTTCGCCTCGAGCACGCGGTGCCACCCATACGCCACGGCTATCGGCCTCCCGCCGCGCTCGGCAGCGCTCCGCCCGGCAACGGTACGGGCAGCCGCGCGCTGCCCTGCTGGATCGTCTTCAGGATGTTGTAGAGCATGAGAAGCGCACCTCCCAGGAAGATGACCCCGCCGCCGGAACGGATCACGTCGTAGATCCGGATCGCCGCCACGCTCTCGATGAAGGTGTAGGTCAGGCCGCCGTCCGGATTCGTGGCGCGCCACATCAGACCCTGGGTGACACCCGAGATCCACATCGAGGTCACGTAGAGGACGAGTCCCAGTGTGGCCAGCCAGAAATGCGCCTCCGCCAGGCGCACGCTGTAGAGCTGCGTGTGCCACAGGCGCGGCACCAGGTAGTAGAGCGTGGCGAAGCAGGTGAGCGCGACCCAGCCGAGGGCGCCGGAGTGCACGTGGCCGATCGTCCAGTTGGTGAAGTGGGAGAGCGAGTTCACGGTCTTCACGGCCATCATGGGCCCCTCGAAGGTGCTCATGCCGTAGAAGGTCAAGCCGACCACGAACATCTTGAGCAGCGGGTCGGTGCGCACCTTGTGCCACGCCCCGCGCAGGGTGAGCAGCCCGTTCAGCATGCCGCCCCACGAGGGGAAGATCAGCATGATGGAGAACGCCGCGCCGAAGGTCTGCGCCCAGTCCGGCAGGGGCGAGTAGATCAGGTGATGCGGTCCCGCCCAGATGTAGATGAAGATCAGCGACCAGAAGTGCAGGATCGAGAGGCGGTGGGAGAAGATCGGCCGCCCCGCCGCCTTGGGCAGGAAGTAGTACATGAGGCCCAGGATCGGTGTCGTGAGCAGGAAGCCGACTGCGTTGTGTCCGTACCACCACTGGATGTTCGCATCGTGTATGCCGGCGTACATCGAGTACGACTTCCACCCGGACACCGGAAGCTCGAGGTTGTTGAAGATGTGGAGCATGGCGATCGTCAGCACGGTCGCGAGCCAGAACCAGATCGCGGCGTACATGGCGCGCTCGCGGCGCTTGATGAGGGTTCCAAAGAAGTTCACCGCATAGACGACCCAAACCACGGCAATGGCGATGTCGATGGGCCACTCGAGCTCGGCGTACTCCTTCGAGGTCGTCTTGCCCGCGAGCAGCGAGATGGCGGCCGCGACGATGATCGCGTTCCAGCCCCAGAGATTGATGCGAGACAGCGTGTCGGAGAACATGCGCACGCGACACAGACGCTGCAGGCCGTAGTAGCTGCCTGCGAAGACCACGCCGAGCGTGAACCCGAAGATGACGGCGTTCGTGTGCACCGGCCGGAGTCGCCCGAAGTGGAGATACGAGCCGAGATTGAGCTCCGGCCAGGCCAGCTGCAGGGCGGCGAGCAGACCCACGCTCATGCCGACGATCCCCCAGATCAGCGCCGAGATCGCAAATCCGCGCACCACGGCCATGTCGTAGATGGCCGGGCTCGAGTTCGATTGATCGCTCACGCAAACCTCCGGCGTCGAGTTGCGGCGCTGTCGCTGTGCTGGCGCGATGCTGCGCGCGATAGCTCGCAATGCGTCGTGATTCTCGGGCGAAGCGCCGCGCCCAGCGGGATTGCGGCTGCCCATCCGACTTCGGTTGGCGGGTACGATGCTACAGCTCTTGCGCCGTCGCTATGCGTCGCGCCGGATTCGGGCCGCGGCCGCGGCACGCCGAGCGGCCGTCGCCGCCGCGCTCAGCCCTGGGGCGCGGCGCTCGGCACGAGATCTGGCGCCACCTGCGTCGACGCCGACGCGCGGGCGATGCGCTCGGGGCGGAACATGCGCGTCTGGCCGTTGAAGAAGGCGCCCCGCTCGATCACCAGGGACGGGGTCTCCACGTCTCCGTGGAGACGGCCCTGCGCGTGGATCACGACCTCGCGGGAGCCGCGCACGTCTCCGACGACCGCGCCGAAGATCAGCACGCTGCGCGCGCGGATGTCCGCCTGCACGGCAGCGCCCGTGCCCACGGTCACCGTGCCGCTGCTCTCGAGGGAGCCGCGAAACTCCCCCTCGATCCGGATCGATTTCTGCAGGACCAACGCGCCGTCGATCTCACAGCCCGCGTCGATCACGGTCGTGAGCTCGTGCTCGCGCGCCGGAGTCGGCGGCTGCTCCGGCGCGCTCCGCGACACGGCCTCGCTCGACTCGGCTGTCAGCCGCTTCCAGCCCGATCGACCGAGCTCCATGTGCACGTCTCCTCGCGCTGCGGAAATCCAGTCTGGAATCCCTTGGGTTCTGGAGAGTGATCGGCGCGGCTTCTCGGGCGCTTGAGCGGCCTTTTTGCCCGTGGCCGCCCCCGCAGCGCTCCACCGCGTGGGGCGCTTTTGGACTCTGCGGGGCTTCGTGCTGCCGCTTTGCTGGAAGCCGCGAAGCACGGCGTCCGAATCGCGAGCCGCGGCTCTGCGCCCGCCGGTGGGTGGGACTTACGCGATTCGGAGCGGAGCTGTACGTTCTGCTCGGACCTCGAATGCAGTGCCACCAGGAGGTCCTCGTGCGCGGACCGACGAAGCGGAGAGCATGCAAGAGAATGGCTGCGGCGCTGCTCCTGGCGCTGCTGGCGACGGGGAGCCCGGCTCTCGCAGGGGATTTCCACAGGGATCTGGCCACGGTGAACCAAGCGCTCGTGAACAACCCCAGCCAGGTTCCCAAGGAAGCGCTGGATGCCTGCAGAACGACGCGCGACATGGCGATCACGCTCTTCAAGATGGGCAAACACGATCGCGCCGAGCGACGCCTGCAGTCGTGCATGCAGCTGCTCAAGATCGGTGAGTATCGCTAGCCAAGCTGCGGGGGGCCGAATGCGCGAGCTCAGCACCAAACCGATGGGGTGCCCGGGGACGCTGGTTCTTGGCCTCGGCGCGCTGTTCTTGCTGATCGCTTGCGGGGGGGCGGCGCAGCCCGCCGACACGCCCGAGGCGCGAGCCGTGCGCGAGATCGAGCAGGCGCTGCACCTGACCCCGGATATCGCCAACGGCCTGCGCATCTACCGCAGCTGCGCCGAGTGCCATCAGCCGGAAGGCTGGGGGCTCCCCGACGGCTCGGCGCCGCAGCTCGCCGGGCAGCACCACACGGTCATCATCAAACAGCTCGCGGATATCCGCGCGGGCAACCGCGACGCCCCGAAGATGCTTCCCTTTGCTTCCGCGGAGCGCATCGGAGGCGCCCAGGCCGTCGCCGATGTGGCCGGCTACATCGACACCCTGGAGATCTCGGTCGGCAACGGAAAAGGACCCGGCGACGACCTCGAGCTCGGCGAGCAGCTCTACAAGCTCAACTGCGCGGGTTGTCACGGTGCGGAAGGCGAGGGCGACAACGCGCGCAGGATGCCCCGCGTCCAGGCCCAGCACTACGCCTACATGGTGCGTCAGTTCGAGGCGATCCGGGATGGCAAGCGCCGCAACGTGACGCCCGAGAAGATGTTGCAGGTGCAGAGCTTCTCGGATCGGGACCTCCGCGCGGTCTTGGATTACACCTCGCGCCTCGCGCCCCCCGAGTACTTGCGGGCTCCTCCGGGTTGGAGAAATCCGGACTTCGTCGACCTGGAGCCCTCCGGCTGACCGCGCTCCGCTGAACGGTGGATCGGGAAGCGGTGGCCGCCTAGCGCCGGCGAGCGCGACGCCGCGCCGGGCTCGCGAGGCTCTTTGCGTACAGATCGCGCGCTTGCTCGGCGAGGGCGAGTGCGGTGCGACCGTCCAGGTCGTCCTCGAGCAGGCGGCGGCGCAGGAATCCCCAGAGCACCTCCCGCTTGACTCGGGCCACGGCGTGGTCGACGTCCTCCGGCTCGAAGCGCAGGGGATCGGGCAGCTTGATCCGCACCGAAAGTGTCATGGCGTTCATCGCTTGGCCCTCACGATGGGGAGGTCTTCCCCGCTCCAGCGTAGGTGCCGAGCCGCCGCGTGCAGGTGACGCGGCGCTGCGCGATCGCAGCGGCATTGGGGCAAATTGCGACGCGTGCCTCCCGATCGCTCCGATGCTCACCCGCGATCGCCATTCGCTCAGCCGATGCGCAAGAAAACTGCGAGTGCGCAACGCAGCCGTACTATCCTGTGGACTTCGAGCGAACCGCGCGCGATGCGCTGAGCGGCTCGATTCTTCGGGCACATGCGCTGCCCGAGCCCGGCGCGCGCGCTTCGATTCCGATCTGCGCGCCCCGAGGATCCTCACGATGGCAGCCAAGGACCGACCCAGCGCTCAGTACGAAATCACGATGCGGATCGAGTGCCCCCACGAGCCAGGTTGGATCGCGAAGATCGCCGGCTTGATCGGCGCGGAGAACGGCGCCATCCGCGCCATCGATCTCGTGGACATCCGCAAGGATCGCAGCCTGCGCGACTATTCGGTCGAATGCTCCTCGCTCGAGCACGCCAATGCGATCGTCGGCATCCTGCGCGAGCTGGAAGGCGTCACCGTCCACTCCGCCTCGGACGACACCTTCCAGATGCACGCCGGCGGCAAGCTCGAGATCACCTCGAAAGTCCCGCTCGCGACCCGCTCGGACCTCTCGATGGCCTACACGCCCGGGGTCGCCCGCATCTGCAAGGCGATCGAGAGCGACCCGGAGGCCTCCTTCCAGCTCACCATCCGCAAGAACTGCATCGCCGTGGTTTCGGACGGCAGCGCCGTGCTCGGCCTCGGCAACATCGGCGCCGCGGCGGCGCTGCCCGTGATGGAGGGCAAAGCGATCCTGTTCAAGCAGTTCGGCGGGGTCGACGCATTCCCGCTGTGCATCGACACACAGGATCCGCAGGAGATCATCGCCTTCTGCAAGGCGATCGCGCCGAGCTTCGGAGGCATCAATCTGGAGGACATCTCCGCGCCGCGCTGCTTCGAGATCGAAGATCGCCTGCAACGGGCGCTCGACATTCCCATCTTTCACGACGATCAGCACGGCACGGCGATCGTGGCGCTCGCGGCGGTCATCAACGCGCTGAAGATCACCGGAAAGCGTCCCGAGGGGATGAAGCTCGTCGTCTCCGGCGCCGGGGCGGCTGGCGTCTCGTGCACCAAGATCCTGCGAGAGTTCGGATTCTCGAACATCGTGCTCTGCGATCGACAGGGCGCGCTCCACAAGGGCCGCGAGTTCGGGGACAACCTCGCCAAGCGCTGGCTCGCCGACAACACCAATCCGAACGCGGAGAAGGGTGGCCTGAAGGACGTGATTGCAGGCGCGGACATGTTCGTGGGCGTCTCCGCGCCGGGCATGCTGACGCGCGAAGACGTGCAGAAGATGAACGCGGAACCGATCGTCTTCGCCATGGCGAATCCCGTACCGGAGATCATGCCGGAAGAGATCGAGGACATCGCCGCCGTGGTGGCGACCGGACGCAGCGACTACCCGAACCAGATCAACAACGTGCTGGCGTTTCCCGGCGTCTTCCGCGGCGCGCTCGACGCCGGCGCGGTGACGATCAGCGAAGAGATGAAGCTCGCCGCCGCGCACGCGATCGCCTCGGTCGTGGGCGACGACGAGCTGTCTCCGGACTACATCGTTCCGAGCGTCTTCAATCTGGAGGTGAGTCGGGTCGTGGCCGACGCGGTGGCGTGCATCGCCCGCGAGCGCGGCGCGGTGCGGCGACCGCCCCGCACGACGACGCTCTAGGACTCCGGGGGTGGCTCCGACGGATCGCGCAGCATGTCGCGCTGGGCCGCCATCTCCGCCTCGATCCCGGCAAGCGTCACCTGGAAACCGGGCAGCTCCCACAGCAGCTCGAAGGTCGGGTCGACGCGCAGCAGCCACCAGTCGAGGCGCCAGCCAGCGGCGAGATCGCGCTGCAGGGCCGCCAGCGCCTGGCTCGGCTCGGCCGCGATCGCGTGCGCCATGACGTCCGCAAAGCCGTGTCCGGCGAGGCCCACCGTCGGCATCTGCTGCACGGCGGCCAGGCTCTCGCGCAGCAGGTGCAGGCCCGCGGGCCGCTCTCCAGTCTCCAGGCGCAGCAGCCCCAGGCCCGCGGCCGCCGCGTAGTTGCTCGTATCCACCGAGGGTGGGTCGCGCGCCAGCTCGGGGTAGAGGCGCGCGTACGCGGCCCGCGCGGCCTCGCGATCGGCGCCTTGCAGGTGGCGCAGCCAGGCCAGGTCGGTCACGTACTGGTAGCCCGGCATGCGCGCCCCGCGCGTTGCGAACAGGCGCGCCGTCGCCAGCGCGTCCTGGGTCTGGCCGCGGTAGCGCTGCAGCAGATAGCGGGTCGCCAGCGTGTAGGGGCCGTCGGGGCTCGCGGTGTCGAGCTGAGCCATCCACCGGGTCGCGCCCGCGACGTCGCCCAGGCTCAGGTGGAGCCGCACCAGGTCCACGTACGCGAAGTCGCCGGGCTCCATCGCGAGCGACCGCACGTACCAGGGGACCGCCTGGTCCATACGGCCCAGATTCTTCGCGTACACCTGCCCGATGCGCCAGTAGCTGTCCACGTAGCCGGGCTCGAGCTCGATGGTGGAGCGCAGCAGCGCGATGGCCTCGTCGGTGCGGACCGCTGCACTGAGCGCTTCGCCCAGGATCGAGCGCTTCTGCGCCGACAGCGGATCTCGCGCCACGGATTGCTCCAGGTAGCCCACGGCTTCCGTTGGCTTGCTGAGCGAGTTCACCAAGAAGAATCCATAAATGTGGTGCGCTCCCTCCGGGCCGAGCTCGACGGAGCGCCGGAAGGCGGCGTCGGCGCCCGCTGGGTCGCCCAGCAGCTGGTGCAGGCGCCCGAGCGCGATGTAGGGGGCGAACCAGTCGGGCCGCTGCGCGAGCACGCGCTCGATGGCGGCCCGCGCCCGTGTCTCGAACGCCTCGCGGTCGATGACACCGCGCTCGAAGAGATTCGCCGTGTGGAAGGCGAGCAGGAGCAGGGCGTCGCCGAAGTCCGGATCCAGCGCGAGGGCGCGTTCGAGCCAGGTGACGGCCTCGCGGGCCGAGCGCGCGCTGATGTTGCGCCCCGCCTCGAGCCCCCGCAGGTAGTCGTTGTAGGCCTCCACGTTGTCCGTGCCGCCCGGCCTGGGCGGCGTCACCCCCAGCTCGACGCGCAGCGCGCGGGCGATGGAGCGGGCGATGTCGTCCTGGATGGCGAAGATGTCGCCAATCTCGCGCTCGTATGTTCCCGACCACAGAAGGAAGCCGTCGGCGGTGTTGGCCAGCTGAGCCGTGATGCGCACGCGGTCGCCCGCCTTGCGCACGCTGCCCTCGAGAATCGCATCCACACCGAGCGCCGCGCCGATGCTACCGAGGTCCGCGTCGCTGTGCTTGAACGAGAACGACGAAGTGCGGCCCACCACGCGCACGTCCTCGAACTCCGTGAAGCGGTTGATCAGCTCCTCCGCGACGCCGTCCGCGAAATACTCCTGATCCGGCTCCTCGCTCAGGTTCACGAACGGCAACACCGCGAGGGAGCGCACCGCAGCGGGCGCCGCTGCGGGTCCGCGCAGCAGCCAGACGCTGGCCGCGGCGAGCAGCAACGCGGGGCCCGTCAGCAGCGTCCAGGGAGCGCGCTCGCGCCGCGACGCGTGCACCCGCGCGCGCGGCGCAGCCTCCTCGTGGCGATCCGGAAGAATCCGGATGTCGGCCACGAATTGGAACCCGTGCGCGCGGTCGGTGCGCAACACGGATTGCCGGTGTCCGTCGTCCCCCACGGCGTGGCGCGCCTTCTGCACCGCGATGGACACCGCCGCGGGCGTCACGTGCAGCTCGGGCCAGAGCGCGTCGAGCAGCTCGCCGGTCGACACCACGCGCTCGCGGTGCTCGATCAGGTACACGAGGACGTCGAAGGCCTTCGCCTGGATCGAAATCCGGCGCTCCCCTTCGTAGAGGGATCGCGCTTCGGTGTCGAGCTGGTGCTTTCCGAATACGGCACGCATTCACGGGCCCGCGCTGCCTCGCCCCGCGTGATCTTAACACCCGGTGCCCGCCGGGGGACAAGCAAGGGTCAAGAAGAGGTCGAAAACAAGTCAGGAAAAGAACGAGAACGGATTGAGCTTCTCGCGCGAAATGCTGGTAGGAAGCAAGCACGCAGAGAGAACCGAGAATCCGCGCCGAGGGCTGCGCGGCGATCCTTCCTGCGCCGGAGGGGAGAAGCGAGCATGAGCAAGAATCTTCGTGTTATCTCAATCAGTCTCGCATTGACATTCGTTGGTTTCGGGTGCGCGCCCGTTGTCCAGCTCCTGGGTGGGCCCAAGAGCGGGACGGACCCGCTCCGAGCACTGGGGCCGGGGACGGTGTTTCCCAGCATCGAGGCGGCCGCCGTCGACGCGCTGACCTATGCCTATCTGGAAGCCTGCGCCACGCGCGACATCGAGCGCATGCGCGGCGGCACGATCCATCCCGCGGGCGGGGGCTACAGCTACGGCGAGATCCGTGTTGCGAGTTCCGGCAAGCCGCATCGGCTCGAGTATCCGCTCGCGCCGCAGGATGTCGCGCGCTTCGAGCTGTATCCGATCAACGGAGACTACGACGTCGATCGCATCAACGAGCGAGCGTCCCGCGCCGATCGCCGCTCGGTGGCCGTGGTGGATCCCCTGCATCGCCCCCTCTTCATCCTGCACCCGTCTCTGATGGTTCGCGAATATCACGATCCGGTGCATAGCGCCCTCGAGGTGGCGGACCTGCGTCAGCCGCCGCGCGAGATCCTGCTCGCTGACGACCGCCCGTAGCGCCCACGCGAGTTCGCGCGGTGGTCATGAACTGGTCATGGACCGCTTGAGATTCGCGACGCAGCCGGGCGGAGCTCAGCGCTCCGAGGTGAGGGTGCGCGCCAGCTCGACCGCGCTCGGTGCATCGGCACCGTAGCCATCGGCGCTGATCTTGATGGCGAAGTCTTCGGTCACGGGCGCGCCGCCCACCACCGTCTTGGCGTGCAGACCCGCCTCCCTGATCAGGCGCACGCCCCGCTCCATCTGCGGCATGGTGGTGGTCAGCAGCGCGGACATCGCCACCAGGCGCGCATCGTAGGCCTTGGCAGCTTCGAGGAATTTCTCGGGCTCGACATCTACGCCCAGGTCTACGATGGTGAATCCAGCGCCCTCCAGTAGCATGGCGACGAGGTTCTTGCCGATGTCGTGCAGGTCGCCCTTGACGGTGCCGATCACCACCGTGCCCCGCTCCTCGCGCTCCGCACCCGCCAGGTGCGGGCGCAGCACCTCGAGCCCGACCTTCATGGTCTGGGCCGCGCGCAGCATCTCGGGGACGAAGAGCTTGCCCTCGCCGAACTGCTTGCCGACCGCATCCATGGCCTGGATCAGGCCTTCGTTGAGGATGCTGGCGATGTCCGTGCCGGCGTCGATCTCGGCCTGCACCTGTTCTGCGATGTGCGCGTCGTTGAATGCCACGATGGACTGGAAGATGTCTTGGATCGCCACGTCGTCTCTCCTCTCAATCAGTTGAGCGCCTCGTCGGCCCGCTGCATGATGTCTTCGAGCTTCCCGATCACGTCGTCTGGGAGCGGATTCTTCTGGGGCTGGGCGAGGATCTCCTCCACGCGCTCCTTCGCCTTGGAGTAGACGTCCGGCCTTCCCAGCTCGGACCAGCGCTCGTAGGGATTCCGGTCGCACAGCGCCGGCCTGAAGAACTCCGCGGTGCGGCAGTTCGCCAGCGTGCTGTCCGCCATGAGGAAGTGACCCCCGGGCTGCACCTTCTGGATGTCGTCGAAGAGATTCTTCGCGGCGGAGAAGTCCACGCCCTCGCGGAGTCGCTTGCACAGTTGCGCGATCTCCTCGTCCACCACGATCTGCTCGAGGGTCATCATGTTGCTCGTCTCGAGCGCGCCGGGCCCCTGGATCAGATCCGTGCCGTTCAGCACGAGGGGAAGCGTGGTGATCAGCTTCTCCATCACGGCCTGAGCGCCGTGATCCTTGGCGTCCGTCAGGCAGCCGGCCTGGCTGTTGGGCAGCCCGTAGAAGCGGGCCATCTCGGCCCGCGCCGCGGTCTGCAGCACCATCTCCGGCGCGCCCTCCAGGAAGGTGCCGTTCGCGAAATTGGCGGCTCCGCCGGCGTCGCCGAAGACGAGCGGGGTGCCCGGCCGCGCCAGCTGGAAGAGCACGAGGGACGAGAGCGCCTCCGCGTTCGCCATGGCGATGTTCGAGAACAGGCTGGCGGGACCGGTCGTGCCCGCACAAGGCATCGGGAAGATGAGGATGGGCGCGCCGAACTCGATCAGCTCCAGATAGGCGTCGCACATCCCGCCCTCGTGGACCAGGGGCGCCAGCGTGCAGTAGACGACCGAGAAGATCTTGCGCTCCTTGACGGCCTTCTCGTCGCCCAGGATCGCGGTGAGCGCTTCGAGGATGAACGGGACTTCGCGCGGCGACCAGAACTCGCTCTGGATGTGCAGCGACGAGCTCATCAGCGAGTGGATGTCCGTGTGGATGCTCGCGGAGTGGGGCGGGAACAGATCGGCGATCGTCGCCGGCCAGGCGACGGACGCGAGGCTCATCGCGTCGAAGACCCGATTGAAATCGACCAGATCCTGGAGGTTGCAGTTGCGCCGCTCGCCGCTGCGGAAATCCCGGACGAAGACACCGCCGTTGTCGAGGATGTAGCCGCTGTAGGCAGAGGGCAGCGCGAAATCGCGGGCGGGATCCCGCGCGCCGAGCACGAAGGAGCGGGGCGCGGTTGCGAGGGCCTGGTCGACGAGCTCTCGGGGAATCTTCGCGATCTTGCTGCCCGTCTCGACGCGGGCTCCGTGGTCGGACACGATCTTGCGCGCCGTCTCGCTCAGGAACTTGACGCCGATCTCCTCGAGAATCCGGATGCTCTCCGCGTGGATGACTTCCCGCTCGGCTTCCGACAAGACCTGGCACTGTACGCCCATCCTGAACGCTCCTTGTCTGGCTCTTCTCAGCCGCCCCGCGGCAGATCGGCGCGCGCGGTGCTCCCGCGGCTTCGCGTGCCCCGCGCACGAGCGCTCGGGCCATCCGGATGCGCGCGCAGCCGCTCTCCCGCACCGAAGTGCTCGGGGCACTGCCAGGGGGGCGCGACGATCATGACACCACCATCGGGGCGGAACAGCGATGCGGAGCTGCAGCAGCGCGTATCCTACGCCAGCTGCCGCGGCGGCTCCAGCCGCGGCGTCCGCCCGTGCGGCGGCTCCCACGGGGATCGAGGCCCGCGATCGCCTGAATTTGTCTGACGCCCCAATCGTCCCAATCGAGGCGTTAGACTGCACTGTGTAGAGGAGCGAACCCCATGGCTGTCACGGAGCGCGTTCTCTTGGCAGGGATCGGCCTGCTCCTGCTGACCGCGCCCCCAGCGGCGACCGCGCTCGATCCCTCTGCGGGGTCGCCGCGCGAAGACACGGCGGAGCTCGCGCCCCTGTCCGGCCCGCTGCAGGTCGTGCGCGACGAGGAGCGCGACGCGCTCGAAGCGCTCGCGCTCTATCAGGAGCCGCTGCGTACGGCGATCCTGGAGGTATCGCGCCATCCCCAGGCGCTGGTCGGGCTCGAACGCATCCAGACCCGAACCCGCCAGGCATTCCTGACGCGCATCGAGACGCTGCCGGAGACGACGCAGGATCAGGTGTGGGAGCTCGTGCGCTTCCCGAGCCTGGTCAGCGCGCTGGCGGCCGCCGAAGATCGGTCGAGCGCGGAGCTCGAGGCGCTCGCCCGAGGCTATCCGCAGGAGGCTCGCGCCGCAGCGACGCGTCTCGGCGCGGAGCGACACGAGCTGGTGCGCGCGCTCGCG
>JAOUNA010000082.1 GCA_029881215.1 Myxococcales bacterium | reverse complement strand
ATGATGGTAATGATGTCGCTGGTCTTCTGATCAGGGGTAAAATCGCCACACACTTCACCAGCTCCACCCCACATAGGGGTGGATGACAGCGGTGACGCTCTTTGCGACAATTATCACCAACACTCCAAACGGTGGGCGGCCCGCTTCATAGCGCCTGCGCCAGGTAACCACACAGGACTATTATGATCACAGCATCAGAAGCATTAAACCGGCTGCGAGAGGGGAACCAGCGCTTCGTCGCTGGTGTTCGAAATGTAGAGACCAAGCTCAATAATGCGCGGCGCGATGAGCTGGCAAGCGGCCAGGAGCCCTTTGCCATCATCCTCGGCTGCTCCGACTCACGGGTTCCGGCGGAGATCGTCTTCGATCAGGGGCTCGGCGACCTCTTCGTCATTCGTGTCGCAGGGAACATCGTGGCACCGTCGCAGGTGGGCAGCGTCGAATTCGCCGCAGCGCGATTCGGCACTCGACTGGTCGTTGTGCTCGGACATTCCCAGTGCGGAGCGGTTCTGGCTACCCTGGAAGAGCTTCGGCAGCCGACCGAGCAGCAATCGCGCAACCTGCGCTCGATCGTGGACCGCGTGCGACCCTCCGTCGAGGGGTTGCTCGGCAGCGAGCTGCAGCACGACGTGGAGGCGCTGGTGCGGCATGCCGTTCGGGCCAACGTCGGCGTTTCGGTGAGCCATCTTCGACACGGCTCCGAGATTCTGGAGGATCTGATCCAGAACGAAGGCCTCGTTGTCGTCGGTGCCGAGTACTCGTTGGAGACGGGGGTGGTCGAGTTCTTCGACGAAGCGGTGCTCGCCTGACAGCCTGTTCGCGGGATCCCTTTCGATCTCGCCACGGAGCCCCTGGTGACGGCGGCAACTCTGTTCGGCATTCTGCGCCGGTGGGCCACCACGTTTCCGGGGATGGCCGCCATCGGTGCGTGCCTGGCCTGGCTGGATGCAAGCATGAGGCGCGCGACCCGATCACCCGGAACGGCATGCCGCTGGCGGCGCGGCGCGGCGCTCCTGGCTCTCGCCCTCTCGGCCTGCGATCCCGACTCGCTTTCCGCGGGCCCATCCAGCCTCTGCACGCAATCCGGTGCGCAGTGTCAGCATCCGGACGGCCCGCTCGGGGTCTGCGAGCGCGCGCAATGCCTGCCGGGAGAGTCTCCCCCCTGCTTCCGATGCACTCCACAGCACTAGGGGGCCCGATCCAGGTCGGCCGGGAGCTTCCGCCCAACAAGCCGCTCGAGCGGACAGCGCGTTCCGCCGACCCGTCGCGCGCGCCGACTCGCATGGTATGCTGCCGTCTGCGCCGCCAGAGACAGGTGCGCCGTGCAGCGCTGCGTCTTGCCAGCAGGGCCAGGAGCTCGTCGACGCCGATGCAGGATCTCCCGCACCTCTACGCAGCGACCGCACGAGCGCAATCCGAGGGTGAGGTCACCCTCGACAGCGAAGCCCTTCCGCCGCTGCAGTCGGCGGCGCCGGCGCAATTCGGGGGCGCCGGCGACAAGTGGTCGCCCGAGACACTCCTCGTGGCCGCGGTCGCCGATTGCTTCGTTCTCACTTTCCGGGGCATCGCACGCGCCTCGAAGCTCGCGTGGCGGTCTCTGGAATGCGAGGTCGAGGGAACGCTCGATCGCGTCGAGAAGATCGCGCAGTTCACTGAGATGCGGGTGCGGGCCTCGCTCCGCGTGCCTCCCGAGACGGATCGAGACCGGGCGCGGCGGCTTCTGGAGCGAGCCGAGCACTCTTGCCTCATCACGCAGTCCCTGAAGGCGCAGAGCCGCCTCGAGGTCTCCATCGAGATCGCGCCCTAGCACGGCGCGTGGCCGCACCCGCTCCCACACACCCGCCGAGGAGCGGTACCATCGCGCTTCATGTCGGTAGCCCGCGCCCTGAGTCTCTTCTTTGCCGCCGGAGCGCTCGGCGGTGTCGCCAACAGCGTGGCCATCTGGCTGTTCGGCCAGCTCGGATTCACGCACGCGCTCGGTGTCGCCATCGCTCCCGCGCTCTCCCCGTCGTGGCTGTATCCGCGGATCGTGTGGGGCGGAATCTGGGGAATCTTGTTTGCGCTGCCGAGTCCGACGGGCTGGCTGAAGCGTGGCCTCGTTCTCAGTCTCGGCCCGAGCCTGGTGCAGCTTTTCGTCGTGTTCCCCGTGCGCGGGCATCAGGGGCTCCTCGGTCTCGAGCTCGGCCTCCTCACGCCCCTCTTCGTGCTGTTCTTCAATGCGGTGTGGGGAGCTTCCGCATCCTGGTGGCTTCGGTGCACGCGCTCCTGAGCGGGGGATTGCGGGCGAGCGGCGGGCCATGAGCTTCTCGATCCGATCCGCTGCTCGCGCGGACGTCGGGGGCGTCATCGCGCTGTCGGACGAGTTCGCCAGCTACCTGCGATCCCTCGGCGATCCGTCCAAATTCTCGTTCGACGCCGAGGCCTATCTCCGCGACGGCTTCGGCCCTTCACCCGCCTTCTCGGGACTCGTCGCGGAGGCGCAGGGTCAGATCCTCGGATACCTGCTGTATCACGAGGGGTACGAGGTGGACAATGCGATCCGGCTGTTGCACGTGATCGATCTCTACGTTCGCAGCGATGCGCGGCGGCAGGGAATCGGCCGCGCGCTCATGCAAGAGGCGGCACGGGTCTGCCGGGAGCTCGGCGGCGAACAGCTCTTCTGGGCCATCTACAAGCCGAACCAGCTCGCCTTTGCGTTCTACGAGGCGCTGGGAGCCAGCTACGTCGAGGATCTCAGCTTCATGCGGCTCGGCGTGGATGCCTTGGAGCCGCAGCGTCGGACCGCTGAAGCCTCGCACCCGTGAGCGGGAGCTGGAAATGGGCGCGGGGCCGCTCGGGATCGACTGGGGCGGCCTACCCGCCGTCTTGCCCGCGTGGTACGAAGCGCGTTGGAAAGAGCCGGGGCCTCGCCGCGGGTCGAACCGCGCCAGGGCCGCTGGGGATTGGCGGCGCCCGGCTGATCGACACGGGAGACTCTCATGGCCTCGCAGCAACCCGCACCGCCCGCGCAGGTTCAGTGGCTCATCTGGGCGGCCCTGCTCGTCAGCCTCGTTGTCTACGGACTGCTTCCGATCGTGATCGACCTGGATCTCGGCGCGCCTTCACTGCCGGAGCCCACCGTCGTCTTCGCGCTGACCGCGATCGGCGTGGCAACCGCAGTCGGCACGCTGGTTGCCCGACAGATCCTGCTGGTCCGCCCGGCGCGGCGGCGCGAGCTGGATCTCGCCACGTCCGAGGGGCTGGCGCGGTTCTTCCAGGCGTCGCTGATCTTCTGGACTTGCGCGGATTCCATCGGGATCTATGGGTTGCTGCTGTACTTCCTGTTCCAGAAGCTCGCCTATCTCTACGCCTTCCTGGTCGCGGCGGCCGGGCTCATGCTCTACCACGCGCCCAGGATCGCCGCCCTGCGCCCTCCGGACACGGCGGCGGACCTGGCGCGAGAGCACGTCAAGATCGGATGAGCCCGTCGGGTGTCCCAGCGGTGCTGGCAGCGGGACTAGACCGGCGATCCGAGCGGGGACTCGCCGAACTCCGGCGGCGCCCTACTCTCCCGCCCCGCGCCGCCTCGGCGGCTTGATGGGAGAGACGCTCGATGCCGCCCGCCTTCCACGCTGCGCTTCTGCTGGTCTTGTCGAATGCGTTCATGACGTACGCCTGGTACGGCCACCTGCGCGATCTCGCAACCCGGCCGTGGTATCTGGTCGCGCTCATCGCGTGGGGGGTCGCTTTCTTCGAGTACCAGCTCCAGGTGCCGGCCAACCGGATCGGCTACACGGCGCTCACGCTGCCCCAGCTGAAGATTCTCCAGGAGGCCATCTCCCTGCTCGTCTTCATCCCTTTCTCGATTCTGTACATGCGCGCCCCAATCCACACCGACTACTTCTGGGCCTGTCTCTGCATTCTCGGAGCCGTCTTCTTCATCTTTCGCCCGTCGTAGCTCGGAAAGGACAGCGGTGGCGCCGCCGCGCCGCCGGTCCCGACGCCTGAGCTGGGCGGGCTCCCGCGCCGCAGAGAGCTTGCCCGCGCGTGCCATCGGGCGGCTCGGCCTTCTGCCGATCGGCATCGGACTCGTCGATCTCCGCCGCGCCTTGCGCGGATCGACCCAGCGGCGAACGCCCGCGCGCGGGACCGATTCGGACCTGGCTCGAGCGCTGGGGCCCCGCGCGATGCCTTTCGTTCTGATCGCGATCGGCCTCTACACCCTCGCGGATTCGCCGACGGACTCGGTGGGCGCGCTCCCCTGAGAGGCAGAGCGAGCCGCTCGGATCCGGCACCGGCGCATCGAACGCGGCGCTCGTGGGTATACTGCCGCCGATCCCACGGGCCGAACCGGCCGCGGAGCCGAGCTCCTCGGCCGAGCCAGCGAGCGGCGAGACAACATGGATCCAGGCGCTGCGGCGTTCGAGGTCGGCAAATGCCTGGCCGGCCTGGTGCTGCTCTACGTGGGCGGCGAGGGGCTGGTACGCGGCGCGTCGGCTCTCGCGATGCGACTCGGCATCTCCGCCCTGGCGGTCGGTCTCACGATCGTCGCATTCGGGACGAGTTCGCCGGAGCTCGTCGTCTCTCTCGACGCAGCGCTTGCCGGCGCAAACGACATCGCGATCGGAAATGTCGTCGGTTCCAACATCGCGAATATCGCGCTCATTCTCGGGCTGGCGGCCCTCGTCCGCCCCGCCACCGTCCACGCCAAGATCATTCGCCTCGATACGCCGCTCATGATCCTCGCCTCCCTCGGGCTCGTCGTCGCGCTCGCGGACGGCCGCCTCTCGAGACTCGAGGGCTCCATCCTGTTGCTGGGTCTGTGCGTCTACACGACGTTCACGTTCTGGGAGGCGCGTCGCGAATCGGTTCTCGTGCAGCAGGAGCTCGCCTCCGTGGCCCCCGGACCCTCAGGCGCCGCCGCCTCGAGCGCGCTCCTCGTGGCGGGCGCTTTGCTGGTGCTCGCCTGCGGCGGGCATCTGCTGGTCTCCGGGGCGGTGCAGCTCGCGACCACGCTCGGCGTGAGCCAAGCAGCGATCGGCCTCACCATCGTTGCGATCGGAACCAGCCTGCCCGAGCTGGCGACCTCACTCGTCGCGTCGCTGAGAAATCAGGGCGACATCGCGATCGGAAACATCGTGGGCAGCAATCTGTTCAACATTCTGGGCATTCTCGGGGTGACGGCCATCGTTCGCCCACTCGCTCTGGGCGGCATCACCGGGATCGATCTGGGCGTCATGCTGATCTTGGCGGTGGCGTTGCTCGTCTTGCTCCACAGTCGGACGAGGCTGGCGCGCATCGAAGGCGCGCTGCTGTTGGCTTCCTATCTCGGCTACGTCGGCTGGCTGATCGCCACAGCATAGGTCTCTGCCCAACTGGAATTCCAACACGGGGGTTGCGGTGCACAGCTGGGAACAATTCGACAAATCCACGCCCGAGCTCGCAAGATTTGGATTCGTCAGGCTGCACGGCCAGGTCGCGTATCTCGCCACCGTCCGGCGCGATGGACAACCTCGCCTGCACCCGGTGACACCGCTGATCGGACACGGGCACCTGTATCTCTTCATGGAGCCCACTTCGCCCAAGGGACACGATCTCCAGCGCGGCAGCGGCTACTGCCTGCATTCAGCGGTCGCAGACACGACCGGCTCGAACGGGGAGTTCCAGGTATCGGGCTCTGCCCGCCTCATCGAAGACGAGGAGATACGCGAGCGCGTCTCCGATCTCTCTCCGTACAAGCCGGAGGACGAAACCATCTTGTTCGAGCTGAGCGTCGATCGCGCGCTCTCGACCGTCTACACGCACACCGGCGCCGAGCGCAAGCACTGGCGTGCGCATCGCTAGGCGACGGCCGCGATCCTGTCTCAGCGATCGGAGCACTCGCTGGAGAGGGGGCGCGAATTGTTGCACTGGATGCCGTCGGTCACTCCGCTCGAGATGCGGCTGCACGCCGAGTAGATCGCCTGCATCAGCGCTTCGTCGCGATCGATCGCAGAGGATTGTTCGCAGACCTGCCGACCGCGATACGACATGCAGACTTCACAGCTGACGCGGTTGTGATCCAGCGCGACGAAGATGGGAACCGCCACGAAGGCGATCGCCAGGGCGATTCCGATGAGCGCACGCTTCATGCGGCCGAGCCTAGCAACGCGCTCCGGGGCAAACCATTCAGGAGAAGCAACGCGCTGTGGTCGCTGCTGTTCTTCGGCCTGCAGCGACCCGGGCGGGCACTCGCCGAGATCGGCACCCTGCTCGGACTCGTCGTCGCCACGGCCGTCGTCTTGCGCCGGATCCGGCCGCTCGCCGGCTGGCTCTTCGTTCCCTACGCCGCCTGGCTGGGATTCGCGGCGTATCTCAACGCGGGCATCGGGTACCTCAACGCGTAACACCGGGGTCGGGAAGGCAGCCCGCCGTCCCAAGACGCCCCATCGCCCACGCAATTCGGTTTCGTTAATCTCGAGGCGTGCCACAGCCCTTGCGGCCAGCTCCAGCGGCGCCGCTGGAGGCCCGCTGCACGGCCTGCCCTGCGAGAGGCGCAGCTTTTCGCACGAGGGATGGCACCGCGCGCGAGCACAGCGATGCTCCCGGTTGCTCGAACCATTGCGCCGCTCCTGATCTGCTGCCTCTGGCAATCGACGGCGTGTACCGGCACGCAGGTCGAGGGGCATCGACCAGAGATCGAAGCGATTCGGAGCTTTCGCATCGGCGCGGCGGACACCACCTACGCCGCGGATCTGCCCGCCGATCGCCTGGCGCGGGCGAACCAACACCAGATCGTGGAGCAGGTCGCCCGCCTCGTCGAGGACTGGATGACCGAGACGCAGCGCTGGGGCGGATCGGATCGGGTCCGCATCGAGATCGACAGCTTCCGCCTTCCGGATGCCGGCACCCGCTGGATGACGGGGCAAGCCAAGGGCAACGATTTCCTGGGTGCGAACGTGTCCGTGCTCCGAGAAGACCAGGTGCTCGCCACGTTCCACGTCGAGCACACGATCGGCGCCGGCGATCGCTCGGTTGCGGAGAACTACTCCGCGGACCGGGCGCTCGAGAACCTCGTCGAGGCGGTCGCCTGGTCCGTGGCCCATGAGCTCACGCCCTTCGAGGCGCGCCGCCCGATCTTCGAGATCGGAAAGCGCGAGCAGATCGAGCGCGCGATCGAGATGCTCGAGCGCTGCGGCGAGCTCAGCTACGCGGAGACCCTCAAGTACACGACGCTCGGCAAGATTTCCGCTGCCACCGCGTCCGGTGCCGAGGCCCGCCGGCTCAAGAAGGCCCTCGGTGGCAAGCTCGAGCGCTGCTACTAGGTCGGGCGATCCCCGCAGCAAGAGCGGCGATCGCCACGGGGCAGCCTCCGGGGTACAACTCCCGTATCCCGCGGCTCGTCCGAGAGCGTGACGGCGCACCAGCGGGCTCGACCGGATCCATCGAGCGCGAAGCAGGAGGCATGCATGCGCCATCGAGAGTTTCATCGCACGGATCGCATCGGATGGCTGCGCGCCGCGGTGCTCGGCGCAAACGACGGGATCGTCTCCACGGCGAGCCTGGTGGTGGGCGTTGCGGCTGCGGAGGCCAGCCGCAGCAACGTCTTGATCGCCGGCGTCGCTGGCCTCGTGGCGGGAGCGATGTCGATGGCCGCCGGCGAATACGTTTCGGTGAGCTCCCAGTCAGATACCGAACGAGCCGACCTCGAACGGGAGCGCAGGGAGATCGAGACACAGCCTGAATTCGAACGGCGAGAGCTGGCGGCGATCTACGTCGGTCGTGGGCTCGAGGCCGACCTCGCAGATCAGGTGGCCGAGCAGCTCATGGCGCACGACGCGCTCGGCGCCCACGCGCGCGATGAGCTCGGCATTCACGAACAGCTGAGCTCGCGGCCCATGCAGGCAGCCCTCGCGTCGGCCTGCACGTTCGCCGTCGGGGCGGCTCTGCCGCTGCTCACGGTTGCGATCGTTCCGGAGGGCCGGCTGATTCCCGTCGTGTCCTCGAGCTCGCTGGTATTTCTCGCCATGCTCGGCAGCCTGGCGGCCCGCGCGGGCGGTGCACCGCTGCGCGTGGGCGCGCTGCGCGTGAGCTTCTGGGGCGCGCTCGCCATGGGCCTGACCGCTCTGGTGGGATCGATCTTCGGAAGCGTGGCGTGAACGGAAGCGCGGCGGCAAGCACGGCAACCGCCCGACCCGGATCCGAACCGACGAGGCTCTGTTACCATGGGGGCGTGAACGCGCGACGCAGCCAATCGCCGCGCAACGCCCGAAGCCGCGTGTTGGACTCGGGCCGCACCCACCCGTTCCACGGGTCCTCCGAGGAGTCACTCCGTTGCGAAGCGAATCCAGCTCGGTCAATGGCTGCCAACTGCTCCTTGTTGGTCTTGGGATGCTCGCCATGCTGCTGCTGCTCTCCTGCTCGCCCCGGGTTGGCAGTGACGCCTGGTGCAAGAAGCTCAAGGAGACACCCAAGGCGGATTGGAGCACGAACGAAGCCACTGCTTTTGCGAAGCACTGCATCTTCAAGTAGTGCCTTCGGGGGCACCGACTCACGAGCAGGACGAGCCCGACGATGAAACGAGACATGCCGTGAAGGTCGTCGTTCTGGCGTGCGCGGTGATGGAGGATCTCATTCGGCCGCACCTCGACGATGCCTCGGTCGAGACCCTCTACATGGACTACGGCCTGCACGAGAAGCCCAAGAAGATGGCGCCGGCGCTCCAGCAGAAGCTCGATGCCATCGAAGAGGCGAGCCTGATCCTGGTGGGATACGGGCTGTGCGGCACCGGTCTCGTCGGCCTCGAAGCCGGACGCCACACGCTCGTGATTCCGAAGACCCACGACTGCATCGCCATCCTGCTCGGCTCCCATCAGGAATACATGCGATCCATCGCCGAGCATCCAGGAACCTACTACCTCTCGAAGGGCTGGCTCGAGAGCCGCAACGATCCGCTCGAAGAGTACGAAGGCTACGTGGAGCAGTTCGGGAAGAAAGCCGCGGATCGGGTGATCGACACGATGTATCGCCACTACGATCGGCTCTGCCTCGTGGCGCACTCGGAGGAGATTCTCGCCGAGCAGCGACCGCGAGCGCAGGTGGTCGCCGCGTTCTGCAAGGAGCGCTGGGGCATGGAGTACATCGAACGCGTCGGGAGCGACGCGCTCATCGCCCGGCTGCTCGAAGCACCGCATCATCTGGACCGGCTCGGCGACGACTTCGTCGTCGTGGCTCCGGGCGGGCAGGTGACGCTCGACCTCTTCGTGGAATTCGGAGCGGCGAAGAGCGCCCGCTGAGCGCGCGGCCTGAGGCCCGATGGAGGAGAGAACATGGACTTGCTCGTTCTCGGCGTGCTGCTGTGGTGTGCGGTGCACCTGATGCCCAGCGTTGCGCGACCCCTGCGGCAGGCGCTGGTCTCCAGGCTCGGAGAAGGCCGCTATCGAGGCGTGTTCGCTCTCTTCATCCTCGCCGCGCTCGTCTTGATCGTCCTCGGCTGGCGCTCCACGCCGGCGGTCGTGCTGTTCGCCCCGCCCGCCTGGGGGCGCGCTGCCGCGGGCCCGCTGGTGCTGTTGGCGCTCTTCTCGTTCGCCGCGTCCCAGAAGAAGACGAACGTCGACCGGCTCATCCGCCACCCGCAGCTGACCGGCGTGGCGATCTGGGCCGCTGCACATCTGCTCTGCAACGCAGAGAGTCGCGCACTGGTGCTCTTCGGCACGCTCGGGGTCTGGGCGCTGCTCGAGATGCTCTTCATCAACCGCCGCGAGGGGCCGCGGGAGCGGCCCGCAGCACAGCCCATCCGGGCCGAGATCAAGCCCTTCGTCGCCTCCCTGCTGGTCTTCGCCGTGCTCTTCTTGCTTCACCCCTATTTCTCGGGTGTGTCTCTGCGGGCGACGCCGTGACCCTTTCGACGCGGCAAACGAGGGACTCGCCTGTGCCTGTGATACTCTCGCATTCCCCAGCCGGATCACGCAGCGGAATGCTCCCGCGGCCGCAAGCGCCCGTGTAGCAGCGCCCCATCCGGCACCAACCGAGAGGTGCAGAACATGCGATGGACCCCCATTGGAATCGCGCTCGCCTTGCTGTCACTCACTTCAGCGGGCGCATTCGCCGCCGATGTCATGGTTCACGTGGGGCACAACCGCCTGGATCCCGCGGCGGTCTCGATCGCGGTAGGAGACACCGTGACGTTCCACAACATGGACGCGATGCCGGGCGGTCACACCGTCGCCACGGAGGATGGTGCGCTCTCGAGTCCGCCGCTGCAGAAGGACCAGGCGTGGTCGCACAAGTTCACGGAGCCCGGAAGCTTCGGATTCCACATCGTGGAGCATCCCGCCGCGAAGACGACGATCGTGGTGAAGTAAGGCGGCGTCGCCGACTCGCAGGCGACCCGCTCTCGAGGCAGCCAGCGTGGTTGCAGCCAAGCGCAAGCGCTGGTCTCAGCGCGTCACCAAGACCAGCAACGCTCTCGATCTCGATCCCGGGGTGTTCGCCCTCGAGGATCCGCGCCAGATCGCACGCTCCCTCAAGCGCTCGGCGGAGCGCAGCCGGCGGGGCAAAGTCGACCCGTTTCGCTCCGCGATGTCCATGCTCAGCTTCTACATCAATCGCGCGGGCGTGCAATTGCCCGCGCGTCAGCGCGCTCGCCTCGATGCCGCGAAGGACGAGCTGCGCGATCTCTTCGGCCGGTCGCGCCGCACGCCGCGCTGAAGGGTCGCGCCGGCCGCGTGTGTTAGGCTTGTGGCGCGCCGCGGGGTCGCGCGAACGACCCGCTGCGGCCTCGACCCTTGGAGCCTCGAACCCCAGCGGAGATCCGAGGGACCCGGACGATGCGAGTGCAAATCCGCGAATGCGTCGCGCCCAAGGATCTCGACGGCCTGCGCCGATGCGTGATCGAGCTCCAGGACTACGAACGCGGGCTCGATGCGAGCATGCCCACGGGCGCGAGCGTGGCCGACCGGCTCCTCGAGCGCATGCACAGCGAGTGCGAGAAGAACGCGGGAAGGATCTTCGTCGCCGACTGCGCCGGCCAGGTGGTGGGTTACTGCTGCGTCTGGGGATCGTTCCACTCGGGGGACGTCGAGGAAGCGCCGCGGCGATACGCTCTCGTCACGGACCTCGTCGTGCTGCCCGAGCATCGCCACAACGGAACGGGCGCAGCCCTGATCGAGGCGGCCGAGTGCTACGCGCGTGCGTGTGGCGTGCGCTTCATCCGGGTCTCGGTTCTCGGGAGCAACGAAGCGGCGCGCGGCTTCTACGCAGCCCGCGGATTCACGGCGCACGAGATTCTGCTGGAGAAGCCGCTGGAATCCTCGGCGGGCGGCGCCTGCGCCAGCGCGCGGGGAGCGAGAGGATGAAGACGACAGCGCGCGTCGCGCTGCTGGTGCTGGTTGCGCTGGGTCTCGACCTGCGAGGCCCTGCGGCCCGCGCGGAAACGCTGCTCTTCCTGGTGGCGGAATCCACCTATCCCTTCGGCATCCATCGCGATTCCTACGTGCTGCCGCTCGAGAACCCCGCCGCCATCCAGCATGCGCGCGACCTCATCGCGTTCGGTCCCGGTGTGGCCGGCGCTCCGATCGTCGTGGCTCGCATCGCCGCAGGAGCAGACGGAATCAACCGCGATCTGCTGGCGCCGGGGGATCCGGAATGGTCGTGGCACGTGACACAATTCGAGGGCTTTGCCGATTTCACCATCGAGATCCTCGACGGCTGGCCGGGCTACGTGGAACAGGACGTCGACGGCTGGATCGCGAATACCGGCGGCAGGATCGGCTTCTGGAGCTACACGGTGGTGCAGGAGGTCCCGGAGCCTGGGCGCGCGCTCTCGGCCCTCGCTGGCTTCGGCTTTCTGGGCTGGCTGGCCTGGAGGCGCAGGGCTCGAGGCGCCGTCAGCTCGAGCGCGGCGCGCGCTGGATGCTTCAGAGCATCTTGACTTCGAGAATCGTCCAGCCTTCGCCGATCTCGGCCAGCGCTCGCTCCTTGGCATCCTCGACCGATTCGGCCCCAACCACCACGTTGCAGGACCGGGAGCCCCCGTCCTGCTTGACGCGAATTGCGTACTGATGCAGCGGCTCGAGCTCCAGCTCGGGCGGCGGCTCCGGTTCCGTCAGCGGCTCCAGCTCGGGCCGCGGCTCCGGTTCCGTCAGCGGCTCCGGCTCCGGAGGGGACACGGGGGCGACGGGCTGGGCTCGCGGCGGCTCGACGCGGTCCGGCGCGCGTGCACTCGCGGCACCGGTCCGTTTGCGGAGAGAGCGAAGCAGCTCGAAGAA
>JAOUNA010000282.1 GCA_029881215.1 Myxococcales bacterium | reverse complement strand
GTGCAACTCCGTCGCGGACCACAAGATCTGGTTCACCAACGGCTCCTCGACCTCGATCCAGGAGGGCTGTCAGAACTACTTGATCCCCGTCGAGAAGATCGACAAGCAGAATCCCGCGGGCCAGACCACGGCCGCCATCGGCGTGCCCTTCACCTACACGCTCACGATCCCGGTCCTGTTCGACCCGGCGACGGGCAATGTGATCAACTCGAGCGGCTCGCCCAACGACGTGCACAGCGTCACGATCTGGGACGACCTCGGCGCAACGGGCGTGGATCTCACGTATCTCGGTCACGTCGCCTACTGGCAGGGCAGCGGCGCTCCCGTGCAGCACACGTTCTCCAATGTGGGCGGCCTGCTCACCTTCGAGGTCACTCCCGTCGTCCCGGCCTTCGAGCAGATCGTCATCGAAATCGAGGTGGTGCTCGACGACACACCGGCCAACACGCCGGGGACGCAGTTCGTCAACACCGCCAAGTGGGACTTCGGGAGGCTCATCGACGGCGTGTTCTACGAGCCCCTGCCGGGCGAGTGGGGCATCACGCAGCCCCTGACGATCGCCGCGCCCTACCTCGTGGTTGCGAAGACCGGCCCGGCGACGCTCGGCCTGACGATGAATCTGGGACAGTGGGGGGAGTTCGCCATCGACGTCCAGAACATCGGGCTCGGCGACGCCTGGAACGTCACGCTTCTCGACCGGCTGCCCGACGGCGCCACGGGCGGCATGTGCAATACCACGCCCGAGATCCTGAGCGCGCAGGTCTTCGCGGCGGACGGCGTCACCCCGGTTCCGGGAAAGGGCCCGCTGCTCCCGGGCGCCGACTTCTCGCTCAGCTACAGCGCCGCGCCCACCTGCGAGCTCACGCTGACGATGATCACGCCGGCCGGGGCAATCGCTTCGAGCGAGCGACTGATCCTCACCTACCGGACCCAGCTCGACGCCGACAGTCAGGACGGCGCCGCGCTCACCAACGTCGCCGGGGCGACCCAGTGGTTCAACGGCGACAGCAGCAACCCCGACCGCCTGAGCTACACGCGCACGCTGACCAACGGCACCCCCGGCGTGCTCGACCACGAGGACGCCCACACCGTCACGGCGGCGCTCTACGGCTACTTCTTCGAGAAGAGCGTCGCGAACCTCACCAGCGGCATCAGCCCGGCGTCGACGGCCGCTCCCGGCGACACGCTGCGCTACACGCTGCGCCTGCAGGCCACCGACGTCCCGCTGACCGACCTCACCTTCTACGACGATCTGGGCGAGCTCAACGCGTCCGCCGTCTTCGAGCCGGGCACGTTCAGCCTCGTCCCGGGCAGCGTGCCGGCCGGCGCCGACTCCACGAATACCAATCCCAATGGCGGAACGAACGGGGCCGGCATTCTCGACATCCGCAACGTGGATGTTCCCGCCTTCAGTGCGGCCCAGGTCCAGTTCGACATCACCCTGGCCTCGGGCCTCGCCGACGGCACGCTCGTCACCAACCAGGCGGACCTGCTGCTCGGCACGGTCAAGCTCGCCGACAGCGACGACCCCAACGTCAACGGCCAGGCCGATCCCGACGTGCTGGGCGACGAGGACCCGACGCAGGTGCTGGTCGCGACCATACCCGTGGATCCGCTCCGGAAGGAGAACACCCAAGCGACGGCGTCGGTGGGCGAGGTCTTCAGCTACCAGATCACGGTTCCGGAGGTCGCGTACCCGCTGCCGATCTACGACGTGCGGATCCTCGACGATCTGACCGCGTCCGCCGCGGACCTCCGCTTCGTCGGGGTTGCGAAGATCTCGGGATCCGAGCCCTGGAGTCCCGTGAATACGGGCAGCGCCACGGATCTCGTGATCGAGGATCCGTCGATCGGCATCGACATCCCCGCCAACGAGCAGATCGTCGTGGAGATCCGCGTCGTCCTGGAAGACACGCCCACCAACGCGAGCGGCCTCCCCTTCACCAACACCGCGCGCTTCCTCTACAACTGGGTGAACGGGAGCAACGCCAGCCAGCAGATCGGGGCGGCCGGCACCAGCGAGCCCATGACGATCGTCGGGCCCGATGCGCTGACGGTCGAGAAGCGCGGGCCGGCCCAGATCACGGTCGGGACGCCGGAGACCTTCACCCTCGACGCCCACAACACGGCCGACGGCACGGCCTGGAATCTGACCCTCACCGACCTGCTGCCCAGCGGAGCGACCGGCGGAACCTGCGATGCCGCGCCCAGCGCGGTGACCGCGCAGGTCTTCGAGGCGAACGGCAGCACTCCGGTCTCCGGGCCGCTGGCCGAGGGCACGGACTTCTCGGTGGTCTTCTTCGGCGAGCCCGACTGCCGGCTCGACATCCGCATGCTCACGGCGGCGGCGGCCATCGCTCCCGATCAGCGCCTGATCGCCACCTATGAGATCCGGCTCGACGTCGACAGCCAGGACGGCGAAGTGCTCACGAACGTCGCCGGTGCGACGGAGTGGTTCAGCGCCGATCCGTCGGACCCGGACACCGGCGCCGACGCGCGCCTCTTCACGCGCGTGCTCAGCGACGGAACTCCGAGCCTGCTCGACCACGAGGATGCGCATGCGGTGATCGTGGCGCTGCCGGGGTATCTCTTCGAGAAGACCGTGGTCAACGTGACCCGCGGCGCGAGCCCCGCCACGACGGCCGCGCCGGGCGACCGGCTCCGCTACCGGCTGCGCATCGAGAACCTGAGCAGCTTCCCGCTCGACAACCTCAGCGTCTTCGACGAGCTGGATCGGCTGAACGGCCCGCCCGGCTTCGAGCCCGGCACCCTCGTGGTGATCAGCGCGCCGGCCGGCGCCGACTCCGGCAACACGGACTGGACGGGCGGCGCGCAGGGCACCGGCGTCCTCGACGTCCGCGGCCTGAGCCTCCCGGGCCTGAACGACAGCGCGATCATCGAGTTCGAGATCACGCTGGCCTCCGTCATCGCCGACGGCACGCGCATCGCGAACCAGTCCGAGCTGCGCATCGACGGCGCGGCCTTCGCGGACAGCGACGATCCCGATGTGAACGGCCCCGCGGACCCGTTCGTCACGGGAGACGAGGATCCCACCGAGGTCCTGATCGAATCGGCACCCGACTTCCAGGTGGAGAAGATCTCGACCGATCTCGACGGGGATCCCGCTGTGCTGCTCGCGGGCGAGACGCTGCGCTACACCGTCACGGTCAAGAACATCGGCACGGACGACGCCGTAGACAGCGTGCTCCGGGACGACGTCCCGGTGAACACGACC
>JAOUNA010000081.1 GCA_029881215.1 Myxococcales bacterium | reverse complement strand
CCAAGCGCACGGTCGCCGCACGCGGACTTCCGGCTTCGCCGGGTGCTGCCGTCGGCGCGGTGGTGTTCACCGCGGATGCGGCGGAGGCGCGGACCAAGGCGGGAGAGAAGGTCATCCTGGTGCGCACCGAGACGTCGCCCGACGACATTCACGGCCTCCACGCCGCGCAGGGCGTGCTCACGACCCGCGGTGGCATGACCTCGCACGCGGCCGTCGTCGCGCGCGGCATGGGCAAGCCCTGCGTGGTGGGTTGCGGGGACGCACGCATCGACGAGGCGAAGAAGACGCTGCGCCTGCTCGATCAACTGCTGAACGAAGGTGACGTGATCACGCTCGACGGAGCGAGCGGCGAAGTCATGTGCGGCGCGCTGCCCACGGTGATGCCCGAGCTCGGCGGAGCCTTCAGCGAGCTGATGCGATGGGCCGACCGGCTGCGCCGCGTGCACGTGCGCGCCAACGCAGACACACCGCAGGACGCGCGCGTCGCCCGGCAGTTCGGTGCGGAGGGCATCGGGCTGTGCCGCACGGAGCACATGTTCTTCGAGCCCGCGCGCATTCTCGCGGTCCAGGAGATGATTCTGGCGTCGAGCGCGGAGGAGCGCGCCGCTGCGCTCGCCAAGCTGCTGCCGTTTCAGCGCGCAGACTTCATCGGCATCTTCGAGGTGATGGATGGCCTGCCTGTGACCATCCGCCTGCTGGATCCTCCGCTGCACGAGTTTCTCCCGCACACGGAGGAAGAGATCCTCGAGGTCGCGCAGGATCTCGGCACCGACGCCGCCGCCGTGCGCGCCAAGATCGACGGACTGCGCGAGTTCAACCCGATGCTCGGCCACCGGGGCTGCAGGCTCGGCATCTCGTTCCCCGAGATCTACGAGATGCAGGTGCGGGCGATTGCGGAGGCGGCGCGCGACGCGACTGCGCGGGGTGTCGTCGTGCATCCGGAGATCATGATTCCCCTGGTCTCCCATCACGCAGAGCTCGAGCGCCTGCGCGCCCTCGTGGAGCGACAGGTGCAGGATGTGCTGCGCGGCACGGTGAAGCGCATCCAGATCCGGATCGGGACGATGATCGAAGTGCCGCGGGCGGCGCTCACCGCCGATGCCATCGCGCGCTACGCCGACTTCTTTTCCTTCGGCACCAACGATCTGACGCAGATGACCTACGCGCTCTCGCGCGACGATGCCGGCAAGTTCCTGGCGGAATACATCGAGTCGGGCATCCTGGCGGGCGATCCGTTCGTGTCGATCGACGAGGCGGGCATCGGTGCGCTGATCGAGATCGCGGTGCGCAAGGGGCGCGCGGTCCGGCCCGATCTCACGCTCGGCCTGTGCGGGGAGCACGGCGGAGATCCCCAGAGCGTGGGCTTCTGCGACCGCGTGGGCCTCGACTACGTCTCCTGCAGCCCCTATCGCGTCCCCATCGCGCGCCTGGCAGCCGCGCAGGCGGCCGTCGCATCGAGGCGTGGATGAGATCCCCGCGGAGCGGCGCGCTCCGCCGCTTGCGTCCGGAGATCGCGCGGCTCGGGAGCTGCGTGTGCGCCGTGGCGCTCGCGATCGCTGCGGGCTGCTTCGGGGCGCGGCAGCCGATGCCGGCGCCCGAGGGTGGATCCGTGGCGGTGGCGTCGGATGTCGCCTTGTCCTTCCAGAAGCGGGTGGACGGCTTCTATCTGCGTCTCGCCCACCGGCGCTTCAACACCCTCGAGACCTACAGCGACTTCATCCTCCGCGACCATTTCAAGGCGCCGGATCTGTTCTTCGATTACTACGCGGACCTGGCCCAGGCCCTGACGGATGCGCACATCGACAAGAGCCGCCCGTTCCTGGTGCGGGTCGAGGCGTTTCTGTTCGAGGACGCCGAGGTCGCGCGGGTGCTGGTGCGCTTCGAGGGCTGGGACGGTCGCCCCCTGCGCCCGGGGCGGGAGGTCTTGTCGCGCATCGACCGCTGGGAGTGGGCCGACGGCACCTGGTGGATTCGCCCCGGCAAGCTCTAGGGAACGACTCTCGAGCTATTTGCGAGCCCCGAGAGAGGCTCGTGTGAACGGTGCTCCCCTAATGTGGGAAAATTTTTCCTACTGCATGGGTGAAAGGCTCCATGTCGAGGGGACCTGTGCTGGGGGGAAATCCTTCCAAATCAAATAGTTAGGAGTATGAACGAGGTTGAAAAGAGAGGCTGGCACAGCCCGTGCACTGTGAGATCTGCGTACGCGCAGAACACTCTTGAACAGCCCACTCTTCCGCGTGAAGCGGAGCCAGATAGGAGACGGGACCAGCCCGAAGCACGGCGAAGAGCTTCCCCCCCCCAATGGCCCCCCGGAGTTCCGGGCCCCCAGCGGTCGCACCCCGAACACGGATCGATCGAGACGGAGCCCCAAGCGGCGGCCGGCGCCGCCCGGAACCCCAACACGACGAGCGGAAGAGGCGCAGGAGAGCCTCGTTGCCGCAGCCCGAGAAAGCCTGGACCAGCGACGCAGATCTCGTCTCCGCCATTCTCGGCGGAAGTCGCGAGCACTTCGAGCTCCTCTACGACGCCTACTTCCCGCGTGTGTATCGCTTTGCGCTCAAGCGCCTGAGGGATCCCGCGGAAGCCGAAGACGTGACCCAGGAGGTCTTCTTCACGGTCTTCAACGTGCTCGACAGCTACCAGGGCAGCGCGCCGTTGCTGATCTGGATCTTCGGCATCACGCGCAACACGGTGAATCGGCGCTTCCGTCGCGTGCGTCCCAAGCTGGATTCTCTCGACGCGAGCGGTGCGCGAGAGATTGCGGGCAACGAGGCCCCGACCGATCGCGCCGTCGATGCGCGCCGCATGCTCAGGTGCTGCGAGCACGTGATCGAGAACGAGCTCACGCCGCTCCAGCGCCGCATCTTCCACCTCAAGCACCTGCGGCGACAGTCGGTCCGGAACATCGCCCGGGCGCTGGGCAAGTCCGAGGACGCGATCAAGGCCAACCTGTATCGGATGCGACGGGCCATCGCCGAGCACGCGCCCGGCCTCGACTCGGTGCTGGGCATCTAGGAGGCCCGCTTGCAGGGCCAGCGGCGGGGCGGCTAGCCCCCGCGGGGTCGAGCGCGATCGCGGAGAATGGCGCTGCGCGCCCGCGAAGTGCGTTTTTCTCGCCACGTATCCGCCCAAAGCACCACCCATAAGCTGAGGGGTCGCTCCGGCCGCTCGCCTGGGAAGGGACAGCGCAAGGAGAGGCGCGTTGCCCTGCAGCGGACGCTCGACCCGATCTCGCCCTGAGCGCGATGTGCGCAGCGACGCCGAGCTCATCGCGGCGATCCAGCGCAGGGACGACCGCGCATTCGAGGTGTTGTACGAGCGCTACTTTCGTCGCGTGCACAATTTCGCGTACGCACGCCTGCGGAACCGCGCGGACGCGGAGGAAGTGGTGCAGGAAACCTTCACGGCGGTGTTCCACTCGATCGACCGTTTCCGGGGCCAGTCCTCGCTGCTGGCCTGGATCTACGGCATCGCGAAGAACACGATCAACAACCAGCTGCGCCGTGCGCAGGCCTACGAACAGCGGCTCGAGCGCGCGGAGCCCACGCTCGCGCGCTCGGCGTTCTCGCTCGACGCCTGCACGCCCGAAGAGCATCTGCATCTGCGTCGCTGCAGCGACGCCGTCGAGGCGAGGCTGGCAGCGCTGACGGGCTGGCAGCTGGAGGTCTTCGCGCTGCGGCATTTCGAGAACCTCCCCATCCAGGAGATTGCGGACCGGATGTCGCGATCGAACGACGCCATCCGTTCGAGCCTGTACCGCGTGAAGCGCCTCGTGGTCGAGACGCTCGATGCGGAGCCGGTGAACGCGTGCTGAGGGATCCGGGAGGGGGGCCGTGAAGCGACTCGGGTCGCGGCGAAGAGGTGGAGAGAGGCAAGCGTCCGGACAGGACGCCGATCGAGAACACGAGATGTTGAACGAAGGGTTGCCGGATGTGACAGTGGATGAGCTGCGGGAGTTTCTCGAGGCGGACGTGCTGGGCGTGCCGATCGATCCGGAATTCAAGGAACGGCTGCGGGGCAGGCTCTGGGAGCTCGTGTGTGCTCGCCTGGAGCGGCGCGGCCTCCCTGAATCCGACGAAGACGTCTGACGCGCCGCGCGCTCGGCGCGGCTACGGCGCGGAGGCTTTGGCCAGCTCCGGCACGGCCTCCGCCGGCGGGCGCAGCGCGAGTCGGCCCACGTAGTGGCGGAACGCATCGAGCGCGAGCCGGGCGTCGGCCAGCGCGCGGTGCGGAATCGGTCCGTCGATCAGGCCCGCGGTGAGTGCGGCCTGCCGCAGGGAGAGCGCGGCGACCGGTTCCCCAGCCACCAGCGACCACGCGTAGAAGAGCGTGGCCAGATCGATGACGTGGTAATCGAACGGGTACGGAATGCCGCAGCTCTTGTAGCCGCGCTCGAGGAAGAGCACGTCCATGCGAACGTTCTGGCCCGCGGGAACGACCGTCTTGCCCGCCGGCATCAGGGCCGAGAGCTCCGTGAGCACCTGGCGCAGCGACTTTGCGTCGCGCCAGGCCTCCGGATCGTATCCGCTGATGGCCGCGGCCGCGTCGCTGATGCGCTCGGCCCGCGCCGCCACCTTCCACTCGGCGCTCGCCATCTCCGCGAGTCGGTAGTCCGTCACGATCACGCCGATCTCGGTGATGTCGTGCAACTCCGGATCGAGGCCGCCGAATTCACAGTCGAGAAACGCGAACACGAAATCGGGCACGGGCGGCCTTTCGCGATCGTGGCGCTCCCAACGGGAATCGAACCCGTGTCTCAGCCTTGAGAGGGCTGCGTCCTAGACCGCTAGACGATGGGAGCGCACTGGAAGGCGAGGCGAAGCTAGCAAGCCTGCCCTGGATTTGCCTCCGCGCCGGACGCCGCGCCGCCGGATCGGGAGCGACGATTTTCGTCACCCGAGCGACGTGTCCCGTCACCCGAAGGGCTCTCGCGCGGGCATCTCGCCCGCTCGGGGGCGGAGCGGGCGGCGCGGCGAAGGCTCCGCCCCGCTCTCAGGTTGGAAGCCACGCCTGCCGATGGAGGAGCAGGCAACGGCGCTATTGGCACGGCGGTTGCTTCTTCCGCACGCCAGACGGGTCATCGAGTATCCGACTGGCCGAAAGTCGGCAAAGCAGGAGCCGCCACTGGGAAGGGGTTCCACCGCAAACGAACCGAACCGGGTGCTCGGTACACAACCAGGAGACAAGACCTTGACGAAGTTCAATACACGCAAAGGCGGCTTCACGCTGATCGAGCTGATGATCGTCGTGGCCATCATCGGCATCTTGGCCGCGATCGCCATCCCCAACTTCCTTCGCTTCCAGTTGAAGGCCAAGTCGAGCGAGGGCAAGACCAACCTCGCCGCGATCCGGACCGCGGAGCAGTCCTACTACTCCGAGTTCGGGGTCTTCGTTTCTGCGAACGCTTCGCCCGCGAATCCGCCGCAGAACGTGAAGACCAACTTCACCAACGTGGACGGCCTGAACCAGGGCTTCGACAAGCTCGGCTGGTCGCCCGAAGGCCAGGTGTACTTCAACTACGGCGTGGCGATGGCGAACAGTGGTTACACCGCTTCCGCTGGCGCCGACATCGACGCCGACGGCACGTACCAGCTGTGGGGCTACAAGAAGCTCAACGCGGGTGCGGACGTCGCTCCGAAGACCCTCGGCGCTGCGGGCGTGTGCGACACGACCTTCCTCGCGACCCAGGTCGTGGGTCCGTGCGCATCCAACTTCGGCCAGAGCGTTTTCTAAGCCGAGTCTAGTGGAACCGATGTGGAGGGTCGGCGCCAGCGCCGGCCCTCCACACGGTCGCCTTCCGATCGGAGTTCTCATGCAGACCCAGGCACATCGACCGAAGCGATTCCGGCGCGGCTTCACGCTGATCGAGCTCATGATCACGGTCGGAATTATCGGCGTCCTCGCCGCGATCGCCGTGCCGAACTTCCTCGCCTACCAGGCCCGCTCGCGGCGCAGCGAGGCGTACGCGAATCTCTCGGCCCTGGCGCGCTCCGAAAAGGCGTACCAGGCCGAGCAGAACAGCTTCCTCGACATCGGGGCGAGCGGCGAGCCGACGCTCCCGGATCCGGCGCTCTACGGCGGACTCGGCACGACCACCATGCCCTGGGATGCGGCGGCCCAGAGCTTCTTCAATACCGTGGGCTGGTCTCCGGAGGGTGCTGTCTTCTACACCTATGAGGTGAACACCGGCAAGTACGGTGCCGCCTGTAGCTGTGATCTCTGCTTCACTGCGACCGCACACGGCGATGTCGATGGGGACACGGGCTGGTCGGCGCTGATGTACGTCCACCCCCAGACCGACGCGGCGGGCAACGTGACCGGCGAGTGCACCTCCTACGTCGGCGCGCTCGGTGCTCCCATCCGCGGGGGTGGGCCTGTCTACGACGAGGTCATGGTCCAGCCCCTCCGCGACGATTACTGATTCGTCACGTCGCAGCGCTTCGCGGGAGCGCCTCGGGGAGGGGCTGAGTGAGCACGCGGGCACGGGGATGGCTGCCGTGGAAGATCGCGGCATTCTGCTTGGCCGCCGCGACCACGGGCTTCGTCCATGCCCAGATGAACACGTCCACCGTCGCGGAGAGCGGCAAGCTTCTCGTGCCGGATCCGGAGCGCGCGCGCGTCTCGTCTCTCGGCTTCGGGCCCGTGCTGGCCGACTTCTACTGGATCCAGGTGCTCGGCATCGTGGGCGCCGAGTTGGGGGAAGTCGAGCGCCACGCCGACCTGATCGCCGATGCGATCGAGCTCGTCACCGCGCTCGATCCCTGGGTCGACCACCCCTATCGCTTCGCCGCCGTCTGGCTCACGCGGGATCCCGACGACGTGCGGCGCGCCAACGCGCTGATGCGGCGCGCGATCGCCTATCACCCCCGCGATTGGCGCAACCGCTTCTATCTCGGATACAACCACTTCTTCTATCTCGAGGAGAACCTGCGGGCGGCGGATGTGCTGGAGCCCGCCGTGGGCATGCCCGGTGCTCCGCTCTATCTGGGTGCCTTCGTGACCCGTCTGCGCGCCGAGGGCGGCAGCCTCGAGACGGCCGAGCTGTATCTCCGCGAGCTGATTCGCGCCGCGCCCGACGAATACGCGCGCGCCGAGTACCTGAAAGCCTACGACGAGGTCGAAACCGAGCGCCGCGCCCGCTTCCTGGACGCGGCCCGCGTGGAGTTCTGGAAGCGCCACGGGCGGGACATCCGTTCGCCGGCGGAGCTGTGGGAGGGTCCCGGGCGCGTCCTCGGCAAGATGCCTCCGCCGCATCCCCATTTCCCCGGCTTCCGCTGGGAGCTCGACCCGCAGAGCAACGAGATCGTCTCGTCCTTCTTCCGGACCCGCTACAAGCTCCACATCCACGAAACGGATGCGCAGCGCCGGGCCCGCTGGCGCGCTCAGCCCGACGCGCAGAACGACCGACAGGGAGAGGCAGAGGCCCTGGACGCCAGACCGGGGGAGGGGAGCATTTGATGGCCGATCGCACGGAGGTCGTGCGCGTCGACCGGCTGGTCAAGGATTTTCGGCCGGGATTCGGCGTCCGCAGGAAGCGGGTGCTGCACGGCATTTCGTTCGGCGTGCGGCGCGGCGAGATCTTCGGCTTCGTGGGGCCGAACGGAGCGGGGAAGACCACCACGCTCAAGGTGCTCATGGGCCTGATCCGCCCCAGCGCGGGCAGCGCCACGATCCTCGGCCACGACGTGCGCGAGACGGAATTCCGCCGCCACGTCGGCTTCCTCCCCGAGAACCCGTACTTCTACGATCACCTCTCCGGCCGCGAGATCCTGAGCTTCTACGCGCGGCTCTGCGGTGTGCGCGGCTCGGAGCGCGCGCGCCGCGTGAATACCCTGCTGCGCTGGGTCGGACTCTCGAGCGCGGCCGACGCGCGGCTGCGCACCTATTCGAAGGGCATGCAGCAGCGCGTGGGCATCGCCCAGGCGCTGGTGCACGATCCGGACGTGGTCTTCCTGGACGAGCCCATGAGCGGGCTCGATCCGATCGGCCGCAAGGAGATCCGGGATCTCATCCTGCGGCTGCGCGCCGAAGGCAAGACGGTCTTCATGAACACGCACATCCTCTCCGACGTGGAGATGGTGTGCGATCGGGTCGCCATCATCGTGAATGGGCGCATCCGCTACGAGGGCGCCATCGAGGAGTTTCTGCAGACCGGGGATCGCGACACGGACATCGTGCTGTCGGGCCTTCCCGTGGACGCGGCGACCCTGCTCGAAGAGAGCGTGGCCGCGCAGCTGCGCGGATTGGGCGAGCGCATCGAGGTGCGCGTGTCGGAGAAGGCCGTGCGCGACGTGCTGCGCATCGCCATGGAAGCGGGCGCGGAGGTCGTCTCGCTCACGCCGCACCGCGTCTCTCTCGAGTCGATCTTCCTCTCCGCCGTGGAAGGCGACGCGGGATGAAGTCGCTGACCTGCATCTGGGCGATCGCCGCCAACACCGTGCGCGAGTCGATCCGCAACAAGATCCTGTACGCGCTGCTCTTCTTCGCGATTCTGATGATCGGTGCCGGCGTGGTGCTCGGCTCGCTCTCGTACGTCGAGAGCCAGCGCATCCTGCAGGACGTGGGGCTCGGGGCCATCCGGCTCTTCGGCGTGGCCATCGCCATCTTCGTCGGCATCCATCTGATCCACCGGGAAGTGGATCGCCGCACGATCTACACGATCCTGTCGAAGCCGATCTCGCGCGCGGAGTTTCTGGTCGGCAAGTACGTGGGTCTCACGCTGACCATCTGGATGCAGATGGCGATCATGATCGCAGCCTTCGCGGGCGTGTCGCTGCTGACGGGCGCCCCGCTCGCCTGGCAGCACGGCGCCTTCTTCCTGCTCGCCGGCGCGGAGCTGGCGCTGGTGGTGGCGATCGCGACCTTCTTCTCCTCGTTCACCACGCCGCTGCTGGCGGCGTTCTTCACCACCGGCACCTGGGTGATCGGCCACCTCACCCGCGACCTGCGCGACATCGGCGCCCGCTCGGACAGCCAGGCCATGGAGACCATCACGACCCTGGCGCACCGCGTGTTCCCCGATCTGGCTGGGTTGAACCTGGCGAGCGAGGCGGCTCACCTGCTGCCGATCACGCGCGAAGACATCACGTTGCCGCTCGTGTACGCGACGGGCTACGTGACGGTCGTGCTGATCGCAGCCGTCTTCCTGTTCGAGCGCAGAGACTTCCGCTGATTCGGTGCCGCTCGCGGTTGCTACCCTGCTGAGGTGCACGTGTTGACCGAAGTCCCGCGCGAGGCCCTGGTCGGCGTGGCCTGCGTCCTGGGCCTGGTGGTGGGATCCTTCCTCAACGTCGTGATCCACCGGCTGCCGCGCGGCGAATCGCTCGTGCACCCGGGCTCCCACTGCCCCGCGTGCAATGCCCCGGTGCGCTGGACCGACAACGTTCCGCTGCTCGCGTACTTCTGGCTGCGCGGCCGGTGTCGCGCGTGCGGCGCGCGCATCTCGCTGCGCTATCCGGCCATCGAGGCGATCACGGGTCTGCTCTTCGCGGCGATCGCATTCCGCCACGGCTTCGTGCCCATGCTGCCGGTCTGGTGGGCGTTCGGCGCGGCGCTGATCGCGGCGGCGTTCATCGACCTGGATCATCAGATCATTCCCGACGAGATCTCGCTGGGCGGCCTCGCGCTGGCGCTGCTCTGCGTCCCCGCGCTGCACGCGGCGAGCGGCGGGAGCTTCGCGTCCGCCCTGCGCGACTCGCTCGGCGGAGCTCTGCTCGGCGGCGGGCTGTTCTGGCTCGTCGGCTTCGCGCACGCCCGCGTCTCCACCGCCCTGGGCAGGCAATTCGAGCACTGGCCCGGGGAGGGCGAGCGCCTCCCCAGCCCGCGCAGCCTCGACTACTGGCTGTGGTTTCCCGGCGTCGGCTTCGGCGACGTCAAGCTGCTGGCCATGATCGGTGCGGTGCTCGGGCCCTGGGGCGTGCTGCAGACCCTCTTTGCGGCATCCCTGGTCGGCCTCGCGCTGGGTCTCGCCTGGGCCGCCGCCACCCGCAGCCTGCGCGCGCCCTTCGGATTTGGGCCGGCGCTCGCGGCCGGGGCGGTGCTGGTGATGCTGCGGTCCGGCGTCGCGCTCTGAGCACGCGCCCGGCTTGAGGAGCCCCGGCCGCTCGGGGTATGGTCCGTGCGATTTCGCATTCCCCGGTCGTCTAACGGCAGGACAGCAGGCTCTGAACCTGTTAATGGAGGTTCGAATCCTCCCCGGGGATCCATCTCTGGCGGGGCTGCGCAACCTGCGCCTGGCTCCGTGGGCGGCTCGCTTGCCGACCTCTGGCCGCTCTGCTATTCGGATCTAACTCTCTGTTTTTTCACGGCATTCCCCTAGCACGCACCCCTGCGGCGGTTCCACCATGAAGATTCGGGTCGATCTGCTGACGGCGACGCCGACGCCCCTCCACTTCGAGGAGGGGACGTCCTGGTGGCAGGCGCACATGCCGGCCGGGACCGGTCTGCCCCGCGAGCTGGCCGAGCCGTTGCGGGTGGACGTCGCGGCCCACAGCATGGGCCTCGACGTGTACCTGGAGGGTCGGGTGCAGACCGCTTTCGACCTCGAATGCGGTCGCTGTATCGCGCGCTATCGTCAGCCGCTCGACGAGACGTTTCGGCTCGTGCTCGAGCCGGCGGGGGCGCGATCGCCCACCGACCCGGAGACGTCGAAGGCTCTGGCTCGCGACGGGCTCTGCCTCGACGATGAATTCGAAACGGGCTGGTATCGGGGACACGAGATCGGCTTGGACGCCGTGTGTCTGGAGGTGATCTCGCTTGCCCTTCCCGTCAAACCGCTGTGTCGAGAGGACTGTGCCGGGTTGTGCGCGCGCTGCGGAGCGGATCTGAATCAGGGCGCGTGCGGCTGCGAGCAGATTGCACAGAATTCGCCGTTTGCCGTGCTCGGCGCGCTGCGCGATGAGCACCGGAGGAGTTAGCTGATGGCCGTTCCCAAGGGAAAGACTTCACGTTCGCGACGCGACATGCGCCGCTCGCACCACGCCCTGGCGGCGCCCGCGCGCAGCGTGTGTCCGCAGTGCCGCGAGCCCAAGCCGCCGCATCGGGTGTGTCGCAACTGCGGAACCTACCGCGGTCGGGAAGTCATCAAGACCGACGAGGAGTAACGCCGGGTGCTGGCGCTCTTGTTCCCGGGGCAGGGTTCCCAGGAGATCGGCATGGCGAAGGATGCGGTCGAGGCATCCCCCGCCGCGCAGCGCGTCTTCGACGCCGCGGACGCCGCGCTCGGGTTTTCGCTCTCCCGGCTCTGCTTCGACGGCTCCGAAGAGGATCTGCTGCGCACGGAGATCCAGCAGCCCGCGATCCTCACCGCGAGCGTGGCCCTGATGCGCATGCTCGAGGAGCAGGTGAAGCTCGCGCCGGCGTGCGTAGCCGGTCACAGCCTGGGCGAGTACACGGCGCTGGTCGCCGCGGGCGCGCTCGAATTCGAGGATGCGGTGCGCCTGGTGCACGCCTGCGGCCGCTTCATGCAGGAAGCGGTGCCGGAAGGGCGCGGCGCCATGGCCGCCGTGATGGGCTGCTCCGCGGAGATCGTCGAGCAGGCTTGCCTCTACGCGAGCTCCAAGACGGGCCTCGAGGCTGCGCCGGCCAACTTCAACGGGCCGGTGCAGACGGTGATCTCCGGCGACGCGGTCGCGGTCGAGGTCGCGTGCGCGCGCGCCCGGCAGGAGGGCGCCAAGCGCACCGTGCCGCTCAACGTCTCCGCGCCGTTCCACTGCGCGCTGATGGCACCCGCCGCCGAGAAGCTCGCGCTCGAGCTGGCGCGCGTGCGTTTTCGCGACGCGTCGGCTCCGGTGATCACCAATGTCGAGGCCCGACCGTGTCGGGAGGGGTCGCGTTTTGCGCAGCTGCTCGAGCGGCAGGTGACGGCACCGGTGCGCTTCAGCGAGATGGTGGCGTGCATCGCCGAGCTGGGGGTGCGGCGCGTGCTCGAGATCGGACCCGGGCGGGTCTTGACCGGACTGGTCGCGCGCATTGCGCGGGAACTCGAGCGGTCGAATCTGAGCTCGCGCGCGGGGCTCGAAGATGCGGTGGCGTTCGCGACCGAGAGCCGGTAGGCCGCAGCGGCGCTCCAGAGGGGATTCATCATGACCACGGACGAACGCGTGTCTCGAATCATCGTGGACCAGTTGGGTGTGAGCCTGGAGGAGATCCGGCCCGAGTCGTCCTTCATCGACGACCTGGGCGCGGATTCGCTGGACATCGTGGAGCTGGTGATGGCCATGGAAGAAGAATT
>JAOUNA010000080.1 GCA_029881215.1 Myxococcales bacterium | reverse complement strand
GATGCCTGCGTCCTCTTCGGGGAGACGCACGGGGAGAAGAGTGCCGCACGCCTGATCGCTGCCCTCGACGATCCCGATCCGGCGATTCGGACGGCAGCCGCTCGATCTCTTGGAACGCGTGGTCGGGCGGACGGGCTGGCGCCGCTGATTCATCGCATCGAGATTTCGGCGGTCGAAGAGGATCTGGAGGGCGAGGAAGAGCGCGTCGCAGCCACCGACGCCCTGATCGACATCGTGCGCTCGGCCGAGGGCTCCTTCGACGCCGACGGTCTCGCGGATCGGGCGATCGAGCTTCTCACCGCACTTCTGAATGGAGCCGCGGACTCCGTGCGCCTGGCGGTCGCGACGGTGCTCGGCTGCATCGGGCGCCCCCAGGATCTCGAGGTCATCTCCCTGCTCCTCAAGGACGCGAGTGCCGAGGTTCGGCGCGCCGCGGTCGATGCACTCTCGCGCCTCGATCAGGGCTCCGCGGCCGAATCCCTGCGCCTGGCGATCGCGGACGAGTCTCCCGCGGTTCGCATTGCGGCCGCCTCCGCACTCGGCGCCTCCGAGCACAGTGATCTCTTCGAGGATCTGCATCGGCTCGCGGAGGACGAAGACGCCCGGGTGCGCGCAACCGCCGTACACGTCCTCGGCCGGCGTTTCCTCACCGACGGGGATCCGAAGCGCCGCGCCGCGGCCATGGCGGTGATGCACCAAGCGCGAGACGACGATGCGCCGGTTGCGCTCGCTGTCGTGGAGGCGGCGCGTGAAATCGGTCCGTCTGCGGCGACGCACGTGGTCCCGCTGCTGCGGCGAGCCGAGCCCGAGGTGGTTCGGGAAGCCATTCGCTGTCTCGGGATGCACGCGGGCGGTCGAGAGCTCGACGCCGTCCTGCCGCTTGTCTCGCATCCGGATTGGTCGGTGCGGGCCGAGGCGATCCAGGTGCTTGCCGAGCGGGGCGTGAAGAACGCGGTGCCGGCGATTCTGCGCAGGCTCGAGTTGGAGCAGGACGAGTTCGTGCGCAGCGTGACGCTGCGCGCGCTGGACAGGCTCGAGGGTTGATTCGAGATGATTCACGCCGAGTCCGGCCACGATCTCGCGATGACCGACGGCGAGTTTCGCATGTTCGCGGAACTGCTGCGCACTCAGTGTGGTCTGCACTTCGGGCAGGAGACGCGATTTCTCTTGGAAAAGCGAGTCAATCGCCGCATGGAACAGCTCTCGCTCACCAACTACGCCGCGTATCACTACGAGCTTCGCCACGCGTCAAGACACGACGGCGAGATGGCGCAGCTCATCGACGATGTCACCACCAACGAGACCTACTTCGTGCGCGAGCGCGGACAGCTGCGCGCGCTGATGGGCGAGATCTTTCCCGAGGTGCTCATGCAGCGCCGTGAACGCGGAGGAGGCCCGATCAGCATCTGGTCGGCCGGATGCGCGAGCGGCGAAGAGCCCTACAGCATCGTGATTCTCGCGCTCGAAGCGGGCTACGAACCCGACAGCGATTTTCGCGTCTACGCATCCGACATCTCGCGTCGCATGCTTCGCAAGGCGCGGCAGGGAATCTATCGGCAGAGCTCGTTCCGGGAGATGGAGGGCTCGCTGCGCGAGCGATATTTCGAAGAGAAGGACGGGAGCTGGAAGATCTCTGACGAGATCAAGCGCTGCGTCGACTTCATCCACATCAACCTGATGGAGCGCTCGAAGATTGCGCTGCTCGGGGCGATGGACGTGATCCTCTGCCGCAACGTGATCATCTACTTCGATCCGGCGAGCAAGCGGAAGGTGATCGAGACCTTCGAGCACAAGCTGCGACCGGGAGGCCACCTGCTGCTCGGACACTCGGAATCCCTGATCAACATCTCGAGTTCTCTGGAGCTGCGCCATCTGCAAACGGATCTCGTGTATCGAAGACCCGTGATGGGCTTGTCCACGCCGGATCCGTGGCACGCAGCGGCGCAAGCTGCGATCGACAAGGTGGAGCGTACGTCGTGAAGCTGAATGAGCGCATCCGTGTTCTCGTGATCGATGATTCGGCGTTCAGTCGACAGGCCATCACGCGAATGCTTTCGAGCTCGCCGCTCGTGGAGGTGGTGGACGTGGCCCGCGACGGCGAGGATGCGCTCCGCAAGACCTTCCAGCTCGAGCCGGATCTCATTACCCTCGACCTCGAGATGCCGAAGATGGACGGATTCACGTTCCTTCGCATCGTGATGAGCAAGCGCCCGACGCCGGTGATGGTGATCAGCGGGCGTTCGGAGGAAGACGCGGTCTTCAAGGCGCTCGAATTGGGCGCGGTGGATTTCATCGGGAAGCCGATGCCACTGGCGGCGTTGGAGCTGGAGGGCATCGAGCAGGAGCTGATCCGCAAGGTCCACGCGATTCGCGAGCTGCGCATCGAGAAGGTGCGGGCGCGCGTCGCTGCGATGCCCAGTCTGATCGGCTTTGAGGATCTGCACGCGCTGCCGAGGGTCGTGGTGATCGGCTCGTCCACCGGGGGCCCGGCGGCGCTGATGCAGATCTTCGGGTCGTTTTCCGAGGCCCCGGCCTGTGCATTCGTGGTCGCGCAGCACATGCCCGAGGGATTCACGCGGGGATTTGCCAAGCGGCTCGATCGACTCACGACGCTCCGAGCCAGCGAGGCGCAGGGCGGCGAGGAGCCCACCCCGGGAGCCATCCTCGTGGCACCGGGAGGGCGCCACCTGGAGCTCGAAACCTATCGCGGCGCGGTGCGCACCTGCGTATTTCGCACCGGTCCGGGCGATAAGTACGCGCCGTCCGTCGATCGACTGTTCGAGTCGGCAGCCAAACACTACGGACAGGACGTCGTAGCGGTTGTGCTGACGGGCATGGGGGACGATGGACGCCGAGGTGTGCAAGCGGTGAAGAAGGCGGGGGGGCTCGTGATCGCGGAATCCAGGGAGACCGCGGTGATCTTCGGGATGCCGCAGCAGGCAATTCGGACGGGAGTGGTCGACAAGGTGCTCCCCTTGGGTGATATCGCGGCGTCCATCCAGAGTGGTCTCGGGCGTGAGGTTCGGACTGCGCCGCGCAGCAAGCGGGCGTCGGGACACGCTCAGCTCTCGGCCGGAAAGGGACGGCTATGAGTGAAGAGAAGAAGATCTTCGGCCGAGCCGACGAGTTTCTGGCTCTCTTCAAGAGGGGCGCAGAGTTTTCGAAGGAGCTCCTCGTGGAAAACGAGCGTCTCCGCACGGAGCTGGCTCGGCTCGAGGATCGCCAGAATTCGGCGGCGCAGACTCCGGAAGACTGGTCCAAGCTGCGCCGGGAGCTGCTCGAGCGCATTCGCGTTCTCGAGCGCGAATGCCTGAACGTGCGCGAGCGTCTCGGTCAGGTCGAGACGGAGAACAGCCAATTCGCGCAGCGCTATGTGGAAATCGAGGAAGAGAACAACAATCTCGCCAACCTCTACGTGGCCAGCTACCAGCTGCACTCCACACTCGATCTCGACGAAGTGTTGAAGATCATCATGGAAATCGTCATCAACCTCGTCGGCGCCGAAGTCTTCGCCATCTACCTGCTCGATGAGGAATCGGGCGCGCTGGGCGCCGTGGCCGCGGAAGGAGCGGCCGTGGCCGATTTCCCCAAGGGTCGTCTGGGCAGCGGCGCGTTGGGCAAGGCCGTGGCCGCGACCGAGGCGACCTGCTGGGATCCCGGACAGTCGAAGGACCTGAATCAGCCCATCGTCTGCGTGCCGCTCGTCGTGCAGAGCCGTCCCATCGGCGCGATTTCGATCTACAGCCTGCTCCAGCAGAAGGACGGGTTTTCCGCGCTCGATCACGAGCTCTTCAACATGCTGGGAGGGCACGCTGCGACGGCCATCTTCGCGGCGCGCCTCTATTCGCAATCCGAGCGCAAGCTCAACACGATTCAGGGTTTCATCGACCTGTTGACCAACTGAACCGCTCTTGTTCGGGCGATCAGATCACGAGGACACAATCATGGGCCAGCAGCGAATTCTCATCGTTGAAGACAGCCCGACCATGCGTCAGCTGCTCGTCTTCGCACTGCGTCGGCTCAAAGGCGTGGAAATCGTCGAGGCGCAAGACGGAATGGATGGTCTGCGCAAGGTTTCGAACGATCACTTCGACATTGCACTCATCGACATCAATATGCCCGTCATGGACGGCCTCAAGTTGATCCGGTTGATGCGCAGCGAAGAAAGCCTCAAGGAGATTCCGATCGTGGTGATCACCACGGAGGGCGCCAGCGAGGATCGCGAGCGCGCCCTCAGCCTCGGTGCGAACGAGTATCTGACCAAGCCGATCCAGGCGAACCGCGTCCTCAGCGTCGTGAAGGGCTTGATGAAGCTCTCGTAGCGCGCCGGCGTCGAGCGGCACTGGATGCGATTCGGGGCAGCGTGGGGCTGTGGTATACCTGCCGCCGAGATGTCGTGGAGAAGCCGGATCCTGCTCGGCTGCCTCGCGCTGGCGGGCTGTGGCTATCAGTTCGTCGGCGCTGCGGGTCCGCTGGGCGGCATCGAATCGGTGGCGATTCGCACGCCGCGCAACGATTCGTTCGAGCCCGGTGTGGAGTACCTGGTGGCGGACGCGCTGCGTCGCGAGCTCCTGCGCCGGGGCAGCGCGGACCTGAGCGAAGATCCGGAGGGCGCGGATCTCGTCGTGACGGGCAGCGTGCGTCCCCTGCAGGTGGTCCCCCGCAGCTTCTCGTCGGTGGTCCTCGTATTCGAGTACGAGGTGACGATGACCGTGGATCTGGTCGCCCGCCGGCGGGACGGCAGCGAGCTGCCCGTCGAGGAACGGGCGCTGCGCGAGAGCGAGCGATTCCTCGCCAGCGCGGACGTGGAGGTGCAGCGCAAGAATCGGCAGGAGGCGCTGCGGCGCCTGTCGCAGGTCGTGGCGGCGCGCTTCTTCGATTCGATCGCGGAGGTGTCCCTGCAGTGACGCCGCAGGATCTGGCTGCTGAGCTGGCCGAGGGGAGGCTCAGGCCTGCCTATCTGCTCGCCGGCGAGGAGCCGCTGCTGCGCGACGACGCGCTCGCGTCGCTGCGCCGCACCGTGTTCCCCGCCGGTCCCGTCGCCTTCGACTTCGATCGCTTCGAGGCCAGCTCGCTCGACGCGGCATCCCTGGTGGACGCGGTGCGCACGCTCCCGGTGCTGGCCGTGAGGCGCATGGTGGTCGTGGACGAGCCGGACGGGCGCCGAGGGGGATCGCGCGGCGTGTCGGACGCGCTGGCGGATCTGGTGGGAACGCTGGAAGAGGAGGGCACGGCGCTGCTGGTCGTCCTGGCGGCGCGGCCCGATCGACGCGCGCGCTGGGTGAAGGCGTTCGGGTCGGCGCTGGTCGACTGCAGCGCTCCGACACGCGCGCGCGACCTAGCCGTGTTCATCCGCGCCGAGGCCGCCCGCCAGGGGGTTGCGCTCGAGCGGGGCGTCGCGGAACTCATCGCCGAGCGCACCGGGCCACAGCTCATGATGCTGCGCCAGGAGATCGCCAAGCTCGGCCTGCTCGCGGCTGCGGGAAATGCCGTGACCCGGGCTCACGTGGCTGCGGGAACGCCGGATGTTGCCGAGGAGTCGATCTGGGATTGGACGGATGCGATCGGGGAGGGACGCTGCGCCGACGCACTGCGCGCTCTCGCGCGGCTGCTCGGTGCCGGCGCGCCGCCGCCGGTGCTCCTCGGCTCACTGGTTTCCCATTTCCGGCGACTGCTGCGCGTCGCGCACGGGAATGCGGTGCCGGGGCCGCCCTTCGCGCGCAAGAAGCTCGAGAATCAGGCGGCACGCTACGGAGCACGCCGGCTGCGCGCGTCGCTGGACGCGATCCATCAGACGGATCTCGCGCTCAAGGGGGCGGGCGCGCTGCGCCCGGAGCTCGCGCTCGAGCGGCTCGTCGTGGCACTGGCGAGCTAGGCGACGGCAGCGCGGGCGTTCGGTTTCGCGCGCTTTCCGCCCCGCGCTCTTCGGCTGTGCGCGCGGGCCGTCGTGCGACGCGGGATCATGCGTCGAGCTTGTGCAGTCGCTTCGCGAGCCGCGAGATGTGGCGGCTGGCCCGCTTCTTCGGGATCACGCCCTTGTTCGCGGCCTTTCGGATCAGGCGCTCGGCACCGCGCAGTGCGTCGGCGCAGTCCGCCGCCTTGCCTCCGTCCAAGGCCGCGCGCGTGTTCTTGACGGCCGCCCGAACGGCGCCGCGGACCTGCCGGTTACGCACGCGCTGCCGGAGGGCCTGTCGCACCCGTTTCTGTGCGGATTTGTGGTTCGCCACGCGGAAGCTCCCTGCCGAAAAACGCGGCGCATCATAGTCGCGCGCCACGCGCGTGTCGACCCGACGGCGCCTCTGCCGAAGTTCAGGTGGGCCTGCGATCCGCCGATACGCCCTGCGAGGGCGGGGATTCCCGGAGGGGGAAGCGGTTGTGAGCAAGCGTCGTGTTGCCCGGATCTGGCCTCTGGCGCTCGGGCTTGCATGGCTGGTGGCTGCACCCGTGGCGGCCACGGCCGAGCCGGCGCACGAAGCGCCGACCGATGCAGCAGCGCAGATGCCGGAGCTCGTCCCCGAGGGGGCCTCGCTTTCCGGGGGCACACTCGAGCCGACCGGGAGCGGTGTGCTCGTCGCGACGCGCTCGCTCACCCGCATCGAGCGCGCCTGGCATGCGCCGGCGGCGAGCCTCGAGCAGCGCCTCACGCGCATGCGTCGCACGGCCCTCGAGCTGGGCGCTTGGAACCTCGACCCCGCCGCGCACGCGCTGGTGACGGGCGAGGTCGACGGCCAGGCACTGGAACGCGCTCGGGGGGCGGTCCTGCTCGCTCCCGATTCTCCGACGGCCCGCATGGCATTGGCCCGGGCGCTGTGGCTCCACGGCGATGCGCCCATGTCGGCGATTCGCAGCGTGATCGAGGCGTTGCGCGCGATCAGCCGGCATCTCGAAGCTGCGCTCTGGTTCGCCGGCTCGGGTCTCTACGTGCTCGCCGTGGCGCTGGTCCTGGGAGGGGCGCTCACTCTGCTGGTGGCGTTCGCCCTCGTCGCGGCACACGCCGCCCACGATCTCGGGCACCTGGTTTCCTCGAACACGCCGGCTTTCGGCGGCTATGCCCTGCTGGCGAGCCTGCTGCTGCTGCCGCTCGCGTTCGGGGAGGGCGCGCTCGGGATCGCGCTCGTCGCGTTCGGCGTGACGCTGCCGTACGCGCGCGCGGGCCAGCGCGTGGCGCTGGTTCTGGCCGCGGCCGCGATTCTCGCCGGGATCTATCCCGTGATCCGCTCGGCGGGCATGATGTTCGAGGCCTTTCCGTCGGATCCCGTCGCGCGCGCGACCTACACCATCGCGCACGGATTCGCCTCGCCCGTGGACGTGGCGCGACTCGAGGCGGCCGCCGAGCGCGACCCGCTGGCGGCGCGCGGCCTGGCCATTCACGCGCGCCGGATGGGGAATCTCGGCCAGGCCGACGCGCTCTATCAGCAGCTGCTCGAGGACCGACCCGACGATCCGGTCCTGATCAACAACGCGGCCAACGTGCGGCTCGCACTCGGCCACATGGAGAGTGCGCTCGAGCTCTACCGGCGCTCGATCGAGTTCGAGGCATCTCCCGTCGTCCTCTTCAATCTCTCGCAAGCCTACGGTCGGGCATTCCAGGTGGACGACCTCAACCACACGCTCGAGCAAGCGCAGCTCGTCGACGCCGAGCTCGTGGCCACCCTGACCACGCTCCAAGGCGGCGCTGCCGAGGAATTCGTGGTCGATCTGGCACTCCCGAACCGCCTGATCTGGGATCGGATTCTCGCCTCCGAGCGAGGGGAGGGGATCGCCGCCGAATTCCGCGCCCCGATCGCTCCGGGCAGCCTCGGTCGGGGCGCCCGGAAGCTGGGCGTCGCCGTGGCCGCCATCGCGTTGATCGGCACGCTGATCGGCATGCGTTTCCAGGGTTCCGGGGGATGCGGTCGTTGCGGCGGGCGCATTTGCTCGCGCTGCGGGGAGAGCGGCGAGCCGGGCGATCCCTGTGAGGACTGCAAGCGCTTGTTCCAGCACCCGGAGAAGACCGATCGGGCGCTCCGCCTCGAGCGCGTCAACGCCCTGCGCGCCCGGGAAGAGCGCATCGAGCGCATCACCGCGCTGGCTTCGATGCTGGTGCCCGGCGCCGCGGGAATCCTGGCGAATCGGCCCCTGGCGAGCCCGATCGGCGGATTCTGCTTCGCCCTCGCCCTCGCCGCGCTGCTGTGGCGCGATGGCGTGGTGCCCGATCCGCTGGTGGCGGGCTCCGCGGCGCCCCTCGCCTTTCTGGGAGTCTCCGTGCTGGCCCTGATCGGATACTTCACCGTCGCTGCGACGACACTCGCATCGCGCAGGAGTCGCTGACCATGGGCGTGGGTCTGAGCGGCAGTCTCGAGGATTTCGGCATCGCCGATGTCTTCCAGCTCATCGGCCAGCAGCGCAAGACCGGTGTGCTCGAGCTGAAGGGCGAAACCGGGCGCGTGCAGCTCGTCTTCGATCAGGGGCTCGTGGTCTGCGCTGCGCCCGTCAACGCGCGCGCGACCGATCCGGATCCCCTCGGCGAGATGTTGGTCCGCTGCGGGCTTCTCACGCGGGAGCGCGCCGACGAGGCGAATGCGGCATGCCGGAGCTCGGCGCAGACCGTGGCGCGCCGGGTCGCGGAGTGCGGATGGGTGAGCGCTACCGACGTCCAGCGCATCCAGCTGCTGCTCACGCGGGATACGATCTTCGAGGTCCTGCGCTGGAAGCGCGGCTCCTTCGATTTCCGTGCCCAGCAGGAGGTCGTCCACGATCGGGATCCGAGCGAGCTGCTCGGAGCGGAGCAGATCCTGATGGACGGCCTGCGCATGGTCGATGAGTGGCAAAGCATCCGGGAATTCACTGCCTCGGAAGATACGGTCTTCCAGCGCGCGGGTCGTTTCGAGACGTACCGCAGCAAAGCGCAGGGCGCTTCGCCGACCCAGATCCAGAACGTCGAGACCGTGTTCTCGCTGATCGACAGCAGGCTCTCCGCGCGGCGCGTGATCGATCTCTCGCAGCTGGGCAACTTCGAGGGGACTCGCGCCCTTGCCGAGCTGATCCGACACGGTGTCATCCAGAGACTCGATCCAGAGGGCGTGCGTCAGCTGCGCCGGCACCTGCGCCCGGCGGGCAGCGCGGCCGCAGCGGTGCGCCGCTGGGTCGCCAGCGTCGTTCCGCTGGCGCTGCTGCTCGCGACCGCACTGGCGACCCAGCCCCGAGGCGCCGCGACGCGAGAGACGGCAGCGAAGGAGTTCGCGGTCGAGCAGCCCCGACTCGAGAGTGTGCGCGAGGCGTATGCCACGCGCCGGCTGCTGAATGCCACGCAGGTCTACCTGCTGGCCGAGGGCCGCTGGCCTTCCCGCGTGTCCGAGCTCGAGGACCTGGACCTCGTCGAGCCCGAAGCGTTGGCAGCGCCCGCGGGCCGACCCTACTATTCCCTGAACCGACCCGATGGGTTCGTCCTGCTCGCGCCGGAGCGCTGAGAGCGAGGCTCGGCGACGCGGGCGCCGGGACGAAGATTTTAGAGGATCCCCTGGCCCACAACGATTCCACGACTCGCCAGACCCTGATCTTCGATGACAACGCCACCGCCGCCGCGCTCTACGGCGAGAATGATCGAACGCTGCGCATCCTCGAGCGCGAGCTCTCGATCGATGCCCGCGCACGCGGAAACGAAGTGCGATTGGTGGGCGCGGCATCGCAGGTGGCCACCGCGCGCAAGGTGCAGGAGCAGCTCTACGGCGTGCTGCGATCCGGCAACCCGGTGAACGCGAGGGACGTGCGGGAAGCCGTGCGCATGGTGGCTCAGCAGCCCGATATCGACCTTCAGGACGTGTACCAGGATGTCCTCGCCGACGTGGGGACGCGCCGGCACATCGCCGCGAAGAATCTCGCTCAGCGCCGCTACATCGATCTGATGCGCAAGCGCGACGTGGTCTTCGCGGTGGGACCCGCGGGCACCGGCAAGACCTATCTGGCCATGGCCGTGGCCATCGCGTCGCTCAACCGGCATGAAGTCTCTCGCGTGGTACTGGCGCGCCCGGCGGTCGAGGCCGGCGAGAAGCTCGGCTATCTGCCCGGGTCGATGGCGGAGAAGGTCAATCCCTATCTGCGACCCCTCTACGATGCGCTCAACGACATGATGGAATTCGAGAAGTCGAGTCGACTGATGGAACGCGGCGTGATCGAGGTGGCACCCCTCGCCTTCATGCGCGGCCGGACCTTGAACGACGCGTTCGTGATCCTCGACGAAGCGCAGAATACGACCTCCGAGCAGATGAAGATGTTCCTCACGCGCCTCGGCTTCGATTCGAAGGCCGTCGTCACGGGAGACATCACGCAGATCGACCTGCCAGCGGACAAACGAAGCGGCTTGGTGGAGGCGCTGGGCATTCTCGAGCACGTCGAGGGAATCGGATTCATGCGCTTCGGCGATGAGGATGTGGTGCGCCATCCCCTCGTGCAGTCGATCATTCGCGCGTACGACCGCTCCGATGTCGGACGCGTCGATCCCGCCGCGACCGCTGCACCGGCCACAGCGCCGCGAAATGGCGGCGCGTCGAGTGGCGAGGATTCCGTGGACGGATGACGGTCCGTCTTCGGGGGCGGCGGGGCCTGCCGCGCATCGACCGCGCGCGCATCCGCGCGCGCGCCAGGCGCGTTCTCTGCGCGCTGGATCAGAGCGGTTCCGAGCTCTCGATCTTCCTGGTCGACGACGCCTCCATCGCCGCACTCAACGCGACCTATCGCGGCATCGAAGGGGCGACCGACGTGCTCTCGTTTTCCCTGGTCGAGGGGGTGCACGCGGATCGCCGCGGCGAGCTGCTCGGGGATGTCATCGTGAGTCTCGAGACCGCAGCGCGTCAGGCGCGCCGCGCGCGCCGCTCACTCGAGGATCAGGTGCTGCGACTGCTGATCCACGGGACGCTGCATCTGCTCGGTCACGACCACGAGCGCGAGGCCGAGGCGCGTGCGATGGCTGCGGAGGAGCGCCGCGTCTGGCGTGCGGTTCGCGCATGACGCAGCGCTTTCGGTGGGCACTCGCGGCCGCCTATGTCTTCTGCACCTTTCTGTCGTTTCCGCATCCGGTGGGAGATCGGGTGCTGGATCTGGGCGCGGGCCTGGCGTGGCTCGGGCCCGCGTTCCTGCTGCTCGCCGTGCGCGGGCTCGGCCCGCGGCGCGCCTGGGTCTGGGCCTTTGCGGCGGCGCTGGTGGCGCACGGCGCGCTGTTTCACTGGATCTATGTGGTAACGGTGGTGTACGGCTACGCCCCGATCGCCGTGGGGTTGCTCGCTCCGCTGCTGCTCGGCGCCTACGTGGCGCTCTTCGTCGCCGCCTTCGCGGCGAGCCATGCCTGGCTCGCGCGCTGGCGACTGGCCTCTCCGTTCGCGGTGGCCGCAGTCTGGACCGCCTGCGAACACGCGCGATCGTTCGTACTCTCCGGATTTCCGTGGGCGACCCTCGGTTACGCACAGCACGAGAACACCGCGCTGCTGGGCCTGGCCGCGTTCCTCGGCGTCTACGGTCTCTCCTTCGTGACGCTGCTCGGGGCGGCCGCGCTGGCCGACGCGCTTCTCGCCATCCGGCGGCGCGTCGCACCCGGGCCCGCGGTCTGGGTCGCGCTGGGCGGCGTGCTCGGCGCCCACGCGCTGGGCTTCGCGGCGCGCGCGCCCGTGGCCGACGCGCCGCACGCGACGTTCTCCGTGGCCGTGCTCCAGGGAAACATCGATCAGGGTGTCAAGTGGAGTCCGGAGTGGGCGAGCCGGACGCTCGACATCTACGCGTCGCTCACGCGCGACGCGACCGGTCGGGGCGCGCGCCTCGTGGTGTGGCCCGAGACCGCGGTCCCGGGATCGCTCGAATGGGACGCGGCGCTGCGCGGGCGCGTCGAGTCGCTGGCGCGCGAGAGCGGCGCCGCGCTCGTGGTGGGCGGTGTCGGGCTCGAGTTCGGCGCGGGCTCGCGGCCGTCCGCCTACTTCGACAGCGGCTTCGTCGTCGGCGCGGACGGCGTTCTGCGGGATCGCTACGACAAGACCCACCTGGTGCCGTTCGGCGAGTACGTACCGCTCCGATCGCTGCTCGACGCCTTCTTCCGGGCGCTGGCCCGCGGCATCGCGGAGACCGGCGTGACGGCGGGCTCGGCTCCCCGCGCCGTGGAGATCCCGGTGCCGGGAGCGAGGACGCTGCGGGCCGGTGTCCCCATTTGTTACGAGCTGCTCTTTCCGGATGTCGTGCGGCGCCTCGCCGGCGACGGGGCGGAAGTCCTGCTGGCGATCA
>JAOUNA010000079.1 GCA_029881215.1 Myxococcales bacterium | reverse complement strand
GGTAGAGGGCGGTGGCGGGAATGTCGAGCACCACGCGCACCGGATCGCCCGGGTTGCGCGCTGGGGTCACCTCGCTCGCGACTGCGAAGGCAGCGTCCGCGGGAACCCGACGCCCCTCGGCATCCGTGACCAGCTCCGCGGCATCGGCGCAGAGCAGGGAGAAGGCGTCGACGCTGCCCTCCCCCGCTTGGAGCGCGTCGTCGAGACCGAGCGCTTCGATCAGCAACGCGGCCCATTCGTCTTCGTCGATGACCGAGCCGCTGCCGCCGACCACGCGCGGCAGCATGCCGATCCCTTCCGGCGTCTGGCCCCAAGACGGCTGGCTTGGCAGCAGCACGAGCAACGCCGCACAGACGAGCAGCAAGGGTCGCGGATCCACCAGCCCGATTCGTTCCATCTGCCGTTCCGATCCCGCTGTGCCGGTTCACGGGGAGGGGACCCGCGGTGCAGGGGACGCATCGGCTGGTGATCCGGATTTCTTTACCGAGCAGCGGATCTTGGAGCAGCCGGCTGCCGCCGTGTGCCGGAGCGGCTGCGCGCCCGCGGCGATGCGCGGCCTGTACCACCCCCACGCAGCGCAAAGCGGTCATGCGCGGCCACCGGAAAGCCGATAGCGAAGTCACCGAAACTTCGTTAAAAACCACGGCGGGCGCGTTTCGGTCGATGTCAAGAGTCCGGCACGGGAATCGGGCAGGATCCGCGAGCGCGCAGCCAGCTGGCGCTGCCTGGGCGATCGGGCCGAAGGAGGCCGGCAGCGAGATCAGGCCAGCGCAACAAGGACGACCCAGAGATCCGATGCAACGCGAGTTACGACCCGAACCGCACCAACCCAGTCTTCCAAGCCGACGACCCACCGTCTAGCCTTCCGCGCTTCGCGAGGTTGACCCCGGCGGTGGGAACGGGGCCCTTGCGATGGCGACACCTGAGTTCACAGCGCGAACCCTGCGCCGCCTGCTGAACAGCGGCGTGCTGAGTCGTGCCGAGCGACTGCTGGCCAAGATGCCGCCGGCAGACGTGGCGCCCCTGCTCTCCGATCTCACCCAGGACGAGATCCGCACGGTGATCGAGCTGCTGTTTCGACAGCGGCGCGCCGCCCGCGTGCTTCGCGAGCTTCCCCTCGAGATGCTTCCGCAGATCTTCGAGGCCATCACGGACCAGCGCATCGCGGAAGTGATCGCCCGCCTGGAAATCGACGACCTGCTCGAGCTCGTCGAGTTCATTCCCGAGGAACGCCGCGGCGAGGTGCTGGCGCGCCTGCCCGCGCCGCGGCGCGAAGAGCTGATGAAGGCCGAGCTCTACCCGGAGTCCAGCGCGGGCCGGGTGATGACGACGCGCTTCGTGGCGCTCGACGAGAAGATGACCGCCCAGGAGGCGATCGACTCGATCCGCTCGATTGGCGAAGAGAACGAGTCGATCCTGTACCTGTACGTCGTCGACGAGCAGCGCGCGCTGCGCGGCGTGGTCCCGATCCGTCGGCTGGTCGCGGCACCGCCGGGGCGCCCGGTCGGGCAGCTGATGATCCGGGAGCCCGTCTGCGTGCAGGCCGACGCGCATCAGGAAGAGGTGGCGGATGTGGTGCGCCGCTACGACCTGCTGGCGGTTCCCGTGGTCGACGTGGACAACCGCATGCTCGGCGTGATCACCGTGGACGACGTGATCGACGTGATCACCGAAGAGGCCACGCAGGACATGTACCACCTCGCGGGCCTGTCCGAGGAAGACCGGGTCTTCAGCCCCGCGCACACTTCGATCCGCAAGCGGCTGCCGTGGATGTTGATCAATCTGGCCACCTGCTTCCTGGCGGCCTGGGTGGTGGGTCTCTTCGAGCGCACCATCGAGCAGGTGGTGGCGCTGGCGGTCTTCATGCCCGTCGTGGCGGGCATGGCGGGCAACGGCGGCACCCAGTCGCTGACGGTGATCACGCGCGCCATCGCGCTCGGAGAGCTCGAGTTCTCGAGCGGCGTGCGCGCCGCCCTCAAGGAGCTGGCGGTGGGCGTGGCGGTCGGCGTCACAACCGGGTTGGCGAGTGCCGGCATTGCCCTGTACTGGAATGGCAGCGCCGTGCTCGGCGTCGCCCTCTTCCTCGCCATGGTCGTCTCGATGGCGGTCTCGGGATTGATGGGCGCGGCGGTGCCGCTCTGCCTCAAGGCCCTGCGCCAGGATCCCGCGCTGGGCTCCGGCGTGATCGTCACCACCTTCACGGACGTGTTCGCGTTCTTCTCCTTCCTGGGCATCGCCACGCTGCTGCTGGATCGCGCGGCCGGCGGCTGACGCCGCCCGCTGCGGCGCGCGCCTCCAGTCTCAGTGGCCGCGCCGATAGCTGACGAAGGTGAGATCGTCCGGCTTCGAGGGCTCCCCCTCGATCGGCGCATCCATGCGGCGGCGGGCGGCGCGCACGAGACGGCGGGCGCCCTCCTCGAGCGAGCCGGTTCGGATGCGCTGCACGATCTCGTCCGTGCGCAGGTTGTCGGAGAGGCCATCGCTCGCCAGCAGCAGGGTGTCGCGTGGCGCCAGGCGGCGGGCCGACCCGACTTCGATGCGCATGTCGGGCGCACCGAGCATGTTGGACACGATGTGTCGATCCTCGTGATGCATCGCCTCGGATTCGTCGAGCATGCCCGCTTCCACGGCGAAGCCCACGGGCGAGTGCGCGATGGTCTGCAGCTTCAGCTTGCCGCGCTGCCCGACCAGCAAGATCGTGGAATCCCCCACGTGGTAGGGGCGCACGCTGCCATTCTGCACCTCGACCACCGCGAGGGTCGTTCCGGCACCGACACCGAGATCGAGAACCGCCTGATTCGCCCGCTCCATGCCGTCGAGGATGGCGGTACGCAACAGCCAGCCCTCGCGCTCGGCCATGGCGATCGCAGCCTGCATCGATCGCACCGCACGCGCCGCGGCCTCGTGGCCGGCGCGCTCACCACCCATTCCATCCGCCACCACCAGAACGCAGGCGGCCCCTCCGAACGGTAGAAGCGCCGCCGCATCCTCGTTGCCCGCGCTCTTCGCGGGAGAGCGGGCCGAGAAGACACTCGCCTGCCCGCCGCCGATCGCGCGGATCTCGGCCTCGTTCATATCGCAATCGAGATAGAGCGCCGCATCATCCGGCTCGCCGAGGAACATCGATCGGCATGGTAGGCAAATCCCCTGCGCGCGCTCGCCGCGCTGCACATGCACGCCGCTCGGAATCCCGAGCTGCGCAGAGCCGCTATCCTCCCGCCAAGCTCGTACTCGGTGGACCGATGCACGCAAACCCCCGAACTCCGCACAGGCGTACGGCGATCGTCCTGGCGGGCGGCGGCGCACGCGGCGCGTACGAGGCGGGCGTTCTCTCCTACCTCTTCGAGCGCATCTACGCCCGCGTCGGCCCGAATTTCGAGTTCGACGTGGTGAGCGGCACTTCGGTGGGTGCGACGCACGCGGCATTCACCGTCGCGTCTTCTCATATGGAGCCCGAGGCGCGCGCCAGGCTGCTGACGGAAACGTGGACCGAGATGCGCATCCGCAACGTCTTGAGCATCTCGACACGCGACCTGTTCGCGGTTCCGCTGCGCGCCCTGGGGCTCACCCGCCTCACGCGGATTTCGGGCGCGGAGCGCGCGGAGAGCGTGGGCGGCCTGGTGGACCTGACTCCCCTCGGCGATCTCGTGACCCACCGAGTTCCCTGGACGGAGATGCGCGCGAACCTGAACGAGAGACACCGGGGCGCCCTCTGCGTCTCCTGCACGGAGGTGCGCAGCGGACGCGTGACCGTGTTCATGGACGGACCCCTCGCGGACCCGGAGCCGTGGTCCCACGACCCGAATGCACAGGCGATCCGCACCGAAATCACGCACCAGCACGTGCGCGCTTCGGCGGCCATTCCCTTCCTGTTTCCCTCCGTGCGCATCGACCGGCGCTACTACGTGGATGGCGGCCTGCGCATGAACACGCCCCTCTCCCCCGCGCTGCGCCTCAGCGCGGAGCGCATCCTCGTGATCGCGCTCAAGCACAAACCGCCGCTCTCGGCGAGCGCGCTCCCCTATCCCGAAGAGGTCATCACGCAGCCCGCGTTCCTGCTCGGCAAGGTGCTGGACGCGCTCACCCTGGACCAGCTCGAGTACGAGCTGCACCGCATCGGCCTGATCAACGCATTGATCGACCGCGGAGAGGCCGTATATGGCGAGGACTTTCTCGATCGCATGAATGTTGCCGTGAAGGAGCAGCGCGGGGTGGGGTTCCGGCCGGTTGCGACCGCGGTCGTGCGGCCCAGCGAGGACATCGGGCGCATGGCGGCCGATTGCCACAGTCGCACGGGAGGATTTCGCGAGCTCGGCGTGCTGCCGGGCCTGCTCGCGCGCATGGCCCAGCACGGCCTGCCGGGAGGCGAGGCCGACCTGCTCTCCTACCTCTACTTCGACGGCTGCTTCACTTCCCAGCTCGTGGAGCTCGGCCGGCAGGATGCGCGCGCCATGGAGGACGAGATCCTGGAGCTGCTGGCGGGCTGAGCGCCGGGGGCCGCCCGCTGCGGGCGACTCACCCGCCCGCGCCACCCGCGGCGTGCCCCACGGCGGCCGAGCTCGACGGGCCGCCGCGCGCCCGCTCCGCGCCGCGCAGCTTCAGCTCGAGTCGCGCAAATTTCAGATACACCACCGGTACCACAAAGAAGGTCAGCAGCGTCGAGAACGCCATGCCACCGGCGACCGCCACGCCGAGCGGCGCGCGCGCCTCGCCGCCGGCGCCCATGCCAACTGCGATCGGCAGGATCCCAGCGATGGTGGAGAGCGCGGTCATCAGCACCGGCCGGAAGCGCGTGCGCGCCGCACCCAGGATGGCATCGAACGGCGCCTCGCCCCGCGCGCGCAGCTGGTTCGCGAACTCCACGATGAGGATCGAGTTCTTGGTGACGAGGCCGACCAGCATCACCATGCCGATGCTGCTGAAGAGATTGAGCGAGCCGACCACCTCCGTCCAGCCCAGATCGTAGAGCCATTGCACCAGCTGCAGCGTGAGGAGGGCGCCCGGAAACGCCAGCGCCACGGAAACCAGGATCGTGAGCGGGTGCACGAAGCTCTCGAACTGCGCCGCCAGCACCAGGTAGATCAGCACGACGGCGAGCACGTAGGCGAAGAGCAGCGCGCTGCTCGACTCGAAGAACTGCTCCGATTCTCCGGACCACGTGGTGCGATAGCCGCTGCCCGCCGGAATCACCTCATCCGCCAGCGCGCGCACGCGGGCGAGCGCATCGCCCAGGGGCACGCCTTCCTCCAGGCGCGCCGTCACGGTGGCCGCGCGCAGCCGGTCGTAATGCGGCAGCACGGGGGCCGAGAGCGTCTCCTCGATGCGCACCACGGAATCGAGCGGCACGAGCCGCCCCGTGCTCGCGCGCACGTAGAGCCCGTAGAGATCTTCCGGCGTCGAGCGGGCGGCGCGCTCGAGCTGGGCGATCACCTCATAGGTCTCTCCGTAGAGCTTGAAGGTGGAGAGCTTCAGTCCGCCCAGCAGAATCTGCAGCGTCGCGGCGACGTCCCGCACGGAGACGCCCAGATCGCTGGCCCGGTCGCGATCGATCTGGACGCTGAGCTGCGGCTTGTTCAGCTTCAGGCTGCTGCGCAGATCGACGAGTCCGGAAATCTCCCAGCCGCGCCGCACGATCTCGTCGGCGTACGCCGCAACGCGGTGGATGTCGGGTCCCTGGACCACCAGCGACACGGGAGCCGGCTCGTAGCCCTCGGTCCAGACCATCGGCTCGTGCGCGGCATACACGCTGATCCCCGGCACCTGATCGAAGGCTCCGTTCAGCTCCCGCACGATCTGCTGCTGGCTGCGACCCGGCCGCTCCTCCCAGTACAACAGCGCCGAGTAGATGACGCCCTCATTCACCACGGACGGGCCGCCAAAGCCGGTGCCCACGATCGAGAACGACGAGCGGATCCCGTGCGTCCCCTGGAGAATGGCTTCGACCTCCCGCTGATAGCGATCCGTGTAGTTGAGCGTGCTGCCCTGGGGCGCCTCCGTGTAGATGATGATGCTGGAGCGGTCCGCTACGGGGATGAACTCACGACCGATGTGCCAGAACATGAACAAGCCGAGACCCACCCAGACAGCGGCAGCCACGAGTGTCAGATTGGCGTGGCGCAAACCCTGCTCGAGGCGCCGCGCGTAGCCTTCGCGCAGCCGGTCGATGCCAGCGCGCAGCCGCGCCGCGAAGGCCGACTCGTCTTCGGGCGGACGCAGCGCACGCGCACACAAGGTGGGGGAGAGCGTGAGCGCCGTGAACGCGGAGATGCCGACGGCCGCCGCCACCGTCACGCCGAACTCCCGGAACAGACGGCCCACCTGGTCGGTCAGGAAGGCCAGCGGCAGAAAGACGGCGATCACCGAGACGCTGGCGGTCACCACCGCAAAGGCGATCTCTTCCATGCCCCGGCGCGTCGCCTCGCGGCGCGGCACGCCCTTCTCGATCCAGCGGCTCACGTTCTCGAGCACCACGATGGCGTCGTCCACCACCAGACCGATCGCGAGCGCGAACGCCATCAGGGTGAGCGTGTTGATGGAGAAGCCGAGAAAGTACAGCGCGGAGAAGGAGCCCACGATGGAGACGGGGATGGCCGCCGCCGGGATCAGCGTGGCGCGCAGCGAGCGCAGGAAAGCCAGGATCACGAACAGCACGAGCGTCACCGAGTAGAAGATGGCCGTGGCGACGTCGTGCACGGAGCGCTCGATGAACACGCTCGTGTCCCACTCGGCCGCGAAGTTCACGCCGGGCGGCAGCTCCTGGCGAATGGCCTCGATCTCGGCGCGCACCGCCCGCGCCACGTCGAGCTCGTTCGCCTTGGACTGCTTGGCGATGCCGATCCCCACGCCGACCACCCCGTCGATGCGCAGGATGGAGCGATCGTCCTGCGCACCGACCTCGGCGCGTCCCACGTCCCGCAGCCGCACCGGATCGCCCGAGGGATTGGCCAGGATCAGCGCGTTGTACTCCTCGGCCGTGCGCAGCTCTCCGAGCGTGCGCACGGTGAATTCCTGACCGGCGCCCTCGATGCGACCGGACGGAATGTCCACATTCTCCCGCTCCAGGGCCGCCGCCACATCGGCGACGGTGAGATCGCGAGCGGTCAGCCGCTCGTGATCGATCCACAAGCGGATGGCGTGGCGGCGCTCGCCCCCGAGCACGACCTTGCCCACGCCCGGCAGCTTCGACAGCCGGTCCTTGATGCGCGTCTCCGCGAGCGTCGAGAGCGCGATCTCGTTCAGCCCGCCGCCCGAGAGGTTGAGCCACATGATCTCCATGGCGTCCGCGTCGGTCTTCGCGACGATCGGCTCCTTGGCCTCGGCGGGCAGGCGGCGGCGCGCCCGCGCCACCCGGTCGCGCACATCGGCTGCGGCCACGTTGACGTCGCGCGAGAGCTCGAAGGAGACCGTGATCTCGGACACCTCTTCGCGGCTGCGCGACGTGAGGTGCTTGATCCCCTCGATGCCGATGATCTCGTCCTCGAGGATCTGCGTGACGGATGTCTCCACCACCTCGGGCGCGGCGCCGGGCAGCACCGTCGCCACCGAGACGATCGGGGGGTCCACATCCGGGAACAAGCGGTTCTGAAGCTTCGAGAACGAGACGCCGCCCAGCACCAGGATCACCAGCGACATCACGATGGAGAAGACGGGCCGCTCGATGCAGATCTGGGAGAGTCGCATCAGGGTGTCCCGGCGTTCGAGATCACCGCGCCACCGGGGGCGCGCACGCGCAGCGCGGAGCCGGGGAAGAGATAGGGGGTCGGGCTCGTCACGATGACATCGCCCGCCCGAATTCCCGAGCGCACCACGACGAGCCCATCCTGTCGGCCCCCGAGCTCGACGGCGGCGCGCTCGGCGCGCTGCTCGGCGCTCACGCGCCAGACGAAGCTGCCCGCCGCGTCGTGGCCGACGGCGCTGTCGGGCACCAGCAGCGCCTGCTCCTCGCGGTCGATCTCGAGCTGCACACGGGCGAACATGCCCGGTCGCAGACGCCCGTCGGGATTGAGCACGCGCGCCTTGAGGGGCAGACGCCGCGTGTCGCGCTCCAAGCTGGGGGAGACGAAGTAGACCTCGCCCTCGAAGCGCTCGTCGGGATAGGCCGCGACCTCGGCGGCGACCACGAGGCCGGTGCGGGCGACACCCACCGCCGATTCGGGCAGCGAGAAGCGCAGGCGCAGCGCGTCCACCGCGTCGATCTGGACCAGGTCGATGTCGGGATCCACGCGGTCGCCCGGGGAGACGAGGCGCGCGCCGGTGACACCGTCGAACGGCGCGCGAATCTGGGTTCGGTCCAGATCGATCTGCGCGAGCTCCACGTTGGCTTCGGCGGCGTCCACTCCCGCGCGCGCGCGCTTGAGCTCCGCAGCCGCCGACACGTTCACTTTCGACAGCGCCCGCGTGCGCTCGTAGACATCGGCCGCCAGCTCCCGCTGCGCGTTGGCCGCGCGCAGGGACGCGCGCTGCTCGGCTGCGCGCAGCGTGAACAGCACGTCGCCTTCGGCGATGCGCTGCCCCTCCACGAAGGCCACGTCCTCGATCACGCCGTCGATCTCGGAGCGGATCCGGACGGATTCCTGCGCCTCCAGCTGCCCCACCAGCTCGAGGTGCGCCGAGAAGCGCTGCGCCTGGATCGGGATCGCCTCCACGGTCTGCGGCGGCGCCGACGCACTCGGAACCGTCGAGTCGCACGCGATCCCCGCGAGCAGCAGCGCCACGATCGCGGTGCACGCGCGCTTCACGGGGTCGCCGTGTCTGCGGGCGCGCTCTCCGCCGGGTCCGCGAGCAGCGCGCGGAACGTGCTGGCATCCAGCGTCTCGCGCTGCAGCAGCTCCTGGGCGATGCGCTCGAGCGCCTCGCGTTCCCGCGTCAGGATCGCCCTGGCCGCGGCGTAGGCGGCATCGAGGATCGCCTTCACTTCCTGGTCGATCTCGCGCGCCGTCTGCTCGCTGAAGTCGCGCGGCGCGTAGGCCTCGCTGCCGGGCAAGAACACGTGGCTGCGAGGCGGCGCCCAGTGCACCAGACCCAGCGACTTGCCCATGGCGTACATGGTCACCATCTCGCGGGCGAGCGCCGTGGCGCGCTCCAGATCGTCCTGTGCACCGGTGCTCACCACCCCGAAGACGACTTCTTCCGCGGCGCGACCGCCCATCATCACCTGGATGCGCTCGAGGATGGCCGGCTGGCTGAGCAGGAACTGGTCACCGGCGGGAAGCTGCAGCGTGTAGCCGAGCGCAGCCCGGCCGCGCGGCACGATGCTGATCTTGTGCACCGGATCGGCGTGCGCACAGCGCGCCGCGACCAGCGCGTGCCCGACCTCGTGGTAGGCGACCCGCCGCTTGTCCTCCTCGTTGAGCCGGCGGCTGCGGCGCTCGGGGCCGGCCACCACCTTCTCCACCGCCGCCTCGAGGTGCGCCTGTCCGATCGCGCTCGCCCCCTCGCGGGCTGCGAGCAGCGCCGCTTCGTTCATGACGTTGGCCAGATCCGCCCCGGCGAAGCCGGGCGTGCCGCGCGCGATCGCGCCCAGATCGACGCCGCCGGCCAGCGGCTTGCCGCGCCCGTGAACGCGCAGGATTGCCTCCCGCCCGATCACGTCGGGGGCGTCCAGCACGACCTGCCGGTCGAACCGCCCCGGGCGCAACAGCGCGCGATCGAGCACGTCCGGGCGGTTGGTGGCGGAGAGCAGGATCACGCCGCTGTTGGGCTCGAAGCCGTCCATCTCGACCAGCAGCTGGTTGAGCGTCTGCTCGCGCTCGTCGTTGGTGACGCCCATATGCACGCCGCGCTGGCGCCCGATGGCGTCCAGCTCGTCGATGAACACGATGCAGGGCGCGTGCCGCTTGGCCTGTTCGAACAGATCGCGCACGCGCGCGGCGCCCACCCCCACGAACATCTCGACGAACTCGCTGCCCGACAGCGAGAAGAACGGCACGCCGGCCTCGCCCGCTACGGCGCGGGCCATGAGCGTCTTGCCCGTGCCCGGCGCGCCCACCAGCAGCACGCCCTTGGGAATCCTCGCCCCGAGCGCCCGGAAGCGCTCCGCGTCGCGCAGAAACTGCACCACCTCGCGCAGCTCGAGCTTGGCCTCGTCGCAACCCGCCACGTCGTCGAACGTGACGCCGGTGCGCTCGGCAACGAGTCGCGCCTGGCTCTTGCCGAAGCTCATCACGGAAGAGCCGGCGCCCATCAGGCGCCGCGAGAGGAAGATCCAGAACACGAGGAGCAGCGCGATGGGCAGAGCCCAGGCGATCAGGAATTGATTCAGGAAGCTCGGGCGTACGCCCACGAACTCGACGCCGTGCTCGACGAGCTCTTCGACAAGATTCGGGTCCTCGACGCGGACGGTGCGAAAGAGCTGGGGCTCGGCCGGCGCCGCCGGGGTGTCGTCACGCGACGTGACGACACCCTTCTCCGCCGCCGCCGGCGCTGCCGCGCGCAGCTCCCCCTCGATCTGGTCCTTGCCGAGCGAGACCTTGGTGACCTCTCCGCGCACCAGCGCCGCCTTGAACTCGCTGTAGGGCAGCGCCTTGTACGCGAGGCTGCGCGCCACGTCCTGCCAGAGCCACAGGGCCAGGAATGCGACGGCCAGATAGCCGAACAGGAAGCGCGGGCTGTGGGGCAGTCCGTTGCCCGCGCCGCCGGGACCGGCTCCGGGGCGCGTCTCGAGCTTGCGCCGCGGCGCTCCCTTCGATGCGTTGCGCTTCGATGCTTTGCGTCTGGGCTGCTCGGTCACTGCGCAACTTCCTCGCAGGCCGAAAGGCCGGCGCAGGGGCGTGCCCCCGACCTTCCCTTCACAGGGTGAGAGAGCGGGGAGTCCGGACCCGCTCCCAGCGCTCGAAGAGCGCGCGCCGCGGACGGCTTCGCTCCGGCCGCGTCACGAGCAGACAGTAGATCCGATTCCGAAGCGCGCCCACCCGGTTGCGCGGGCCCGCCGCCCGAGCGCCACATGATCCGGGCGGCCGCGCCCGCGCCCGGGAGGCCCCTCAGCGGCGGCCGGATCGGGCGCGATCCGCCGGCAGGGAGCGGGTCCGTTCGGCGGCGAGCCGAGGCGGCGGCGCGCGCGCCGGGCTGCGCGGAAGATCGGGTAGAGTCCGGCCGCGCTGTGCCGCTCCGCGCCGGCGGCGCGATGCTTCGCGCCCGGACTCCACGATGAGGACAACGCGATGAACGAACTGGATGCGCAACACATCGACGATCTCTACGCGCGCGAGCTGGCGCGCTTCACGCGGGAGCGACCGCGCAGCCTGGCGCTGCATGAGCAGGCGCGCGCCCACATGCCGAGCGGCGTGCCGATGGCTTGGATGGCGGGACTCTACGCGCACCCTCCCCTCTTCGTCGCCGGCGGCGCGGGCACCCACTTCACCGACGTGGACGGCCATCGCTACCTCGACATGAATCAGGCCGACATGAGCATGGCCTGCGGCTTCGGGCCCGAACCCGTGGTGCGCGCGGTCTCGGCCCAGGTGGCGCGCGGCTCCCAGTTCCTGCTGCCCACGGAGGACGCGATCGCCGTCTCGTCGCTGCTGGCCGAGCGCTTCGGATTGCCCTTCTGGCAGTACACGCTCTCCGCCTCGGCGGCGAACACGGAGGTCATCCGCCTGGCCCGTCTCGCCACGGGGCGGCGCAAGATCCTCCGCTTCGAGGGCAGCTATCACGGCCACATCGACGACACCCTGGCGGGCACGCCCCACGACCGGGCGCGCGAAGCGCGCCATGGCACCCTGGTCGCGCCGTTCAACGATCTGGGCGCGCTCGAGAGCGCGCTGGCAGCCGGCGAGATCGCCTGCGTGATCACCGAGCCCGCGCTCACCAACATCAACGTGGTGCTTCCGGACGACGGCTTCCACGAGGCACTGCGCAAGCTCACCGCACAGCACGGCACACTGCTCGTAATCGACGAGACCCACACCCACATCTGCGCCTACGGCGGTCTCACCCGCGCCTGGAAGCTCGCGCCCGACATCTTCGTGGTGGGCAAGGCAATCGCAGGCGGCGTGCCGATGGGTACGTACGGAATCACGGCGGAGCTCGCGGCCCTGATGGAACGCGAGCTCGAGGTGGACCAGTGGCCGGCGGGCGCATCCGGCCACCTGGCCGTGGGCGGCACGCTCTTTGGCAATCCGCTCTCGATGGCGGCCGCCCGCGCCGCGCTCGAGGAGATCCTCACGCCCGAGGGCCACGCGCGCGTCGCGCGCCTCGGCGCCCAGCTCTCCGACGGGATCGAGGGCATCGTGCGCGACGCAGCTCTGCCCTGGACGGCGCACCGCTTGTCGTGCCGCAGCGGCGTGTGCTACGCGCCGCGCCTGCCGCGCAATGCCGCCGAGGCCGTGGCGGCGGCGAACTTCGCGCGCAACCGCCT
>JAOUNA010000006.1 GCA_029881215.1 Myxococcales bacterium | reverse complement strand
ATCCTTGAACTCGCGCAGGTCGCGGTCGACGTGCGTGCGCAGATTTCCCACGACGACGCCGGCCACGACGACCGCCAGGATGCCGCTCTCCGACACGACTTCATCGCAGCCCTGGAAGAGCAGCAGTACCATCGCCAGCACGAAGATGTTCTCGTGTCCCTCCGGCACGACGTGGCGCAGGCGCAGCAGGAAGGCGATCGCGAAGCCGGCCAGGATCCCGGCGCAGGCGCCAAAGCCGAGGCGCAGCAGCAGCTCGACGGCCTCACCCGAGAACGAGGCGCTGCCGGGGGCCAGGGTGAGTTCGAGCATCAGCACGGCGACGATCGCCCCGACCGGATCGATCAGCACACCCTCGGCCTCGAGCACCGTCGCGACGCGCTGCCGCAGGCGCAGCTCCTGCACCAGCGGGCCAATCACCGTCGGCCCGGTCACCACGACGAGGCTGCCGAAGAGCAGCGCCTGGAGGAAGCTCACGGCGTAGACCGCGTGCACGGCGAGCGCAGCGCCGAGCATGGTGACGGCGGCGCCGAGCGTCACGAGGCGTCGGATCGGCGCCTGCGCCCGACGCAGCCGGGAGATTTCGAGGTTCAGACCTCCCTCGAACAGGATCACCGCGACCGCGAGATGCACGATCGCGAGCAGACCGTCGCCCAGCGAGTGCGGTGTGATCCACCCGACACCGTCGGGCCCCAGCATGACCCCGGCGAGAAGCAGCAGCACGATGCCGGGCACGCGCAGATGCCGAGCCAGCGCCTGGGCCAGGATGCCCACCGCCAGGGCCAACACCAGGGTGAAAGCGGGTTGGGCCGGCATGTCGGAGGGGAGCCTACATCGACCGGCACGCATCGGCGCCATGCTGCGACTTGTGCCCGGCTGCGCGAGCGGGCAGGCTCGCCTCCCATGCTGAAGATCCTTCAGCGCTGGGCCGCGCGTTCGCTGGCTCGCGCTCCAGACGCCTGGCTACGGCTCGGGTCGGAAGCCACCCCGCCGCAGCGCCGCGGGCGGACGCTCGATGCGAGGCTCGCGCTGCTCGCGCGGCGCGCGGCCGAGCCGCCGCTCCACGCGCTCACGCCGGCCGCCGCGCGGGATCGTGTGCGCGCCGCCGCAGCAGCGCTCGCGGGGCCACCGCGAGCGAGCATCGAGCGCGAGCAGCGGGGCATCCCGGGGGCCGCGGGCGTGATTCCGCTGCGCGCGTATCGCCCGCCCCACCTCGACGGGCCGCGCCCGCTGCTGCTCTACTTCCATCAGGGTGGCTTCGTGGTCGGCGATCTCGACCTGTGTGAAGCGTTCTGCACGCTCCTGGCCGAAACCGCGCGCTGTGTCGTCGCTTCCGTCGGCTACCGCCTGGCACCGGAGCATCGCTTCCCCGCCGCGCACGATGACGCGTACGCCGCGTTCGCGTGGGCGCGCGAACACGCCGGAGAGATCGGCGGCGACGCGCAGCGGATTCTGGTGGGCGGGGACGGAGCGGGCGCAACGCTGGCCGCGGCGATCTGCCAGCAAGCCGTGCGGCGCGGCCATTCACTGCCCCGCCTCCAGCTGCTCGTGTACCCCTGGCTGATCGCCTGCGCGGACGGCGCATCGTACCGGGACTTCGGCGATGCAGCACCGCTGACACGCGAAGACGTGCGCTGGTGTCTCGCCCACTATCTGGGCAGCGACGCCGAACGGGACGATCCGCGCGCCTGGCCGCTGCTGGCTCCCGACCTCTCGGCGCTGCCTCCCGCCCTGATCGTGGCGGCGGGCTTCGATCCACTCTGCGACGAAGCTGCCGAATACGCCAGCCGCCTGCGCGGCGCGGGCGTCCCCGTTGCGCATCGCTGCTGCGAAGCGCTGTGTCACGGTTTCAGCGCGCTCGGCGGCGCCGTTCCCGCGGCGCGCTGCGCGCTGGAGCAGATCGCCTGGGATCTCGAGCGCGTGCTCACGCGCGATGCGTTGCCGCACGCAGCGCGCGATCCGAGCGCGTAGGGCGCCTACAGCACGGCCTCGATCAGCACCGGACCCGGCTCCGCCAACGCGCGCTCGAGCGCGGCCGCAAAGGCATCCGCCGTCTCCGTGCGCACCCCGGGAAGTCCCATGCCGCGCGCGAGCGCCACCCAGTCGAGTGCCGGGGAATCGAGCGCGGTGAGCGCCGCGGCCTTGGGACCGGGCGCGCTCACGCCGGCGCGCGCCAGCTCCACCTGCAGGATTCGGTAGGCGCGATTCGCGCAGATCACGGCGACGATGTCGAGCCCTTCGCGAGCCGCGGTCCACAGCGACTGCAGCGTGTACATCGCACCGCCATCCGCCTGCAGCGCGATCACCTTGCGCTGCGGACACGCGATCGCCGCGCCCACAGCGCACGGCAAGCCCTGACCGATGGCGCCGCCCGTGAGGCCGAGCACCGTGTGCCGGGGCGCGTGACGCGCGTGGGCGTGGTACGCGATCCCGCTCGTGGCGGCCTCGTCCACCACGATGGCGCCCTCGCCCTGGAGCGCCGCGAGTGCCTGCCCCAGGCTGCCGACACTCAGCGCGCCGCTCGGCCGATCGGGGCGCTTCCCCGGATCCTCGTCGGCCCAGGCCTCGCGCGCGCCGAGATCTTCCGCCAGCGCCTCGAGCGCAGCGACCCCGTCCGACTCCGCGGAGGCGAGCTCGAGCACTGCGAGCGTCGGCGGTGCCAGGCGGCTCGGCTGGTCTCGATAACCGAAGAACGCCACCGGATCGCGCGCACCCACCAGAATCAGGCGCTGGAAGCCGCCCAACAGCTCGCGCGCCTGCTCGGGGAAGTAAGGCAGTCGCTCGACGCGGGGCAGACCGCTGCCGCGCTCGAGCCGCGCCACGAATGTGTCGTGAATCAGTGTACAGCGCGTGGCCCGCGCGATGCGGCCGGCCGCGCGCAGACCGACGTCTGCGAGGGCTGCGCCGCCGAGCAGCAACGCGGCGCGACCCTCAGCGCGCAGCGCCGTGACCGCTGCCGCGATCGCCGTCCCGTCGCAGCGAGGCGCCTCGGGCGGCGCGAGCGGCTCCGCCGCCTGCGCCGCGTCGCACCACTGGATGTCGTGCGGCACGATCAGGCTCGCGACCTGGCCGGGCGGCGTGCACGCGGCCCGGATCGCGTGTGCCCCATCCGAGGCCAGCCGGCTGCCACTCGACGCCCTGCGCAGCCAGCCCGAGACCGGACGCGCCAGCGACTCGATGTCCGAAGCGAGGGGCGCGTCGGCTGCGGCGTGCCAGGTCGCGTGGTCGCCGATCAGGTTCACCACGGGCGTGCGCGCGCGCCGCGCATTGTGCAGATTCGCGATCCCGTTCGCGAACCCCGGACCGCAGTGCAGCAGGGTGAGCGCGGGCCGTCCCGCCATGCGCCCGTATCCGTCGGCCGCGCCGGTGCATACCCCCTCGAACAGGCCGAGCACCGCCCGCAGCTGCGGCGCCGCGTCGAGGGCCACGACCAGGGGCATCTCGGTGGTGCCCGGATTGGCGAAGCAGACTTCGAGGCCGGCGGCCGCGGCGGTCCGAAGCAGACTCTCGGCCCCGTTCATGCGCCCCCCTCGCACACCGCGCTAGCCGGCCAGCAGCGCGTGCGCGGATCCCGTCAGGTCGGCGATTCCCAGGCCGTGCGGGCACGCGCCCGCGCAGCTGCGATGCGCGCACGCCACGCACGGCGAGGCGCTGCGATCGAGTCGCGCGTACTCCCGCCGGGCGAAGGCCAGATCCTCGTAGTCGCGGGCATACATCTGCGTGCGCAGTACCTCGGCGATCGGCACGCCGTCGGGACACGCGCCAGCACATCCGCTGCAGCCGTAACGGCATTGGACCGATCCGTTGCGCTGCTCGTAGCGCGCCAGCAGCGCGAGATCTTCCCGCGTCGGCGCACCGCTGCCCGAAGCGCCCAGGACCTCGTCCACCAGCTCCGCACTGGTCATGCTGATGACGAGCGCGTCCACGTGCGCGCTGGACAGCGTCCAGCGAAGCGCGGCCTGGGCGAATGTGGCGCCGTCCTTCTCATAGGGCCGCATGTCGTTCAGGCGCGCTCCGCGCAGCGTCTTCATCGCAATGACCCCGATGTCCTTCTCCTTCGCCTTCGCCATCAGGCGCGGCAGATCGGGTTGGATCGCGACGAAATCGAAGGCCGCGGTGAACCGCTCGTAGAACGCCGGATCCTGCCCGAAGTTGTGCGCGACGAGCAGCACGTCGGCGAGGTCGCGATCGATGGCGACCTCGAGGCACTTCCCGAGGCGCCCGCCGTGTCCCGAGACGCCGGTGAAGCGGATCTTGCCCTGCTCCCGGGCGCGCGAGGCGAACTCGGGCCACTCGGGGTTCTCGAGTCGCGCCACGTCGTTCACGGCGTGGTTGAAGTACACATCGATGTGATCTGTCTGCAGCCGGCGCAAGCTGCCCTCGAGCGCCTGCATCAGCTTCTCGCGGCCGTCGTCCGCGCCGGCCTCCACCTTGCTCGCGAGGGTCACGCGGTCGCGCACGCCCTTCAGGGCGCGTCCCAGCGTACTCTCGGAGCGGCCGTCCGTGTAGCTCTCAGCGGTGTCGAAGTAGGTGACGCCGCGCTCGAGCGCGTGGCGCACCAGGTCCTCGTCCCCGTCCAGTCGGCTGCTGCCGAAGCCGATGTCCGGGATGCGCAGCTCCGTGCGCCCCAGGCGCACGCGGCGGCGCACGCCGGGCGGCTCCGCCGCGGCGCCCGCGCCGAGCGGCGCCAGTCCGATGCCGACGCCTGCGATCGCACCGCGCTTGAGAAACTCCCGCCGATCGATGCCGCTTCGCTCGCTCACACCGCTCCCTCCCCTGCCTGGCCTGCGCGAGAGCCTAGCGGCGCATGCGGTCGGCGCGCCTGCGCGGGCGCCCCCGGTGCGCGACCCGGGCCATGGTACGATGCCCCCTCATGCGGAGACGCGTGTCTCGCTGGGGGCGCATCGTCGGAACCGGCGCCGCGTTTGCGCTGTTCGGTCTGCTGGGCGTTGCCCTCGGACTCAGCGTGTACCCCGCCGCGAAGCGCTGCTCCAGCGACCCGCGCGTGGGAGAGTTCCGCGTGCAGCGCCTGGTGCACTGGACGTTTCGCGCCTTCGTTCGCTTCATGAAGCTGCTCGGGCTCGTCGAACTCTCCGTGCACGGCGCGGAGCGGCTCCGCGCGCCGAGCGCGCGCCTGATCGTGGCCAACCACCCCACGCTGCTCGACGTCGTGATGCTCGGAAGCCTGATGCCCCAGCTCGATTGCGTCGTGAAGCGGGAGGCCTGGTCGAACCCGTTCATGCGCGGCGTGGTGACGTCGGCCGGCTACATCCCCAACGACCTCGGTGAGGACGTGCTCGCAGCCTGCGCGGAGCGACTGCAGCAGGGCCGCCGCGTGCTGCTATTTCCCGAAGGTACGCGCTCCCCGAAGGGACAGCTGGGAACCTTCCGGCGCGGCGCGGCACACGTCGCCCTCAGCAGCCAGGCGCCCATTCTCCCCGTCGTGATCCGTTGCGAGCCGGCGTCGCTGATGCGCGGTCAGAAGTGGTACGACGTTCCGGACGAAAAGCTCCGCTTCAGCATCGAGGTCGGCGAGGTCCTCGACCCGCGCTCGCTGGTCGGAGACCGCGAGCCCCGTGCCAGCGCCGCCCGCGATGTCACCCGGGCCCTGCGTGACTTCTACGCGAAAACACTGCAAACTCTGAGCGTCTGATCATTCATGCACGCGGCGAACGAAATCTTCGACTGGGTGGCGGACGTCCTGAAGCAGCAGTTTCAGATCCGCGAAGAATTCCTGCGTCCGGACGCTCGACTCGTCGACGACCTCGATCTCGACTCCGTCGATGCGATCGACCTGTCCATACGCCTCGAGGAGAAGACCGGCCTGTCCTTCAAGGAAGAGGATCTGAAGGCGATCGAGACGATCCAGGACATCGTCGACTTCGTGCATGAGCGCCTCTAGGGACGCGACGCAGGGCCAAGCATCCCGCCAGAAGCGCTGGAGCCGCATCGCCGAGCGGGGCTCCATGTGGGGCATGCGCTTCACGGTGTGGTGCTACCGCAGCCTCGGACGCCCGGTGGGCGTCGTGCTCGTCCACGCCATCGTGGCGTACTTCTTCTTCACCGATCGCCCCGGGCGGCGCGCCTCCCTCGCCTACCTGCGACGCGTGGACGCGACGCCCGCGGGCCGCGCCGCTCTCGGACGCCGCCCGGGCCTGTGGGCCAGCTTCCTCCACTACCGCGCCTTCGGACTCTCGATTCTCGATCGCCTGGCGATCTGGGCGGAGCGCACGCAGGACTTCGCGTACGCGGTGGAGGGAAACGAGATCTGCGACCGGCTCGCCGCGGAAGGGCGCGGGGGCATCGTGCTGGGAGCGCACCTCGGCAGCTTCGACGCCCTGCGGCTCCTCGCCGAGCGCCAGCATCGGATCGTGCACGCGCTCATGTTCACGGAGCACGCCCAGCGCATCAACACGATCTTTCGCGAGCTCTCTCCCGACGTCGAGCTGCACGTCATCGAGAGCGATTCGCAGTCCATCTGGAGCACGTTCCGCATTCGCGAGTGCGTGCGGCGCGGCGAGCTGGTGTCCATCCTCTCCGATCGGGTCGATCCGGACGACCGAGGCCGCACCAGCCGCGTCCCCTTTCTCGGGGGAACGGTCGAGCTGCCCCGCGCGCCGTTCCTCCTGGCGAGTCTGCTGGCCTGTCCCGTGCTACTGATGTTGGCGTGTCGCACCGGACCGGGGCACTACGACGTGTTCACCGAGCTGCTCACGGACGGCACCGCCGTCGGGCCGGAGGAACGCGAGAAGATCGCATCCGAGCTGTTGACAGCCTACGCGCAGCGCCTCGAACATTACTGCATGAAGTATCCCTACCAGTGGTTCAATTTCTTCGACTACTGGGGAGATGAGGCTTCTTCCTGAGCTCCCTTTGAAATGGGAACGAGATGACGCGACGAGTCGTGATCACCGGCATGGCTGGCCTCTCCCCCATCGGCCAGGATTGGAAGCACGTGCGCGACGCCCTGCAGTCGGGCCGCTCGGGGGTGGCGCGCGTGCCGGAATGGGAGGACATCGAGGATCTGGAGACGAAGCTCGGCGCTCGCGTCGCGGATTTCGCGACTCCGGAGAGCTGGCCTCGCAAGAAGACGCGCACCATGGGGCGCGTCTCGCTGATGGCGGCGCGCGCGGCCGAGCTGGCGCTCGAGGACGCGGGGCTGCGCGACCACGCGGTGATCGCTTCGGGCCGCGCGGGGGTCAGCTACGGATCCAGCTCCGGCAGCCCGCCCGCCATCGCCGTCTACGCGCGCCGGCTGTTCATCGAGCGCACGCTGCGCGGCATCGGCGCAAACGACTACCTGCAGATCATGAGCCACACCTGCGCGTCGAACATCGCCAACCTGATCGGCACGCGGGGGCGCATCGTCCCGACGTGCACGGCCTGCACGTCGGGCAGCCAGGGCATCGGATTCGGCTACGAGGCGATCAAGTTCGGCCAACAAGACGTGATGCTGACCGGAGGCGCGGAGGAGCTGCACGAAATGGACGCGGCCGTCTTCGACATCCTCTTCTCCGCCACCACGCGCAACGACGAGCCGACGCGCACGCCGCGCCCCTTCGATGCGGCCCGAGACGGCCTCGTCGTGGGAGAGGGCGCGGGGTGTCTGGTGCTCGAGGCGCTCGAACACGCCCGCAGCCGGGGCGCCCGCATCCGCGCGGAGGTGCTCGGCTACGGCACCAACTGCGACGGGCGGCACATGACCAACCCGCATCCCGACACCATGCAGGAGGCGATGCGCCTGGCGCTCGCCGATGCCGGCGTCGGCGCGGACGAGATCGGCTACGTGAACGCGCACGGCACGGCGACGGTGATCGGCGACATCGCGGAGAGCAGCGCCACCTTCGCCGTGTTCGGCGGGCGCGTGCCGTTCAGCTCGTTGAAGGGCCACCTGGGGCACACGCTCGGCGCCTGCGGCGCGCTGGAGGCCTGGATGAGCCTCGAGATGATCGGCGAGGGCTGGGTGGCTCCGACGCTCAATCTGGACGACCTCGACCCGCGCTGCGCCCCGCTCGACTACGTGCGCGGAGCCCCGCGCGCGGTCGACGCCGAGATCGTGATGAGCAACAACTTCGCCTTCGGCGGCGTGAACACCTCGCTGGTGTTCAGGCGCTGGAGCGACTAGCCGCAGCCCGCCGGGCGTCGCGCTCCGCCTGGTAGGCGAGTGAGCGCCGTCCGTTCGCGGTCCGCTCGGCGGGAAACGCCCAGGCCAGCGCCCGATCCGCGGCACCCGCCTGATAGTGGCGAAACCACAGCTTGCGCACGACGAATTCCCCGCCGAGGAGCGCGCCCATCAGCAGGTAGAAGATCAGGCCGGTGTAGAGCGCCCACCACTCGAGCGGCGCAGCCACCGCGAGCACACCCGCGACGACCGCGTTGCAGGCCATGAACCCGCACCACACCCACGTGACCTTGCGGCAGTAGGGCAGCGTGAACTCCGGGAGATCTTCTTCCACCAGCCGGGCAAACCGCTCGATCATCGGCGGCCCGTTGCGCAGACTCGCGGCGAATGTCCAGAGCAGATAGAGGCTCACCACCACGGGCAGGAGCAGCAGCAGCGTGCGCTCGCCGCTGGCGAGCGCCAGGGCGATCAGCAGCACGAGCCCCAGATGCTGGCGGGCGATGCGCCAGGCATCGACACGCCGCTTCCGGATGCGCGCGAGCAGCGCGAGCCCGTACACGACGAGCAATGCGACCGCGAGGCGGCGCGTGCCCAGACGCGCGTAGGCCAGGTAGACCACGAACGGATAGGCGAGAAAGGAGACGACCTGCAGCGCCCGAGCCACCTCGCCGCGCGCGGAGCGGAGCAGCGTTGCCGGAACGTCGGAGCGGCGCATGCCGTGAGCCGCCCGGGCTACGCCGTGCGCTCCCAGACCCAGCGCCGACGGCCGCAGGCCAGGGACAGGCGGGGCGCGTCCGAGAGGAACCAGCGCAGGAACTCGAGCGCGTCGGGCCAGCGCGGGCGTCGCGCCTGCGGCGCGCCGTGCTCGAGCGCGATGCGCACGCCGACGCCCGGCGCGTCCGCCTCGAGCAGCAGCGCCAGCGCGTACGACGTCTCGGGCTCGTCGACCAGGGCGGCGAAGGTCGCCGCCAGGGGAACGTCGCCCACCACCAGCAGCACGGGCCGGCGTGGATCCCGTGCGAGCAGCGTGAGCGCCTCGATCCAGCCCGAGCCGAAGGTGTCCTCCTGGGCTGCGATGGAGCTCGAGGCCTGGCGATTGTCCGCCGCGATCGAGTAGAGCCCCGCTTGCGCGTTGTGCACCGAGTGACTGAATCGGGTGGGCGAGAGCGCCTGGCCGCGCGCCAGCCGCTCGAGCAGCTCGATCGACTCGTTGATGTTGCCGTGGCGCGACGCGAACACCGTCGCGACCTGCGCGCGCACCTCGGGCTCGCAGCAATCGAAGGCGGCGCTGAGCATGATGCGCGCCAGCCCGCTGCAGCGCCGCCGCAGCAGCGGGGGCAGGAAGTTCGCCGCGGGACGCCCCTCGCGCGCGAGCTCCTTGGGCTCTTCGCACCAGGCGCGCCACGCGTCGCGGTCCTCGATTCCGGGCGACCACGCGGCCCAGCTCCGCACGCGCGCGGCCCTCATGCCGAAGCACTCGCGAGCACGAGCGTGCAGTTGTTGCCGCCGAAGCCGAAGGAGTTGGTCATCACCGGACCGGCGGGACACTGTTGCCCCGGCGTCACCAGCGAGACGGGCACCAGCTCCGGGTCGCGCACGCCGTCGTAGGCGTGCGGAATCAGCGGCATCACGCCGGCGCAAATCGCCTGCAGCATGAGCCAGCAGAAGCCGGCCTCCATGGCGCCCGCAGCGCCCAGCGTGTGCCCCACCAGCGACTTCGTCGAGCTGCAGGGCGGCAGCGCGGAGAAGACGCGTCCGATGGCGGCGCACTCCATGACGTCGTTGAGCGAGGTGCCGGTGCCGTGCAGATTGAGGTAGGCAATCGCCGACGCGGCCATGTCTGCATCCCGCAGCGCGGCGCTCATCGCCTGCTCCGCCCCCTGGCCGGCGGGATCCGGCGCGGACATGTGGTGCGCCTCGCTCGACTCGCCCACGCCGAGCAGCTGCACGCCGCGACCGCCGCGCATCACCAGAAAGATCGCCGAGCCCTCGCCGAGCGTCAGCCCGGCCCGGTTCGCGCTGCACGGATTCGTGATGCCGTCCGCGACCACCTGCAGCGCCGAGAAGCCGTTGGCGGTGAGTCCGCAGATGCTGTCGGTCGCACCCGCGATGACGGCGTCGCAGATCCCCAGATCGATCAGCTCGCGCGCGCTCGCGAGGGAGCGCGCACCCGAGGAGCAGGCGGTGGAGATCGTGTAGGCCGGGCCTTCGATCTCGAGGAGATGGGCGATGAATCCGGCCGCGCCGCCGAACTCGAGCTGATCGTAGTCGAACTCTTCGGCGAGCCGTCCGGTGCGCTCGCGATGGCGGATCGCGGCCTCGGCGTCGCTCACGCCGGACGTGCTCGTCCCCATCACGACGCCCACCCGGTCGCGTCCCACCGCGGCTATCGCCTCTGCGATCACGGACTCGATCTGCTCGAGTGCCGCGAGGGTGAGCGCATTGTTTCGGCAGGCGTAGCGGCGCAGGCGCGCCGGAATGCGGGGCAGCTCGCCCTCCACCTCGCCGATCCAAAGGCGCCGCTCCGGGACCAGGTCGTCTCGCAGGCGGAAGTGGGACTGATCCGCGGCGAGCAGGCGCCGCCAGATCTCGCCGGTGTCACGCCCCAGCGCGTTGACCATCCCCAGCGCCGCGAGCGAGGAGGCAGTGCGGGGGCTCGCGATCGTCATGGCTCGATACGATACCCGAATCGCGAAACGCAGCGCGCGCGGCCGCTCGCTGCGCGACTAGAGGGCGTCCCAGGGCGCTGTCTCGCCGGGCGCATCCAGCACGCCGCGCGCCGTCTGGATTCCCGAAGAAACCACGCCGTAGATGCCGCCGCCGGGCTGGGTCCAGTGTCCCACCAGGCGCAGCCCCTCGACCGGCGTGCGCGGGCCGGGTCGCGCCGGGCCAACCTGCGCCGGCGAGAGCTCCCAGCCGTAGATGGCGCCCTCCGCGTTCCGCGTGTAGCGCTCCATGGTCCGCGGGGTGCCGCTCTCGATCAGGCGGCTGCGCCCGCCCAGGTCCTCCCCGACGTAGCGCTCGGCGAGCCCCAGCATGCGCGCCGTCATGCGCTCCTTGTCCGCCCGCCAGCCCCCCTCCACGCGATGGGGAGCCAGCGTGGTGAGCACGAGCAGGTGCACACCGTGCGGCGCCAGGTCGGGATCGGCCAGGGTCGGCACCGTGATCGTCAACCACGACGGAGCGCCCGCGCGACTGTCGCGAAAGGCCTCATCGTGATCGAGAGAGGGAAAGAAGAACGTCTCGTGGTGGCGGATGGCGCTCGGGAGCGGCAGATCCGCCGCCAGGTAGGTGACGAAGGCGGAGAGCGACGGCTTCAGGCTGCGCAAGCCGGCCATGTAACGCTCCGGAAAGGCGTGCTCCCCCACCAGCTCTTCGATCGTCTGCAGCGCATCTGCGTTGGAGATCACCAGGGGCGCGTCGATCCTCTGACCGTTCTCCAGGACGATGCCCGTCACCCGTCCGCGCTCGACGCGGATCCGGCGCACCGGGCTGCGCAGCAGCACTTCTCCCCCGCGCATCGTGAGCGCCTCGCCGAGCGCATCCGCGAAGCGCTGGAAGCTGCCCCGGCAGTAGTAGGCGCCGTCGGCGATGTAGCTCATCAGCATCGTCGCGTAGTAGAGGAACGAGGCGCGCGAGGGCGGCAGGCCCACGTAGGGCCACAGGGAGCCCAGCGCCGTCTTGAGCCGGGGCGAGGCGAGATGCGCGTCGAGCGCGTTCGAGAGCGTCGCGCGCCGATAGCGAAGCAGCGTCGGGAAGCGATCCGGCGAGCTCATCACGTCGTAGGCGCTCGCCAGCTGTGCGGCGCGACGCGCCTCCTGGCGGACGTTGAGACACTCCTGGAGGAACTGGCGCAGGGCCTTCTGCTCCGACGGAAATTCCTCCGCGTACGCGCGCAGGAACTCGTCGAAGTCGCAGGGCGCCTCCACGCTCAATCCGGGATACACCGCGGTGTAGCACGGATCGATGCGCGCGAAGGCGCAGCGGTCGCGGACGCCGAGAATCGAAAGCAGCTGGTGGATGAGCCCGCTCCCCTCGAAGGGTCCCGGCTCACAGCCTCCCACCAGGTGCACCGCCGAATCGAAGAGGTAGCGCCCGCGCCGGAATGCGTGCGCGTAGCCCCCGAGGCGGTCGTGGCGCTCGACGAGGAGCACGCTGCGGCCGGCGTGGGCCAGAATCGCCGCCGCGGTGAGTCCACCGACACCCGCTCCGACGACGACGACGTCGTAGCGATCCCGCTTGGCTTCGGCGTGGAACCTCACGGCTCCACCGACGCATCGGTGGGCTGCGCGGACCGCATCATCAGAGGATCTGCAGCGCGCGGGGATCGTTGCGGGCAAGCCCGTGCTTCACCATGAAGCTCACCAACGCGAGGCTGTAGCGGTTGGTCACGTCTTCCCCGGTGAAGATCTTGGGCATGTGCTTGCGGAAGTGGAAGTCCACCAGCCGGCCGGGCCAGGTCTCGCGCACGTACTGCCCCACCCGGAACAGCGTGAGCAGGCGGCCGTCGTAGAACCAGCGAATCACCCGATGCCAGGTGTCGAGGTTGCGCATCACCTCTTTCTCGTAGCGCGCCAGTGCGGCGGGATCGCCGCTCACGACGGCCCGGGCCAGCAGATCCGCGCTCTGGAACGCAACCAGCGCACCGCTCGAGAAGACGGGATCCACGAATCCGAAGGCGTCCCCGACCAGCGCCCAGTTCTCCCCGACACCCCGGGTCGTGCGCGCCTGGTAGTTCGTGTAGCGCACCACCGGTGTGACGCGGCGCGCCGGGCGCGCGAAATCCCGGATCACCGCATCGTGCCGAAGATATGCATCCATCTGCTCTTCGGCGCTGTCGCCGAACTTGCGCAGGATGTCCCCGTCGACGACGAGCCCCATCGATACGCGTCCCTGCAGCGGGATGCGCCAGGCCCAGCCGTGCTCGAGCCGATCCGTGTGCACGTTGCCGGGAACCTCGACCTCGATGCCCTCGAAGTGGGCGTGGAGCGCGGTGTCGCGGCGGTCTCCCTCGAGGTGGGGAATGCCCAGCAGGCGGGTGAGCACGCGACTCCGCCCGCCCGCGTCGATCACCAGATCGGGCTGCTCGCTCCAGCCCGCCGCGGCGAGTGCGTCGCCGCAAAGCCGCACCCGGTCGGAGTCGCCGTCGCGCTCGAGGCGGGCGGTCAGCTCGACGACGCGAGCGCCGCAGCGCTGCGCGGCGCCGAGGATCGACGCGTCGAAGCGATCCCGCGGCACGTTGTAGGAGTAGGTCGTCTTGGCGTCACGCACCTCGTCGAAGCGGATGTTGAGCCGCGACTCGCGATCGAAGACGAAGGTCGCGCCGCCCTTCCAGACGCTGTAGGCCGCGACCTCCTCCTCGATGCCGAGCCGGCGCAGATAGGGCACCACCGCCGGCACCAGCGATTCGCCGACGATGATCGGCGGACGCTTGCCGCGCGCGAAGACGCACACGTCCAGACCGGCGCCCGCGAGAAACGCGGCAGCGCCGGCGCCCGCCGGTCCGCCGCCGAGGACCGCGATGCGGCGCCGCGCGCGCGGCTCCAGGGAAGCGCCGTGTTGCGGAGTCATGGGCACAGAATGTTCCGCCCCTTCAGCCGTTCCGCCACTCTCTCCATGTGCCATCCCGCGCGGCCGGCTGCTACCCTGCTGCGCGTGTCGATCCCGACGCGAGAAGCGCTGACCGAGCGCGTCTTCCAGCTGCTCCGCGACGAGATTCTCGACGTGGACGGGAGCTTCACGGCGCGCTCGAATCTTCTCGAGGCGGGCCTCGACTCGCTGGCCGTGACGCAGCTCATGCTCTCCATCGAAGAGAGCACCGGCGTCTGGGTGGACGAGAGCCTGCTCACACCCGAACACCTCGAATCCGCCGAGGCGCTCGCGGCCCTGCTGTACGAGCAGCTCTCGGGCGCCTAACTTGCGAGGCGTTCCGCCCCAGTTGCCCGCGCACCTTCCGCTGACGGGCGCCGATTGCTTCCTGCGCGCCTTCGAGCACGAGATCCGCCGCTGCGCCGGATCGAGCCACAGCTCCCAGCTGGTGCTGCGCCTCGGCCCGGGCTTCGACGCGGGCATCTTCACCAAGCTGGTGGAGCAGGTCGCGCGCGCCCAGCCGATCGTGCGCGCGCCCATCCGCCGGCGCCTGGGAGTGGGGCCGCCCGCGTACTGCACGCGCGCCGCGGCGCGGCGCCCGCTCCCCGAGGTGGCAGTGCATGACAGCCCGGCGCCGGACGCCGCGCTGCCGGCGCGTTTCGCCGCGCGGCTGAACCAGCCGCTCTCGCTGCGGCGCGGCGAGCTGCTGCGCTTCGACATCGTGCGCTACGCCGGCGGAGCCGCCGGAACGGACCTCGCGGCGAGCTGGGCGCACCTGCTCTTCGACGGGGCCGGCAGCGAGTGTTTCGTGCGCTGGCTCGACGCGTGTTTCCGGGGCGCGGCCACGCCGGAGATCACCCCCGATCCCAACGAGCTGGCACCCGCCGAGCGGCCCGAGCGGAGCCTCCGGGAGCGCGGGGAAGGCGCCACGCGCTGGCAGCGCTGGGTGAGCGCGCTCGGCGACCCGCCGATGCGCTCGCTGGCCGGACCGCTGCGCCGCACGCGCCAGTCGCTGCGCTACGACGTGCACACCTTCTCGACGCAGGAGACCGCGCGCATCGTCGCCTCCGCGCAGCGCCGGGCGGGCTTCCTGACGCCGATGCTCTTCTACCTGTCGGTGGCGATCCGCGCGCACCACGCCGTCTTCCGGGCGCGGGGCGTGGATCCGGGCAGCTTCGTGGTGCCGCTGCCCGTCAATCTGCGTGCGAAGGGTGCCGCCGCGGCCGTCTTCCGCACGCACACCTCGCTGCTGTGGTTCCACGTCCCGAGCAGCGAAACGGGCTCGCTCGACGCCCTGCTCGCCGTGCTCAAGCAGCAGCGCCTGGACGCGATCCGCAGCGGCCACGTGGAGAACGGCGTGTACGCGATGGATTTCGCGCGGTTTGCGCCGACGCGGCTGTACGCGCACCTGGCGCGCTCCGCGCTGCGCGGTGAGCTGTGTTCGTTCTTCTTCGCCTACACGGGCGAATTCCTGGACGGCTTGGATCACTTCCTCGGCAGCGAAATCCGCAACGGATTCCACGTTGCACCGGTGCCGCCCTCTCCGGGGAGCTGCATCGCGATGAGCCTGTACGCGGGACACCTCAACGCGACGCACGTCTTCCAGGACGACGTGCTGACACAGCGCGAGCGGGAGATCTTCGCCGCCCAGCTCCGCGAAGATCTGCTCGCCTGAGCGCCGCGATGCAGCGCACGTGGTTCGACGTGGCGGTGGTGGGCGGAGGTTCGGCCGGCATCGCGGCCGCCGTGGCCGCGGCGCGGCGCGGGGCGCGCACGCTGCTGGTCGAGCGCGCCGACGTGCTCGGCGGAAATGCGACGCAGGCCTGTGTCCACACCATCTGCGGGCTCTACCGACCCGCGGGCGAGGGCGCGCCCGCCTTCGCGAATCCGGGCCTGCCGCGGCACTTCGCGGAGCGCCTGCAGCGGGCGGGCGCGGCCGGCGCCGTGGAGCGGGCGGGGCGCGTCTTCGTGCTTCCCACGCACCCGCCGCGCCTCGCGCGGGTCGCGGCCGAGCTGTGCGCCGCGACACCGTCCCTCTCGCTCTGGACGCGTTGCGCGCTGATCGGCGCCAGCCTCGCGCGGGATCGCGCCGCGCCGCACGTGCTGCAGCTGCGGGGCGCTGCCTGCGGCGCGCGCGAGATCGAAGCACGCATCGTCGTCGATGCCAGCGGCGACGCGGCGCTCGCCGCGGCGGGCGGCGCGGAGGTCGTGCAGGCGCCGCCTGAAGAGCTGCAGGCGCCCTCCTACATCTTCACGCTGCACGGTGTTGACACCAGCGCGATCGCCGGCTTCGCCAGGCTGCGACTCACGCAGGCGCTGGCGGGCGCGGTCCGCGACGGGCGGCTGCCGGGGGGCTGCGAGTCGGTGCTCGTGCGGCGCGGCGCGGCCGCGGATGAGGTCTACGTCACGCTCAACGTGCCGCGCCCGCCCGGAAGCGACTACGACCCACTCGACTCGGAGTGCCTGAGACGGCTCGAAGCGCGCGCCAAGCAGAGCGCGCGACTCGTGGCGGCCTTCCTGCGCGACAACCGCCCCGCGTTCGAGCAGAGCCGGGTCTTCGCCTGGCCCGAGCGGATCGGCATCCGCGAGACCCGCCGCCTGCGCGGCATCGCGACGCTCGAGCGCGACGATGTGCTCGGCGGTCGGGTGCGAGACGACGAGGTGGCGGTCTCGACCTGGCCGATCGAGCTCTGGCGCGATCACCGGCGCGCGCACTTCGAGTATCCGAAGCGGCCCTGCTCCGTGCCGCTCGGCGCGCTCGTGAGCCGCTCCCACCCGCGACTCGGCACGGCGGGCCGCTGCGTGTCCGCGAGCCACGCGGCGCTGGGCGCGCTGCGCGTGATCGGCACGGCGCTGGCGACGGGACAAGCGGTGGGGGTGGCGGCGGCGCTGGCGGCGGACGCCTGCAGCGATCTGTCCGCGATTGCGGCCGCCGACGTGCGGCACCACATTCTGGCGACGGATGAGGAGAGCGCGTGGCCGTGACCGTCATCGATGCCATTCGCGCGCAGGCGGCGCGCCGGCCGGCGCACCCGGCGCTCCTGCTCGACGATCGCCGGGGCGGAACCCGGACCGTGTCCTACGCCGAGCTCGTCGCGAGCTTCGAAGCCCACGCGAAACGGCTCGCGGCCGAAGGCGTGCGGGCGGGAGATCGCTGCGGCCTGCAGGCGCGCCAGGGCCGGGGCTTCATCGAGCTGGCTCTGGGCATCCTGGCGGCCGATGCCTGCCTCGCCCCGATTCCCGACGATCACCGCGGCGCGGTGCTCGACGATCTCGTGCGGCGCTCGCGCCTGCACCACCGAGTCGAGCAGGACGATCCGAATTTCCGCCTCGACTCCTACCCCGACGCGGGCGCGGTCGACGGCGCGGGCGACCGCAGCTTTCGCGCGCTGCAGCCGGCGTATCTGCGCTTCACGTCGGGCACGACGAATCGGCGCAAGGGCGTGCTGCTCGGCCACGCTGCCATCGACGCGCGCCTGACGGCGGCGAACCGCGCGCTCGAGATCGGGCCGCAGGACCGCGTGCTGTGGCTGCTGCCGATGGCGCACCACTTCGTGGTCTCCATCCTGCTGTATCTGCGCGAGGGCGCCTCGATCCTGTTGCCCGCCAGCGGGCTCGCGCGCCCCATCCTCGAGCTCGCCAGCCGCGAGCGCGCCACGCTGCTGTACGCCTCTCCGCATCACTACCAGTTGCTGGCCAAGGACGTGTCCGGCCTGCAGCTTCCCGGGCTGCGCCGCGCCATCTCGACGGCGGACGGACTGCAGAGCGCCGTGGCCGAGCGCTTCGCGAGCCGCTTCGGCTCTCCCGTGGCGCAGGCGCTCGGCATCATCGAGGTGGGGCTTCCCGTCGCCAATCTGGAACACGCGGCGCGCAAGCCCGCGTCTCTCGGCCGGCCGCTGCCGGACTACCAGGTGTGGCTGCGCGGCGAGGACGGCCGGCCCGTCTCCGGCTGCACGTCGGCGCAGCACACCGGGGAGATCTGCATCCGGGGCCCCGGCATGCTCGACGCCTACCTGGACCCCTGGCTTCCGGCGCGCGAGATCCTGCAGCCCGATGGCTTCCGCACCGGCGATCAGGGCTGGTTCGATGCGGACGGGGATCTGCATCTCGCCGGCCGGCGCAGCAACCGAATCAGCATGGCGGGCATGAAGTTCTTCGCCGAGGAGGTCGAGGCGGTGCTCGACGCCCACCCGGAGGTGCGCGAGAGCCGCGTCTCCGCGCGCCCGCACGCCCAGCTCGGCCAGATTCCCGTGGCGCAGTTCGTCGCCGAGAACGCGGCACACCCCGCGAGCCGTGCCGACCTGCTCGCGCACTGCCGCGCACGCCTGCCCGCCTACAAGATCCCCCGCGAGTTCATCGCCGTGGATGCCCTGCCGCACACCTCGAGCGGAAAGCTGCGCCGCAGCGAGGCGCCCCTGGATTGAGCGCGACTCAGCGCCCGCCGCGCAGGCGCGGCAGCCAGCGACCGACGCGCCGGCAGTAGGCGTCGTAGCCCGCGCCAAAGCGCCGGCGCAGCGCCTTCTCTTCGTGGCCGACGACGTAGGCGTGCGCCAGTCCCCAGAAGGCGCCGGCGTAGACCAGCAGCAGCAGCGACCGGTACAGGACGGCTTCGCCCAGCATGATCACCACGTACAGCAGATACATCGGATTGCGCACACAGCGATACAGACCGCCGAGCACGATCCGCCGCGGCGGATCGAAGGGTGCGTGGGTGCCGCGCCCGCGCTGCACGAACGCCGCGATCGGGAACACGAGCGCCAGGTGAGCGCCGGCGATCAGCAGCGCGCCCACCCAGCGCGTCGCGCCCGGAGGCGGCACGAGGTCGGCGCCCGCCAGCCACAGCAAGCTCGCGGGAATCAGCAGGAAGAACGCGCAGGCGAACCAGAGCGTCGCCAGGAGGGTGCGGATCACCAGATCGAGCACCGAGCGGGGCGCGGCCATCCGGTTCACGGCAGGGACTCCTCCACAAAGGTGTCGATCTGCGCCGTGTAGCCGCACCAGCCGTTCTCGATCCGCGCCCGCGCGATGCCGCCGGATGGCGCCGCGCCGAATGCGACGACGATCTCGCCGCGCGGCGCGCCCCGCACCCGCGCGAAGCGCCGCAGCCGCAGCGCGCCGCCGATCCACTCCTCGGTGATGCGCGTTCCGTCGCGCTCGCTCTCCGCACGGCCGCTGGCGTCGGGGGGAACGTCCGCGCTCAGGAAGCGAACCCGGTGCAGATCGCGCAGCACGTTGAGCGGCGGCACGGGCGCGACCGCGCGCGGCAACGCCTCGATCTCCACCTCGACGCCCGTCTGGACCACGCTGAACAGCACCGCGCCGAGCGGGTCCAGGCCGATCACGACCAGGCGCCCGCCCCGCTTCTCGACGACGATTCGCATCGAGACATCGATGCGTTTGGCGCGAATCCGCATGCGCTGATCCAGGCGCAGATCCTCCGGAATCTCCTGCGTGGCGCGCAGCGCGCCCGGACACTCGGCGAGCCGACCCGTGCCCGGAACGAGATGCGCGCAGGCGACCCACAGCAAGGGCCCGATCGCGCCCAGCGCCGCAGCGCGCCTAGTGGGGCGCCGCACGCCCACCCCGCCCGACCTCGAGCGCGATCAGGGTGACCGGCGCGAGCAGATAGGAGAGCAGGATTCCGACGCCCGTGGTCACGCCGATCGCCTGCAGCGCGGGCTGCGAAGAGAAGGCGAGCGTGCCGAAGACGAAGGCGGTGGTGAGGCAGGACATCAGCAGACTCAGCATCGTCGCGCCGAACGTGTCCCGATGCCCCGCGCTGTCCACCAGGAATACGCCGTAATCCACGCCCATGCCCATCACCATGACGAGGCTCATGACGTGCAGCAGGTTGGCCTGCACGCCGAAGAGCGCGAGCATGGCGAGCACGATCAGGGCGACGAGCGCCGAGGGGAAGAAGGCCGCGACGACCGGCCTCCAGGCGCGATAGCGCAGACCGAGGAGCAGCAGCACCAGCGCGCCCCCGACGAGCATCTGTCGCAGACTGGTTTCGCGAAATTCGCGGTAGATGTCGTTCACGAAGCGCCGCTGGTCGAGCAGGTGCACGCCGCCGAGATCCGCGAGCGCCGCGCGCACCGCTTCGGGCGCGCGCAGCCCGCGCAGATAGGTGACGACGGCGATCTCGTCGCCGAGCCGAAACACGAAGGGCGCCAGCAGATCGCGCAGCGGACTCTGCGCCAGATCCTCGAGCCGCAGCGGAGCGGCGGCCGGGGCGGCGGCGAGAAACGCCTCGAATTCGCGAAATGCGCCGGGTCGGAATCCCTCGCTCGTGAACACGGCTTCGACTCGCTCTTCGAGCCCCGCCTGCGCGGAGACCACCGCCGCGTTGCGCCGCTGCAGCGCTTCGGACCAGAGCAGTCCGTGCAGCGAGCGCTGCCCCTCGAGCGCGCCGGATTCGATCGCGCCCTGCAATCGCTCGTGGATCGCTTCGTTCAGGGCGAGGGCCGCCGTGCCGTCCCGCGCCAGGCCCAGCACGAAGCGGGTGTTGTCGAGACTCGAAGTGCGCTCGCGAACGCGCAGATCTTCGGCCACGAACTCGGGATCGAAGCGCGTGAGCTGCGACATGTCGTCCGACCACTCCAGGCGCGGCAGCGCGAGGGCCGCCAGCGCGCCGACGGCGAGCGGCGCCAGCAGGAAGGCGCGCGGCAGCGCTCCGATCCGCGTCAGGAGCGCGCCGAGGCGCGCCGCCACGATCCGCGTGCGCTGCGGCAGCGGCGGAACCGTCGCCACCAGGTCGGGCAGCACGCGGAGGCTCAGCACGAGAGCCGCCGCCACGCCGACAGCGGCGAAGAAGCTCATCTCGCGGAAGGCGGGAAACGCCGTGAGGGCGAGACCCGCGAAGCTCGCGATGGTGGTGAGCGCACCCAGGGTGATGCTCGGGCGGATGCGCCGCACCGTCTCGCGCGGTGACTCCGCGGGCTGCGCGAGGCCGTGATGGATGAGCAGATGATTGGAGTAGTCGATCGCGATGCCCATCAGCGAGGCGCCGAACACCATGGTGAGACCGTCGATGTTTCCGAACAGGGCCACCCCGGCCGTGGTCGCGATCAGCATGCCGCCCAGCGGGGGCACGGACACCACCAGGAAGCCGCGAAGCGAGGCGACGAAGACGAAGAACAGCAGCGCGACGCCCATGAAGGAGCAGGCCGCGATGCGGTAGACATCGCGCTTCATGCTGCGCTCTGCTTCGACCGCGAAGCGGTTCGCGCCGCTCATCTCGAGGCGCAGCGCGCCGCCGCTCTCGGCGTCGAGCGCCGCGAACGCCGCGTATACGTCGTCGAGCAGGCGCGTCTGCGCTCCCGAATCGAATGCCGAGGCGTGCGTTCCGGCCAGAACGATCGCGTGCCGGCCGTCGCTCGTGACGAATTGCCCGTGCACCACGCGCAGCGCGGGCTCCTCGGATCGGAAGCGGCGCGCAATGCGCTCGAAGGCACCGATCGGATCCGCCGCAGCCAGTCGCTCGACGAAGCTCGAGGCAGGCGACGCGAGCCGCTGGCGCAGCCTGCTCGCGCTTTCCCGCAGCGAGGCTTCCGAGAGCAGCGCCGGGATCTCGCGCTCGGGCCGGTCGGACAGGAAATAATGGCGCCGGGGAAAGTAGAGCGCGTAGAGCGCCTCGAGATCCGCCTCTCCCACCGCGGAGCGCACCCAGGCGACCTCCGCGTGACCCCGAAGCAGCTCCGCCAGCTGCGACGCGGCCGCCACCGCCGCCTGCGTATCCGGCCCCTCGACCGAGAGCACCATCGCGCGGGTGAAGGGGGAATCGGTCAGACGACTCGAAATCACGGCGATCTCGGATCGGCTTCCGTCGGGCATGAAGTGCGTCAGATCCGTTCCCACGCGCAGATGCAGCGCGCAGTACACCAGCATGGCGACCGCTGCCGCGGCGAGCGCGAGCGCTCTCCGGCGACTCACCGCGCCTCGGCGGGCTCGTCGAGGGGCACGCCCCGCGCGAAGATCTGTTGGCGTTCGTCGGCGCTGAACGCGCGGTCGAGCCGCATGGCGGCGAATTCGGTCACGGTGCGATCGCCGTCCGTTTCGCGCACGATCATCTGCGTGAGCGCCGCCTCCCTGCCGCGCAGCGTGATGCGCTCGATGAAGCGATCCAGCGGACCCGCGCGCGGCGCCAGGGAGAGCTCCCAGCGTGCGCGATCGCCGGCCAGCGTCACGTCGTAGAGGCGCTCGAGGCGCTCTCGGTCGCCGCTCCAGAGGGCGATGAAATTCTCCACGAAGGCCCGCGTCATGGGATTGCCGGACAGATCGAGCGCTTCGGCGTCCGAGCTCTCGCGAAAGTGCACGCGCTCCCCGTCGATCACCAGCGCGGTGACCGCGGGCCCGGTCGTGAAGCGCGCGAAGCGATCCGGAGGCTCGAAATAGAGGCGTCCGCGGCTCTCGAGAGGCGCGCTCAGCAGGGCGAGCTCCTTCCTCTCCTCGAACTGCGCGGAGACTCCCGCGCTCGTGGCCATCGAGCGCAGCAGCTGCTCGAGCGTGAGCGACCGCGACGCATCGTGCAGCTGCGCCTGCGCGCAGAGGGCGCTGCTCGAGAGAATCGCACCAAGCGCACAGGCGATCGCGGATCTCATGCGGGATTTCCAGGAGAAGTGTGCCCGCGCCATGCGATGCTCCTCAGGTCGACAGCGTGGAAGGGGACCTCGAGATCGACGCTGGTTTCCCGCAGCCGTGTCATCGCGCGGACGAATACGAACCCAGGGGCAGGGCGTCGCCACGCAGCATCTCGAGCACGCGAGCGATGTCACCGTCCAGCCGCCGATCCTCGGCGACCATCGGCGCCGCCTTGCGCACCGCCTCGTGCAGCGCCCGCGCCCGCCGCGCCCCGCTGCCGCCGTCGCGAAGATCCAGCGCCTGGCACGCGGCCAGCAGTGCGATCGATCCAACCGTCTCGGTGAGCTCCACCACCCTGCGGCAGTCGCGCGCGGCAATGGTTCCCATGCTCACCTTGTCCTGGTTGTGGGACTCGGTGCTGCGGCTGAACGCAGCCGCGGGCATGGTGAGCTTGAGGGCTTCCGCGGTCAGCGCCGAGGCGCTGATCTGCATGGCCTTGAAGCCGTGATGGGACGGACTCGACGCCGCCACGAGATTCGGCGAGAGGCCCGCGCTGGTCTCGGGCACGCACAGCAGGGCGAGCTGCCGATCGAGCAGGTCCGCCACGCTGGCCAGCGATGCCTTGAGCCCGTCCATCGCGAAGCACACGTGGCCGCCATAGAAGTTGCCCCCGTGCAGCACGTCCCCGGTATCGGGATCCACCAGCGGATTGTCGTTGACGCTGTTGATCTCGACGTCGAGGATGCGGCGCGCCTCCTCGAGCGCATCCACGAGCACGCCGATGACGTGCGGCGCGCAGCGCAGCGAATAGCGATCCTGCAGCCGCGCCGCAGCGGGCGCCTCGCTGCCGGGATCCAGCTCGAGATCCGCGCGAATCCACTCCGCGCAGCGCTGCTGGCCGGGATGCGGCTTCAGCTCGAAGATGCGCGCATCGAAGTGGCCGCGGTTGCCCCGGGTCACGTCGACGACGATGGAGGTGATGGCCGCGGCGAGGCGCGCGAGGCGCGCGGCGCGCTCCCAGGTGACGCAAGCGATGGCGGTCATCACGGCGGTGCCGTTCATGAGCGCCAGGCTCTCCTTCGGCGCCAGGGCGAGGGCCTCGACTCCGATCTCGGCGAGACCCTGCGCCGCCGTCAGCTCCCGGCCGCGCAGCGTCGCCTCGCGTTCGCCCGCGAGCAGTGCGGCGAGATAGGACAGCGGCGTGAGATCGCCGCTCGCGCCGACGGATCCCTCCTCGGGAATGCGCGGCAGGAGGCGCGCGTTGAGCAGATCGCAGAGGCGCTGCAGGAGCGTCTCGCGCACACCGGAGTAGCCGCGCGCCAGCGAGACGAGCCGCACCGCCACGACCGCGGCGGACTCGAGCTCGCTGAGCGCGCGCCCGGTGCCGCAGCCGTGGAAGCGCATCAAGTTGGCGGCGAGGTCCTCGCGCAGCTCGAGCGGAATCACCACGTGGCTGGACGCGCCGACACCGGTCGTGACGCCGTATACGGTGTCGCCGATCTGCTGCGCGCGCTCGACGGCGGTGCGTCCCCGCGCCAGGCGCGCGCGATACGCGGGATCGTCGCAGAGCTCCACCCGGACCTCGCCGCGCGCCATCGCGAGCACGTCCGGGACGGCGAAGCTGCGCAGTCCGATCACGTGGACCGGCTCACATGCGCGGGAATCTCCAGCGGCTTGCGTGCTTTCGACCACCATCGGCCGGATACTAGCCCGGTCCTCCAGACGGGCTTGCGGTAGAATGGAGCGATTCTTGGTCCCCCGGGGATGAGCCAGCGAACGACACCCCCCCTCCGTGCGCTCTGGCGCATCGCTCGAGCGACGTTCGCCGCGGCGGTGTTCGGCGCGCTCGCGCTGGGCCTGTTGCCGCTGCTGTTCGGGTCGCGCTGGCTCGGCTCGGGCGCGCGACGCCGGGGCGGCGCCGCGGATCTCGAGGCACAGCGCATCCTGCACCGCGCGGCCCAGCTCTATCTGCGCATCGTGACCGCGGCGGGCATCGTGCGCGTGCGCTTCGTCGACATCGACCCGCTGCAGCGGAACGGGCCACACCTGGTCGTCGCCAACCACCCCAGCCTGATCGATTTCGTCGTCCTGTGTTCCCTGATGCCCCAGGCCGACTGCATCGTGAATCCGGTGCGCGCGAGGAACGCGGTGCTGCGCGGATTGGTTCGTGCGGCGGGCTACGTGCGAAGCGACGCGGGGCCGGAGCTGGTTCGGGAGTGCAGCGAGCGGCTCCGGAGCGGGCGTTCGCTGGTGGTCTTTCCGGAGGGAACCCGTTCTCCGGTCGGCGGCCTGGGTCCGTTCCAGCGCGGCGCGGCGCGCATTGCGCTCAGCGTCGGGTGCGACGTGCTCCCGGTCGTCATCCGCTGCGATCCCCCGGCCCTGTGGAAGCGCTGGAAGTGGTACGATCTGCCCGACGATCCGATCCATGTTACGGTCCGGCTGCGGGAGCCGATCTCGGCGCAATCGATCCGGGGGAGCGGAGTTTCCTCACCGCTGGCGGCGCGAAGGTTGAGCGCAGAACTGCGCGAATCGATCTCGAAAGGGCTCGAGGAGGGGGCCGGAGATTGGGCACGACCGAAGCACTCGAACAAGAGCTGAAAGAGCTGATCATCGACGCACTCGCCCTGGAGGACATCACGCCCGGCGAGATCGATTCCGAGGCGGCGCTCTTCGTCGAAGGATTGGGGCTCGACTCGATCGACGCGCTCGAGCTCGCCATGGCCCTGGAAGAGCGTTACGAAGTCAAGATCGGCGACGATCCCGAGATGAACCAACGGATCTTCGCATCCGTTCGCAACCTTGCCGCCTTCGTCGAAGAGAACCGCGTATAAGACGCGCGCGGCTCCCGTCCGGATCTTCGGCGCGCTCGACGCCGGTGAGCAGGCGGGAAGGCTGCCCGTCGCCTTCGGCGCGGGTGCGGCATTCGATCGAGCGGATCTCGCGCAGCGCGTCTCGGCGCTGGCGGCGGCGCTCGCCGACGCGGGCAGCGGGCGCTGGTTGCTCTACACCGAGAGCAGCTACGCCGCCGCGGTGAGCCTGCTGGCGCTCGCCCGTGCGCGAGGCACAGCCATCCTCGCGCCGAATCGACAACCCGAGACGCTGCGGCGGCTCGGCGCTGGAGTCACGGGTGCGCTGCTGGATGCGGAGATTCCCTGCGACGCGGTGCGCCGGCTCGTACCCCTGGCGCCGCGAGGCGGGAAAGCGACGCGAGACGCCGGGATGGAGCTGGATCGCGACGCGCCCCTCGTCGAGCTGCACAGCTCCGGAACGACGGGAGCGCGCAAGGGTACCGTGAAGACGCTGCGCCATCTCGAGGATGAAATCAGCGCGCACGAGGCGATCTTCGGCGCGCTGCTTCCAGGGGATGCGCGCATCTTCGCCACCGTCCCGCACCAGCACATCTACGGCTTGCTGTTCCGGCTGCTCTGGCCGCTCGCCAGCGGCCGCCCCTTTTCGACGGAGAACCTCCTGCACCCGCAAGAGCTCCTGCCGCGCATGGCGGAGAGCCCGGCCAGCGCGCTCGTCTCCACGCCCGCGCACCTGCGGCGCGTCGCCGCCGGAACGGGGCTCAGCAGCGTGCGCGCCACCTGTCGAGCGGTGTTCTCGTCCGGAAGCCCCCTCGACGCGGAGACCGCCAAGCGCGTCGCCGAACAGCTCGGTTTCGCACCCCACGAGATTCTCGGCTCCACCGAGACGGGCGGCGTGGCCGTTCGGCAGCGCAGCGCGCACGGCGAGTCCTGGCTCCCCTTCCCGCACGTGGAGATCGAACGGAGCGGGCCGGACGGGCGCCTCGTGGTGACGTCGCCCTGCGCGAGCGAGGGCGAGAGCCTGGGCGACGGCCGCCGACGCTACAGCATGGGCGACCGCATCGAGTGCAGCGCCGACGGCAGCTTCCTGCTGCTCGGGCGCGCCGATCGCATCGTGAAGATCGGGGGCAAGCGACTCTCCCTGCCGGACATGGAGCGCGAGCTCGAGGTGCACGCGTGGGTCGACCAGGCCGCCCTCGTGGTATTCGAGCACGGATCGGAGCCACGGGTGCACGGCGTGATCGTCCCGAGCGCAGCGGGGCGCGCGGTGCTCGAGGCGCAGGAGCGCAGGACGGTTGGCGCCGCGCTGGCAGAGCGCCTCGCCGGACATTTCGACCGCGTGCTCCTGCCGCGCCGCTGGCGTTTCGTGAACGAGCTGCCGCGCGATGCCCAGGGAAAGCTGCCGGCCGCCGCGCTGCGCGCGCTCTTCGACGATCGCGTCCGCGATCCGATTCCGGTACGCGAGACGCGCACTCCGAACTGCATCGAGCAGAGACTCGAAGTGCCCGACGAGCTCGCCTATCTGGAGGGACATTTCGCAGGAACCCCGATCGTGCCGGGCGTGGTGCTGCTGCGCTGGATGCGGAGCGCCGCGGCCGAGCTGCTCGGGGAAGCGCCACGCGTGCGGGCGATCGAAGCGCTCAAGTTCCCGAGCGTGCTGCGTCCCGGCCAGCGCTTCGACTTGCGCGTCGAGCTCGCCGACGACCGCACGCGCCTGCGCTTCCGCGCCGCGGATGCAGAGCGCACCTTTGCGTCCGGACGCTGCCTGCTCGGACCGCCCGAGGACGAGACGCCTTGAATCCGTGCCTCCTGATCCCGATCTTCGAGCACAAGGACGAGATCGGCGGCGTCGCGCGGGAGCTCGAGCGGTTCGAGCTCGCGTGCCTCGTGATCGACGACGGCTCCGGCCCGGAGACGCGCGCGGTGCTGCGCGCTCTGGAGCGCGCGTACCCCTGGCTCAGCGTGCACCGGCGCGAGAGGAACGGCGGGCGCGGCGCCGCGCTCAAGACGGGCTATCGACTCGCTGCGCAGCGCGGCTTCAGCCACGCGATCCAGCTCGACGCCGATGGCCAGCACGACGCAGCGGACGTGCCGCGTTTCCTCGATGCCATCGCGAGCGATCCCGACGCACTCGTACTCGGCGTGCCGCGCTTCGACGCCACCGCGCCGCGCAGCCGGCTGGTCGGGCGCCAGCTCTCCCGGGCCATGGTGTGGCTCGCCACGCTCTCCTTCGACGTGGTGGATCCGCTGTGCGGATTTCGCGGGATCCCTCTCGCGAGCGCGGTGGCGCTGCTCGACGCGGTGCGGACGGGGGATCACATGGAGTTCGATCCGGAGCTCGTGATCCACCTGCAGCGGAGAGGGGTCGCGATTCGCAGCGTGCCGACCCGCGTGATCTACCGGAGCGAGGGCCTGTCCCACTTCGACATGCTGCGCGACAACGTGAGACTCTCCGGCGTCTACGCGCGGGCCCTGCTGGGCGCCCCAGGACTCCTGGCCGCGCATCTCACGCGCCGCATCGGAGGCGCCGCATGGCACACACGATGAGCGCGGGCCGCTGGGCGGATGTGGCCGAGATCGGAACGATGCAAGCGCTGCGCTTCGGCGCGCGCCTGCACCGCATGGTGGGACGCCGCTTCGGCCTGCTGCTCATCTGGCCGGCGGTCCTGTACTTCTTCCTGCGCGATGGGCGCGCGCGGCGCGCATCGCGCCGTTATCTCGAGCAGCTCACCACCTCGCCGGCTGGGCGCGCCGCGCTCGGCGGCGAGCCGAACGCGCGCGCGGTGCTGCGCCACATGCACGAGTTCGCCGTGAGCCTCTACGACCGTTTCTCGATCTGGAGCGGCGCCCTCGAGAACATGCACGTGGAGCACGACGGAAGTGGGCGCATCTTCGAGCTGGTGCGCAGCGGACGCGGGGCGCTCCTGCTCGGCGCGCATCTCGGCAACATCGACATGCTCTGGTTCCTCTCCAGGAAATACGCGCTGGTCGTCAACGTGGTCGTATTCTTCGGCAACGCCGAGCGCATCAATGCGTTCTTCGAATCACTGAGCCCGGATGCGAAGGTGCGCGCCATCGACATCGACCCCACCTCCGTGCGCGCCGCCTTCGAAATCCGCTCCTGCATTCAGCGCGGCGAGTTCGTGGTCATCCTCGCCGATCGGGCGGCACCGGGGAAGACGGCGCGGAACGCCGAGGCTCCCTTCCTCGGCCGCAGCGCCCGTTTCCCCCTGACGCCCTTCCAGATGGCGGGCGTCCTCGACTGTCCCGTTCTCCTCACGCTCTGCGTGCGTCGCGGCAACGCCCGCTACGAGACCATTCTCCGGCCTCTCGCTCCGGCGCAACGCGTGCCGCGCTCCGAGCAGGAGCAGCGCGCGCGCGCGCTGCTCGAGCGCTACGCCGCCCTGCTCGAAAGCACCTGTCTCGAGCATCCGTTGCAGTGGTTCAACTTCTACGATTTCTGGGAGAACGACGCGTAGCCATGGGCAGCTTTCCGGATGTCGCGGCGCTCGCGCCGCACCAGGGTCCCATGCGGCTGCTGGGCGCGGTGCTGACGCATTCGCCGGCCGAGACGATCTGCTCGGTCGATCTCGAAGGCAGCGGGCTCTTCCGCGGGGCGGACGGCTCGGTGCCCGCGTTCGTCGCGCTCGAGTACATGGCGCAGTGCGCCGCGGTCCACGCCGGACTCGCGGCGCGCGCCGGCTGGCGCGCGCCGGAGGCGGCGCTGCTGCTCGGATCGCGCCGGCTCCGGCTCGCGGTCGACCGCTTCCCGGCCGGGCAGCGCCTGCGCGTCTCCGCGCGGCACCAGCGGGGCGAGTCCGGCCTGGTGCTCTTCGAGTGTGCCGTGCGCGACGAGGCGAGCGGCCGCACGCTGGCGCAGGGACGCCTGAGCCTCTACACCGTGGCGCCAGGGGATTCGCTCGAGGAGCTGCCGTCATGACTGGCAAGGTGGAAGCCGGCGCGGCACCGCGCCGCGTGCTCGTCACGGGTGCGAGCCGCGGAATCGGGCGCGCCATCGCCATCGCGCTGGCGCGCGATGGCTACGATCTGGCGCTCTCCTATCTGCGAGGGAAGGCAGAGGCCGGCGAGACCGCCGCCGAAGTTGCGGCGATCGGACGTCGCGCCTCTCTGCTCAGCTTCGACCTGGCCGATCGCCAGGCCTGCGCGGATGCGATCGGAGCCGACGTCGATGCCCACGGTGCCTACTGGGGCGTGGTGCTCAACGCCGGCATCCACCAGGACGGGCCCTTCCCCGGTCTCTCCGAGCAGGCCTGGGATCGGGTTCTGCGCACGAACCTCGACGGCTTCTACAACGTCCTCCGATTGCTCGTGCTTCCGATGCTGCGGCTGCGCAGCGGAGGGCGCATCGTGACCCTCTCTTCGCTGGCCGGAATCACGGGCAACCGCGGGCAGGTGAACTACGCGGCATCCAAAGCGGGCATCATCGCCGCCACCAAGTCGCTGGCGCTGGAGCTCGCCAAACGACAGGTCACGGTGAACTGCGTGGCCCCCGGATGGATCGACACCGAGATGCTCGAGGGCGCGGATCGCACGGCCCTGGCGGCGGGCGTGCCCCTGCGCCGGCTCGGGACACCCGAGGATGTCGCGTCCGCCGTTTCCTTCCTGTTCTCCGAGGGCGCGTCCTACATCACGGCTCAGGTTCTGTCGGTGAACGGCGGCCTGCTGTGAGCCCTCGACCGCCGCGCGGGGGCAAGGCTGCGAGGCGGTGCGATGCCTCCCTCGGCTGAGCGCGCGCGCAACTGGCTGGTGGTCTCTGGGATCGCCCTCGCGATCGGAACCGCGATCATTGCCTACCCGTACGTCCTCGATGCCGTTCTCGAGCGCTTCGGCGTGCGCGCGGTGGCCTCGGCGCTGGCGGGGCTCGCGGCACTCTCCCTCGCCCTGCCCGGTCGCACGTCGGTGCGCGCGGTCGCGCTCGAGGCCGCGCCGGTGCTGGGCTTCCCCGTGCTGCTCATGCTCGCGGCGGTCACGAACGAGCAGATCTACCTGCGCCTCGTGCCGGCGCTCGTCTATCTGACGCTCGCCGGAATCTTCGCGTCCAGCCTGCGCGCCCCCGACTCGCTCATCGAGCGCGGCGCGCGCTATCTGGTGCCCGCAATCCCTCTCTTCATCCGCTCGTATTGCCGCAAGGTCACCGGGGTCTGGGTCGCCTTCTTCGCGGCGAGCGCCCTGATGATTGCGGCGCTGGCGGTCGCCGATCTGCCCGATTGGTGGCGGGCGACCAGCGGCGGCCTGATCTATGCCTGCATGATCGGCATCACCGTGGTCGAGTTCTTCGTGCGCAAGACCTGGTTCCGCTACTACTACCACGACGGCCTGTTCGATCGCCTGTGGTCGAGGATCTTTCCGGCCGAGAACACCGCGCGGGGCCGCGCGTCGCTCGACTACATCCAGCGCCACCGCGACGCGCTGCGCTCCCGCGCCAGGTAGCGGGGCGCCCCGCTGCACGGGGGTGCGCTCAGAACTCGATCTTCCCGGAGCCCGCGTCACACGGCCCCGGGGTGTGCGTCGCGTTCTTCGCGCCGCTGGCCGGGTCGAAGACGCCCGTCCCAGCGCACGAGGTGCCCGGGAGCGGGCCATCCAGGCCGGTGAGCTGGCCGCGCGCCGGCGATACGTAGGCGAAGAAGCTCGGCGCGCCGTCCGCATCGATATCCGCGGAGGCCTCCGCCGTGCCGGAAGGGTGGCGGGAACCGGCGACGAAACGCCCACGTAGGCGCCGAACTCCGCGAAGTAGACCGCCTCGCTCTTCGAAGATCGCCTGGAGATTCGTGACCGCCTCGGCGGTCGTGGCGCGCATCCGGTAGCGGACGAAGCTGGGAATCGCGATGGCGGCGAGCAGCCCGATGATCCCGACCACGATCACCAACTCGGCCCGCGTGAAGCCGCGCGCGCGCAGATGGACCCTCGCCAGGCAGAACCGTGGCACCGGCCCGCGTACCCGGCCGGATCCGGAGCGGTGCACCCCCCGGATCGGGCGAATGCAGCGGTCTCCTGAGTCGAATTCGACGTCCGGCAGGCCGGGCGCTGCGCCCGCGCGGCGAGGGCCCGAACGGGGCGATCGGAGATCCGGCCGCGGGGGGCGCGCATCGGCGCGCGGCGACACGCTCCCGCGGCCCGCCCGGACGCGCCTGGCGACTCGCGCGCCCGACGCGAGGAGGTGTACGGGTTGCCAACCCCCCGATTGCCGCCCATGCTCAGGATCGTGGTGGGGGAGCACCCAGCCTCGTGATCACCGTCTCCATGGCTACGGTCATCGGAGCGACGCGCGAGCGCGTCTGGCGCGCGCTGACCCGTCCGCAGGAGATGCTGCGCTGGGACGAGCGCTTCCTGGCCCTGCAGGACACGAACGGCTCCGCGCGTGCGACGCACTGGCGCTTCCGCCTGGGCTCCGTTCCGGTGGATCTTTGCATCCGACCCACGGAGGTGATCTCCGAGAGCCGGCTGCGCTCGGAGGTCTCTCTGGGACTCTTTCGTTTCGACGCGACCTGCATCCTCACCTCCGACGGCGAAGATCCAGAGCGCACCCACGTTTCGCTGCGATTCACCACCTCGAATGCGGTGCCGGTGGTGGGCGGAACGCTCGACCGCTTCGACGTGCGCAAGCTGGCCGCGGATCTGATCGACCAGACGCTGCGCGCGCTGCAACGCTGGTGCGAATCTCCGACCGGCACGGCCGCGCGGCCGTCCAGCGGACGCGCGGCCGATCCCGGCCCCGCACGCCCCATCAAATATGCAGCTCCTCGCGGACCCAGCGCCCGGGGTCCTCGAAGCGCTGACGCGTGAGCGGACCGAGGTCGAGTGCGCCGTAGGCGTGATCGGTGATCAGCTCCGCCAGCGCCTGACCCACCGCGTAGGACTGCATGACCCCTCGGCCCGTGAAGGAGTGCGCTTCAAAGAGATTCGAGAATCCGCCGACGGCGCCCGCAATGCCGCTCCGATCCGGCGTCACCGCGTACAGGCCCGACCAACCCCGCACGTGCGCGCAGCGATCGAAGCTGCTGCAGCGGTGCGCGAGGCGCGGCCACACGTGCCGCTCGAAGAATTCCTCTCCGTCGTAGTCGAAGTCGAAGCCGGGGGATTCTTCGGGGATCGAATATCCCGCGAGCACGTGCGGGCCCTCCGGATGGAAGTACAGATCCGAGGCGTCGACGATCATGCCCAGCGCGTCGAGCGAGACGTCGGGCGCGAGGTCGCGCGCCCGGACGTCGACCAGACAGATCTGGCGGCGCACCGGTTCGGTGACGTCGGAAATTCCGATCTTGGAGGAGAAGATCGGCGACCAGGCGCCCAGGCAGTTGACGAGCACGTCGCAGGCGATGCGCGATTCGCCGCAGCGCACCGCCTGCGGAACGTGGTGCGTCACGAGGATCTCGCGGAGCACGCCCGCATCGTCCGTGACGCCTTGCTTGGCCACCTCGATCACGTCGACGTCCGCCACGCGGCGGAGCGCTCCGCCCGATCCCGCGACGCGCGCCGTGGACACCCCGGAGACGTAGTGGCGGTTGCGGAAGCGCACCCCCATGCCCGCCGCCTCGCGCCGATACCACTGGCGCACCGCGTTTGGGTTGACCAGGCCATCGGATGGCGAGAACGTCGCGCCCACGAGCTCGTCGAGGTTGCGGTCGATCAGCGGAAATCGCTCCCTCAGTTCTCCGCCGCGCAATGCCTCGACGCCCAGGCCCCGGTCATTCTGCAGCCGCATCACGTCGAGGGCGCGCGCGTAGAGGTCGCGGTCGGCGTAGAGCCACAGATAGCCGCGTTGCCGGAATCCGAACTCGTCGCGGTGCGCGCCGAAGAAATGCAGCGTTTCCCGGCAGCTGTCGATATTGACGGGATGCCACCAGGTGGCGCGCGCACCGCCGGCGTTGAGCTCGGAGGACGCGTAGATGCCGGAAAGGTCGAGATCGACCACCACGACGTCCGGCACGCCGCGCCGCGCCAGGCCCCACGCGACGCTCGTGCCGATGATGCCACCGCCGACGATCAGGACATTGGCGCGCTCCGTCACGATCGAGCAGGGTAGCATCGCCGCTTCGCCGCAGCGGAGCTGCCGCGCGTGGCGAGCGGCCTCGCGCGCGGCGCGTGCTAGCTTTGCGGTCGGGAGGATCTACGTGCAGCACCCGCGTGCTTGCGCCGCGCGCAGAATCCGCGCCGGCATCTGGGTGGCGCTGCTGCTCGCGCCGCATCTCGCCTGCGCGGCCAAGCAGCGCATCGCCCTCGATTGCGTGCCCGAGCGCGTCACCATCTATGTGGATCGCGAGGCGCTCGACGCGGGCACCGACACGGTCGAGCTGCGCATCGACGAGCCCCACCAGATCTACGTGAAGGGGCCCGGCTACGAGCCGCAGCTGATCGTGCTCGAGCCGCGTGTCGGCGAGGACGGCAGGACCCGCTTGCATCCGGAGAACGTCTGCGTGGAGCTGGTTCGGGTCGGCGTGGATCGCGAGCTCACGCTCGAGGCCGAGCACGATCCCGAAGCACCGCCTCCCGAGGACACCCAGCGCTGACGCCTCCGGCGCGGCCGACGCACCCGCCTCTCGCGGGCCGCGCCGGCGCCCGGCGCGCGCTCAGCGCGGGGCGAGCGCCACCTCGACGCTGCTGCGCACGATCGCCAGCAGCTCCTCGAGATCCGCATCGGGGATGTTGAGCGGCGGCGCCACGTAGACCACGTTTCCCAGGGGCCGCAGGTAGGCGCCGCGCGCGCGCGCCTCCTCGTAGACACGCCAACCCGCATCCGCGAGGTAATCGGCGCTCGCGCCCAGATCGAGCGCACCGATCATGCCGATGGCACGCGGCCGCGCGACGCCGGGCAGCGCTTCCATTTCGGAGAAAGACTGCGCGATGCGCTCGGCCTTCGGTTTGGCGGCCTCGAGCACGCGCTCTTCCTCGAAGACCGCGAGCACCTCGCGCGCCACCGCCGCGCCCAGGGGATTGCCGCAGAAGGTATGCCCGTAATAGAAGGCCCGATCCGCCGCGCCGAGAAATCCCTCGAAGACGCGCCGCGTGGTGAGCGTGGCCGCCATCGGCAACATGCCGGCGCTGAATCCCTTGGCGGAGCAGAGCATGTCGGGCGAAATGCCCGCGTGCTCGCAGGCCCACATCGGGCCGGTGCGGCCGTACCCCGTGAACACCTCGTCGCACACGAGGAAGACGTCGTGGCGGTCGCAGAGCTGTCGAGCGGCGCGCAGAAAATCGGGGGCATAGAACTTCATGCCGGCCGCGCCCTGCACCACCGACTCCATCACCAGTGCGGCCAGCGAGTCCCCGCTCTCCGCGAGCGTGCGTTCGAGCGCCGCACAGGCCGCATCCAGCGCGTCGTCACTGCGCGGAGGCGCCACGCGCAACACGTCCAGCAGCGCGCCTTCGAAGGGGCGACGGAAGACTTCGAGCCCTCCCAGCGCGGTCACGCCGAGGGTCTCGCCGTGAAAGCCCTCCTGCAGCGCCGCGAAGCGCTTTCGCTCGGGGCGTCCGTTCTGCGCCCAGTATTGCAGCGCGAGCTTCATCGCCACCTCGACCGCCGTGGAGCCGTTGTCGCTGTAGAAGACGTGCTCCAATCCGCTCGGCGCGACGCGGCAGATGGCTTCGGCCAGCTCGGAGGCACCTTCGTGCGCCACGCCCGCCAGCGACGTGTGGCACAGCCGCTCGGACTGGCGCCGCAGGGCCTCGATCAGTCTCGGATGGCCGTGGCCGAGCGCACAGCTCCACCACGAGGCGTTTGCGTCGATGTAGCTCCGGCCGCGGGTGTCGACGAGCCGCGCGCCGTGCGCCTCGGCCACCACCAGCGGATCGACGCGCTCCCGGTAGCTCTGCATGGCCGTGTACGGGTGCCACACTCGTCGCTTGTCGAGCTCTACGATGCGGTCGCGCGGGTCGGACGACACGGCGAGACTTCCCCCTTCTCGTTGGCGCGCGAGGGTAACCGATCGGCGCGAGCGGCTCACTGCGCCGCGGGAGGAACGTCGAGCGGCAGGTCGATCGCGAAAGTCGTGCCCACGCCAGCCTCGGAATCCACGGTGAACTTTCCGCCGTGCCGCTCGATGATGCTGTGGGAGAGCGAGAGGCCGAGCCCCGTCCCCACGCCGACCGGCTTGGTCGTGAAGAAGGGATCGAAGATGCGACCGATCACCTGGGGCGGGATGCCGGGACCATCGTCGCTGAATTCGAGGCGCACGCCGTCTCCGTGTCGGCGTGTGCGGATGCGAATGGTTCCCCGTCCCTGCATCGCATCGCTCGCGTTCATCAACAGATTCAGGAACACCTGGTTCAGCTGCCCCGCATAGCAGCGCACGCTCGGCAGCGCGCCGAAGTCCCGCTCGACGCTCACCCCGCTCTTGAAGCGGGGCTCCATCAGGGTGAGCGCCCGCTCGATCTCTTCGTTCAGGTCGCTGTCCTGGAGGTCGGCCTGATCCACGCGCGAGAAGGTGCGGAGATCCTGCACGATCTTCTTGACCCGCTCGGTGCCCTCGCGGCTTCGCATCAACAGCTTGCTGATCGCCTCGCGGATCTTCTCCGTCTCCTCGCCGTTGTCCTTGGCATCCAGGAGCTTCTTCACGAATTCGTCGAGCAGCTGGAGATTGGCGTGCACGAATCCGATCGGATTGTTCAGCTCGTGCGCGACGCCCGCGACGAGCTGACCGAGAGACTTCATCTTCTCGGCCTGCGAGAGCTGCACCTGCGCTTCGCGCAGCTCGGCCGTGCGCTCTTCGACGCGCGCCTCGAGCGTCTCGTTGAGCTTGGCGATCTGGTCGAAGGCCTTGGCGTTTTCGATCGCGATCGAGCTCTGATTGGCGAGGGTGCGCAGCAGGGTGCGATCGTCCCAGCCCAGACGATCGCCGGAGAGCTTGCGCCCGACGGCGATCACGCCCAGGAGATCGACGCCGAAGAGGATCGGCACCAGAAGCTCGACTTCGAGCGTGTCGAAGACGTCGCGACAGGCCTCGCGGATCTCGACATCGGGCTCGTCGTCGAAATCCATGCGAGACAAGTCCTCGCGCCGCATCCAGAGATGCCTCCAGATCGGGTGATCCGTACCGATCTCGAGTGCGAGCGCCTCGTCCCACCACTCGCCTCTCGAGGCCACGGGCCGCAGGCTCTTGGCGTTTTCGTCGAGCAGCATGACCATCGCGAGGTCGACGCCCATGGTGTCCGTCAGCGCGATCAGGATCCGATCCGCGATCTCGGAGAGGGACAGCATCGAGACCATCGCCTCCGAGATCTCGCGGACCGCCACGCGGTAGGCCTCGCGGTCCCGATCGAACACGCGGTCCACGAAGGCCTGCAGGCGGTTGCGAAGCGGATTGAAAGCCAGGATCGCGAAGAAGAGGAACGTGAGCTGGAACCAGCGAAAGCTGATATCCAGGCGCGAGACCACGAGATCGGCCGCGGTGATGGAGAGGGCGAACACGCCGGTGATCGCCAGCGTCGCGGCACCGTAAGCCGCCGACGACTTCGCGAAGACGCGGATCTCGAAGAGCTGCCGGCGCACGATTCCGTATCCCATGGAAACGGGGAATACGAAGGTCCAGAGCAACCCGATCTGATGGGGATACGGCGTGCGGAAGATCCACTCGGCCAGGAACAACACCAGGATGGGAGCGAAGGAGAGCAGCGCAGCCAGGAATACGAGACTCGCGCGGTCGCGCAACGGCCCCTCACCCTGCCCCGAGCGCTCGACCGCCACGACGGCGAGAGAGACGATCAGCAAGCCCAGGGAGAAGCAGTAGGAAATCCAGAGTCCGGCTCCGCGGGGCAATCCGAGAGCGGACCCGAAGAACGTGAGGGCGACGAGCCCCGCCGCGAGTGCGTAGGGAACGAGCTGGACGCGCCGGTAGCGCACGACCCAATGCGGTTCGATGGGATAGGTGGTGAACAGGTAGAAGAGGGATGCGCCGATCAGGGGCGCATTGATGGCCGCGCGCTGCCACCCCCACGGAGCCAAGTCGCTGGGCATCGTGCTGGCGAGCTGCACCGCCATCGTGCAGCAGAAGAGCAGCAGCGCCCATCCCTCGGCGCGCTCGGGCTTCAGCCACCAGGCGGTGCCGCCCGTGACGAGGTAGATCAGCGCAACCGCCAGCAGCATGCCGTGCAGCAGCAGGGCGCGCGGCGTGAGCGCCCATCCGATGGGCTCCGGCGCGAGCGCCGCCACGACCCGGCTGCCGTCGCGCTTCTCGAGCAGGTACGCATTTCGCACGCCCGCGCGCAGCCAGCCGCTTCCGCGCTGCAGAACCTCCCCGTACGGAGCGCCGTTCACCTCGAGAATCACATCGCCCACCTGCGCCGCGCTGCCGAGTGCGGACGGCGCGAGGCGCGCGATTACCGCGTGGGCCCCGACCTGCGTGTCGACGAAGGGATGCCAGGGGCGGGCGTCTTGCGCGAAGAAGAGAGTCGCCGACGCCACGAGCCCGAAGACCGCCCAGCCCACGAAGACGACGGCGATTGCGCTGCGCAGACGCAGAGGGGTCGGGCGGTTCATGGAGTTCTCCGCACCGCCCGCAAGGCTAGGGTCGTGGGCCCGGGGCTGTCAAAGCGCGCTGCGTCGCTGCACGCGCGGACAGCCGGGATCGCCGGCGGGCCGCGGAGGCCGTGTCAGGGTAGCGGCTGCAGGACGATGCGAATCGAGGCGCGATCCCCGGCTTCGGGCGTCTCCGCCCCGTAGTGATAGCCCTCGGTGTCGAGCCGGATGACCCCGGCGGATCCGCTCTGCGCCGCTTGCGAGGCCGCTCGGGAGAGATCCACGGACACGGCGTGCGGGACGATCGCGGCGTCCTGCGCATCCACCTGGCAGGCGGGACCCGCCTCGAGCGCGGCGCGCTCTCCATTCTCGGCGCGAATCGCCGTCACGCCCGGCGACGCGAGCGCGACCATGAGCGCCAGCGCGAGCCAGCCCGCCAGATCTCGAAGGCGCGCTGAAGGCCGCATCCCACCTCCGTGGTACCCTGTCCGGGTCCGTTGGCTTCATCGACCGGCCGCGGGCGGATCTTGATCACCGCGTGGCCCGCGATCAGTCCCAACGGTGTGCGCAGCGGCGCTTTGCCGGCTGCCTTCACCGCGGCTGCCGGAGAGGTGCAGCGCGATTGCACACGCTGGGAGGAAGGCATGGCGACGCGGGGAGCCGGGAGCACCTCATGCACATCGTGACCTTCGAACGACGTGAACCCGCGCGGAGCAACGCGACCAGACACGGCCGGCCGGGGCCGGGCTCGATGGAGGCCGCAGCGCTCGGCTTCGAAACACTCGACGCCACGCGCCGCGGGGCGCGCAGGCTCGGCGCGCTGCTCCCCTCCGGCGCACACGCGGGAACCGTGGTCGATCTGAACCGGGCATTCGCCGTCAAGCTCGCCGCCGAGGACGCGGGCGCGCCCGAGGCGGAAGCGGATTCCCTGCTGCCTTCCGACGCGCTCCACTTCGTCCAACATCTGCCCGGATCCCTGGATGCGGCGCGCACGGCGCTCGACTTCGCCCTGCATTCCCTGGATCGATACGATGCGCTCGATCTGACGTCGGCGGGGGTGATCATGCCGCGCAAAGGAGTGCGGCTGTGCGCGCCGGTGCCACACCCCGGAAAGATCCTCGGCGTGGCGCGAAACTACGGCGCGCATGCGAGCGAGCGCGGCGAGCAGAGCGCGGCTCCGCAGCCGGTGCTCTTCCTGAAGGCACCCACCGCCGTCATCGGGCCCGAGGACGACATCGTGATTCCGGCCGCGTGCTCGCAGGCGGACTACGAGGGTGAGCTCGCAGCGGTGATCTCGCACAGGACACACTGCGTTCGCGTTCGGGATGCGCTGCGCAGCGTGGCCGGCTACTGCGTGGCGAACGACGTCACCGCTCGCGACTACCAGAATGCGCGCGGCCAGCACTTCCTCGGCAAATCGTGCGACACCTTTGCGCCGCTCGGTCCCGCGCTGGTGACGGCCGACGAGATCCCGGATCCCCAGGACCTTTCGATCCGCACGTCGCTCTCGGGCGACGTGGTCCAGACGGGCAATACCAAGGAGATGCGCTTCTCGGTGGCCGAGATCATCGCCTTTGCCTCGCAGCTGATGACGCTCGAGCCCGGCGATGTGGTGCTCACCGGAACACCCGCCGGCGTGGGAGCCGCCCGCACGCCCCCGCGCTGGCTTGGCGATGGGGACGTCGTCGAGGTGGAGATCGAGCGCCTGGGCCGGCTCGCGAACTACGTGCGCGAGGCGGCGAGGCGCGGCGAGGCGGGCGCCTAGAGCGGCGTGTAGCGGATGACGGCTCGAGATCCGCTGAAGTAGCCGTCGCGCATGCGCCCGCGCCACGCGTCGATCTCGCCCGGATACTTGCGATCGTAGACGTCGAGCAGGCGGTCGATGAGCGCGTCGTCCTTCACGAACGAGGCTCTGGCGTCGAAGCTCGGACCCTTCCGGAATTCCTCGTTGCGCGACAGCATCCGCTTCCAGGGGCCGTAGTCGCCCACCCAGATGCGCGCGCGCGCGAGGCCGCGCTTCAGGCTGCGCGCCTTCCACGTGTCGGTTGCGGTGTTGAGGACCACGGAGCCGTCGAGCCAGGCGTACCAGACCTCGCCGTGGCAGGTGCTCTCGCGACCATCGCCGCGCAGCGGCGATACGTACACGAAGCCGCTGCGCTCGAGCGCGCGGACGGTCTCCGCGGGGAGCGCGCTCCCGGGCGCCGGGCCGGTCGCTTCGGCCGCCCACGCCGTGCGCACGAGCGGCCACGCGAGGGCAGCGCCACACGCCCCCAGAAAGGCACGCCGATCGATTAGATTCCGGATCCCGCTTCCTCCTCTTCGACGTGGATCCCGCACTCCCGCGTTTCGGGATGCTCCCACCACCAGCGCCCGGCACGAGCATCTTCGCCGCTCGCGATGGCGCGGGAGCACGGATCACAGCCTACCGAAGGATAGCCGCGATCGTGCAGGCGGTTGATGGGGACGTTGTGCGCGCCCACGTAGTCCATGACCTGCTCGCGGGTCCAGTCCGCGAGCGGATTCACCTTGACGATTCCGCCGTGGACGTAGTCGATCTGCAACTTCGGCGTGGTCGCGCGCGTGACATTCTGATCGCGTCGCAGCCCCGACACCCAGGCGTCCACCTCTGCCAGGTAGCGGTTCAACGGCTCGACCTTGCGGATGCGGCAGCAGAGCTGGCGATTCTCGATCGACTCGTAGAAGAGGTTCATGCCGTTGGCGCGCACCATCGACTCCACGTCCTGCGCGCGCGGAAAGACCACCTCGATCTGCTTGTCGTAACGCTCCCGCACACGGTCGATCAGGTCGTAGGTCGCCTGGGGCAGGCGCCCCGTATCGATCACGAACACCCGCGAACGCTCGTCGATGCGGTGCATCATGTCGAGCAGCACCAGGCCCTCGGGTGCGCCGAACGAGCAGGAGAGCGCGATCCGTGGATGAAAATTCTTGATCGACCAAGTCAAGATTTCTTGCGGACTCAGGACCGCCGGCTCATCGCTCCGGATGAACTCCAGAAGCCTCGGATCCGTGGATTTTTTCGCTTCGGGTGACACCGGCAGGCCGTCCTATCCGCGAGACGGTAACGAAATCCTGAGGAGCGTCCAAGAATTCTTGACTTTCTTGATGTTGAATTTGATGAGCGTCGCAGGAGTTCATGGCGAGAACGCGCACGCGTTCGCCCAGCGCTCCTGCGGCCGTTCCCGGCCGCCGCGTCAGCGCGCGGCAGACCCGCGCTGACCCAGGCGCCGCTCCACCGCCTCCACCTTCTCCTCCATGCGCGCCGGGCGATCTCGCCGCTCGTCGATCTTGATCACGGTGCTCACGCGCAGCGCCCCAGCCGCGAAGACCGCCTCCTGCATGCGCTGTACCAGCGCGAAGATCTCGCTCAGCTCGCCTTCGAGCGTGGTGAACATCGGGTCCAGCCGGTAGCGCACGCGATCCTGATCGCGCGCGACCACGAGGGCAGCAGCCACGTAGCGCGAAACGCTGATGCCTTCTCCGATGGGTGCGATGCTGACAGCTGCGATGGCCATGGCGATGCTCCTCAAGGGCCGCGGCGGCGCACGCACGTCGCGTCGCGGACGCGCCGCGCCAGCGCCTCCACCGTGTCGGTCCGACCGGGCACCACGAGATCGGGCGCCAGCTCGCAGAGCGGCTCGAGCACGAAGCCGCGATCGCACATGCGCGGATGCGGCACCTCGAGCCCCGGCTCGTCGATGGCGTGCTCGCCGTACAGCAGCAGGTCGAGATCCAGCGTGCGCGGCGCGTTGCGCTCGGGACCGCGCCTGCGCCCCGCCGTGGCCTCGATGGCGAGGAGCTGCTCGAGTAGCGCGCGCGGCGCGAGCGACGTGGTGAGGCGCGCCACGGCGTTCAGATAGAAGTCCTGCTCCCCGGGCCCGATGGGCGCCGTCTCGTAGACGGACGACACGGCGAGCTCGCGCACGCCGGCGACCGCACGCAGCGCGTCCAGCGCGCCCGCCAGGTGCTGTTCGCGGGCACCCAGGTTCGAGCCGAGCGCGACGTACGCGATCTCCTCTTCCACCGGGTCCTCCACGGCGCCGCCAGCGCGCGGGCGGGCGGCGCCCGCTCGTGCTCCGCATGGTACAGCTACACTTTGCCGCCGTGTCACTGCCGGCGAGCCAGCCCCCTGCCCTCCTGACGGCCGTGCCGGGGCCGCGCTCCCGTGCGCTCGCCGAGCGCCTGGCAGCCGTGGAAAGCCGCAACGTGACGTGCCTCGCGCCGACGCCCCCCATCTTCTGGGAGCGCGCCAGCGGCGCCAACGTCTGGGACGTGGATGGGAACCGCTTCGTGGATCTCACGGCGGGCTTCGGCGTTGCCAACGCCGGCCACGGCCACCCGCGCGTGGTGGACGCGGTCAGCGACCAGGCCGATCGGCTGCTGCACGCCATGGGCGATGTCCATCCGGCCGCGGTGAAGGTGACGCTGTTGGAGGCTCTCGCCCGCCATTACCCCGGCGGCGTGGCGTCGCGTGCGGTGCTGTCGTCCTCGGGCGCCGACGCGGTGGAGACCGCCCTCAAGACGACGCTGCTGGCCACCGGGCGCGCGGGCGTGATCGCCTTCGAAGGCGCCTACCACGGTCTGGCGCTGGGTGCGCTCGACGCGACCTGGAGCGCGCGATTTCGCGAGCCGTTTGCCGCGCGCCTGCCCGGCGCCACGCGCTTCGCGCGCTACGGCGACGCCGAGGCTGTGCGCCGCGTCGCGCGCGACGCGGGTGCGCCGGTCGGAGCGGTGCTGGTCGAGCCCATCCAGGGACGCGGCGGCAACCGCATCCCGCCGGAGGGCTTCCTGACGGAGCTGCGCGCGCTGTGCGACGAGCAGGGCTGGCTGATGATCGCGGACGAGATCTACACGGGCTTCGGCCGCACGGGGCGCTGGTTCGCCTGCGACCACGAGCAGGTGATTCCCGACCTGCTGTGCGTGGGCAAGGGCCTCGCTGCAGGCATGCCGCTCTCCGCGTGCCTCGGGCGCGCGCAGATCATGGACGCGTGGCCGATCTCCGAGGGCGAGTCGCTGCACACCCAGACATTTCTCGGTCACCCACCGGGCTGCGCCGCGGCGCTCGCATCGATCGCGGTGCTCGACGAGGAAAAGCTCGCGGAGCGCGCCGCGGAGCTCGGGGCCGCATCGCTGGCGCGCCTGCGGCGGGCCCTGGACGGGCGTCGCGGCATCACGGATGTGCGCGGGCGCGGGCTGTTGATCGGGGTGGAGTGCGACAGTGCGGAGCGCGTGAGCGCGGCCTGCGACGCCGCGCTGCAGCGCGGCATCATCGCCTTGCCGTGTGACGACGCCGGACGCGTGCTCTCGCTCACGCCGCCGCTGACGATCGAGGCGCGCATCCTGGCCGACGCGATCGACGGGATCGTCGAGGTGCTGGCGTGAGCGCGCCGGGTCCCGATCCGGCGCGCGCCGCGCTCGACGCACGCGCCCTCGCCTGGATGCGCGAGCCCGGCTGGTGCCGCGACGAAGCGCGCTTCGACGCCCTGGCTCTGGATCTCTTCGCCTTCCAGTACGAGCACTGTGTCGCCTACCGGCGCTTCTGCGCGCGGCGCGACCGAACGCCGCAGCGCGTGACCTCGTGGCGCGAGATCCCTCCGGTGCCGACCGGCGCCTTCAAGGAGGTGGCGCTCGCCTCGTTTCCGCTCGGGCGCACGCAGCACGTCTTCCGCACCAGTGGCACCGCGACCGCTGCGCGCGGCGCGCTGCACCTCGACACGCTCGAGATCTACGAGGCGTCCCTGCTGCCCACCTTCGCGCGCTACGTGCTTCCGGATCTGGCCGCGGGCGAGCGCGTCGACTTCACGATCCTGGCGCCGGCGCCGCAGGAGCTGCCGGACTCCTCGCTGTCCCACATGTTCGGCGCGCTGCTGCGCGCGCTCGGGAGCGCGGACAGCGCGTTCGTGGTGCGCGCCGGGGTGCTGCAGCTCGAGCACGTCCTGGAGCGGCTGCGCGACGCGGAGACCCGCGGCGCGCCCTGCGTCCTGTGCGGCACCGCCTTCGCCCTGGTGCATCTGCTCGAGGCGCTCGAGGCGCGCGCGCTGCGCTTCGCACTGCCGGTGGGGTCGCGCCTGATGGAGACCGGGGGTTTCAAGGGCCACTCGCGAGAGCTGGCGCGCGACGCACTGTACGCGTGGATCGCGCGACGGCTCGGCGTGCCGCCGCAGCGCATCGTGAACCAGTACGGCATGACCGAGCTCGGCAGTCAGTTCTACGACTCGGTGTTGCTCGAGCCGGACGCGCCGCGGCGCAAGCTCGGTCCGCCGTGGGCGCGCGTGCGCATCGTCGACCCGGTCACGGGAGACGATCTGCCCGAAGGGCAGGCCGGCAGCGTCGTCATCGTGGATCTCGCCAACACGGGCAGCGTGGCTGCGCTGCAGAGCGCCGATGTGGGGCGGCGCAGCGGCGACGGCTTCGAGATTCTCGGACGCGATGCGGGTGCCGAGGCGCGGGGCTGCTCGATTGCCGCGGACGCGATGCTGGCGGGCGAGCTTCCGTGACGCCCGCGGAGCTGCGCGAGCGACGCGAAGCGCTGCACGCAGCGGGTGTCGCCCTGCGCCGCAG
>JAOUNA010000281.1 GCA_029881215.1 Myxococcales bacterium | reverse complement strand
CGCCGTTGGGAATCTTCGCAGCGTCGCAGAGGAGATGACGCATGTCTGCAGCCGCAGGCTCTTCGTTCTACACCGGTTCGAGCGCGCGCAGCGCCTCGCGATGCCGGACCCGCTGGAGCCTGGGCTTGGCGTGTGCATGCGCCTTGCTCCTTGCGGGCGCAGCGAGTGCAGTGCCCATCGGCAGCCCGTCGCCGATAGCGGGCTACGGCGGCGACACGGGAGACGAGATCTTCGCTCCGTCCGACACGCTCATCAGCTTCGAGCTGCTCGATGCCTTCGACGACAACGCGAACGCGCTGAGCCTGTTTGGCTTCTATCGTGCCGGTACTCCAGGCAGCGAGACGATCATCTTCGGCTTCGACGACGTCGCCGGCAGCGTCGCGAGCATCGATTTCCTCGCGGGCACGGTCTCAGATCTCGGTACGTTCGGATCGCCGCAATCTCCTGTCGTCGAGAGCATGTTCACAGTCGGTGATGAGCCGATCGGCTTCTTCTTCGCGTTCAATCCCGACGTGGCCGGCGGGGCAAACGTCGCCGTTGCCTACAGCGAGACCGCCCTCAACGGAATGGACCTCGTGGGGACCTACCAGAGCACCACCGATCCGACCAAGTGGTTGATCTCTCTCGAGTACAATGGAGTTACCTACGGCGTAGAGGCGACACAGGGGATCCAGATCTTGGATCCGAGCAGTCCCATTCCCGAGCCGTCGGGTGCGCTGCTCTTCATGGCCGGCATTGTCACCGTCGCGAAGAGGATCCGCTACCGAGGCTGAGTCCGACGTTGCATGGCAGGCCACAGGGCGCGACGGGGCTTAGCAAGCGGCGTCGAGATACGCGTGCCAGAGCGCGCGCGAACCCCATCGGTGGTGGTGTCGTCCGCTTCCCATGCCGGGGTCGGCCAAGCAACGCACGGCGGACCACTCATGGTCGAGCGCGAGCGCTCCCGGTCGATCCCGAAGCGGCCTCGCTGATCCGATCCGGCCCACGGATCAGGGTGTCGGAGTGACGCTGACCAGATTCTCGAAGACGGTCTTGCCCCCAGAATTTTCTTCCACCAGCACCAGGCCCAGGTTTTCACAGTAAGTCTTGTGTTCGACGGCACCCGGAGCCAGCGGCGAATACTCCTTGATCCTGACGCAGCCATTTACCCTGCCATACAGGAAGGTGTTCACGCTCTTGTAATTCAGGATCTTCCCCATGTCCTTGGCCTCACCCTCGTAGAACTCCTGGAAGTAGAACACGCCGCTCTTCCCGGTGGGATCGGCCAGCATGAGGATGCCTTCTTCTGCTACGGAGCCGACGCCGGCCACGTCCTGGCCGGCTTCCCAGGAGCCGTCCGTGCAGCCGCCGAAGCCGTCGGGGTGCTCACATTCCCCGGGTAACACACCGAAGGCCACCGTGTCTTCCCCGAAGTACCAGACGTTGCCCTCGGTGTCCTGGGCATACCAGTCGAGCGTGGTTTCATGAAGCTCCTCCGGGAGCATGTCGCAATCTGCGTCGATCCATGCTTCGTCGAGGACTTCCCTCACCGCGACTGCGCCGACATGGGTGCGGGACTGCGCTGCCGTGGGCAGCACGTCCTCGAAGATCACGCTGCACTCGTCCCCGTCTTCTGAGAAGTACGTAAAGCGGATTCCCTCGGGAAGCGCCCACCAGGCGTTGGTGATCTCGTTCGATTCCGCAGCGAAAATCGCCCCCTCGATCTGTACGAAACCACCCGCCGCGGCACTCTGCGTCAGGAACGCAACTGTAAGGCCGATGGCGACACGCGAAACGATCTTACTCTCCATCTTCGTCAACCTGAACTTCCTATGCCCGGGGACCTCCTGCCAGTAGCCTGCACAAGACTACCGCGGTCCCGCCTTCAGCGGGAGCGGCGCGTCCCCGCGCCCGGTTGCGTGTCGATGTGGTCGCAGCCCTCGAGGCGCACGCCGTCGACGGTGGCGCCGCGCACGCATACCTCGGTGTCGCCGTAGGCGATGTCCATCTCCTGGGTGCGGTAGTGGGAGAGCAGGTCCGGGAGCCCGTCGCCGTTCACGTCCGCAGTGTGTCCGCCAGAGGGGTGGATCGGCGCCGCTTCGCCCGGGCCGAAGCGCAGGGAGGTGGCATCGATCTGGGTGACGTCGAGATCCGGCGCGCCGAGGATTGCCGCGGGGATCACGCCGCGGCTCACGAGCTCGAGCGGGTTGCGCTCGCTGCCGGGCTTCACGTCGAGCGTGACGCGACGCGCGCTCGCGTATTCGGGCCCGAAATCGACGATGGTGAGTCCGGATCGCCATTGGACGGCGTGGACGAGCCCATTGCCGAGCGCGATGCTGTCCGTCCCGAATCGACCGGGCCGTCCACTGGGAATCGCAAGGGCGCCGAGTGCGGCGATCGCGTTTGGATTCGAGACGTCGAAGACGTTCACGGCGCCAAACGCGTCCGCCAGATACAGGCGGTCGCCGTCCAGTGCCATATCGGCCACGGAAGTGATCTCGTCGAGATCGAATGCCTGCTGAGTCGGAGCTGCGGGGTTCGAGATGTCGAATATCGCGAGCGCGGTATCCCACGAGCCGTTCACCGGGGCATAGAGCCAATTGCGGTCTGCCGCGAGTTCTGGTAGGTAGGCTGACTCCGGCCTGTTGACCGCGACGTCGATCGGAACGTTCGCGATCTCGAGGGGGGCGGACGGGTCGCTGACATCGATCACGAGCAGGCGGCTCGGGAGAGCGCCGAATCCAGGCACGCCGAGGTAGGCGATCCCACCGAGCACGTCGACGGCGCGGGCGGGGCGGGCCGTCGGAAATCGAGCCCGCTCGACGGGCGCAGCCGGATCGGAGACATCGACGATCTGGAGCCCCCCGCTGGCAGAGGTCGGGCCATAAGCGACATAGGCGAGGTAGGCGAGCGTGCCTTTGATGGCGACGGCGCTGATCCGACCCGGCGCGAGCATCAGGCCGATCTCGACGGGCGCCGTCGGATTCGAGATGTCCACGATGCGCAGCAGGCCCGATGCCCATTCTCCGGGTACGTATGCGAGGCTTCCGTCGAGCACGACGTCCGAGGAGGTCGAGCCGTCGAGCCAGCCCACTTCTGTCGGTGCCATCGGATTGGAGACGTCGACGACCTGCAGCCCCTGGCGATTCGAGAGATTCGAGTAACCCGAGATGTACGCCAGCGACTCCTGAACGGCCACGCGGCCGGTGTTCGAGTCGCTCAGCGTTCCCACGCGGACGGGCCACTCGGGCTTGGAGACGTCGATGATGCGCAGGCCGTCGCGGCCGCCGACGTAGGCGCTGTTGCCTGCG
>JAOUNA010000078.1 GCA_029881215.1 Myxococcales bacterium | reverse complement strand
CGACACGCCGATTTGGAGCACGCCAAAGCTGCGCCCGAAGCGGTTCGCCTTCTCGATCTCGTTGCGCACCACATCCTGCAGGTACTCGAGCCGATAGGCGCCGGTCTTCGGATTCTGCAGGGTGCGCTGCTCGAGCGCCCGGAACCGGTCGACGTTGCCGAGCGCGGTCTCCGCGAACTGGGCGAAGCGCTCGGCGCAGGCTCGATCGAGGTCGTCGAACTCGTCACCGCCGAGCTTGTCGGTGAGCCGGATCAGCGCCGCGAGACGCGGCCCCCGTCGCAGCGCAACCAGGAGTGCGGGCCGCGGCGCGCCGCTGCCGTCGTTCCAGTGGGTCAGCAGCGTCGTGGCACCGCCGCTGCGCAGCCGCGCCGGAAGCTCGGTGCCTTCCAGGCGCTCGCGCTCCTCTTCGGGGCGCACCAGACCCCGCACTGCGAAGAGACGCAGCGTGTCCGGCGTATTGTCGCCCGCCAGCCACAGCAAACCGCCCTGCGCGCCCGTCTCGTGGCACAAGCCTTCGAGGATCGCCTGCGCGAGCGGCTCGAGGGAGAGCGCCGTGAACAGACCCACCGCGCGCTGGAGCAACGAACGCTCGCTCATGAACTCGATGTTCTCGTCGAGCAAGCGGTCGCGTTCGCTGCGCACGCGGTTGCGCTCGAGAATCGTCTGCAGCGAAGCGGACAGGGTCTCGCGGTCGAAGGGCTTGAGCAGATAATCCGTCGCGCCGAGCTTCATCGCCTCCACGGCGCTCTTGACGTCGACGACCCCGGTCACCACGATGATTTCCTGCTCCGGCCAGCGCTCCTTCACGCGCTGCACCAGATCGCTGCCACTCATCACGGGCATCACGAGGTCGGTGACGACGACGTCGAAGACCGAGTGCTCGAGGATGCGCAGCGCCTCCTCTCCGCCCGACGCCGTCTGCACCTCGAAGCCCTCTTCGGTGAGGATGCCGTCCAGCAGCTCGCGGAAGTAGCGCTGGTCGTCGACGGCTAGGATGTGCCCCTTGGGCATGGCCCCTCCTGCGGCGCAGCCGCCGCCGCAGGGCCTCGACGAGCCTACCCCCCGGCGACCACGCTCCGTATCCGCTCATCGGCGCTCCCCGCCCCGTTCTTCAACGGTTGCCGAGCGCTGTCCGCGGTTTTTGCGAGATCGAGGGTTCCGATCAGCGAGTGGGGTGTGGCTTCCACGACGCACACCGACACCAGCGCGCCCGGGGGCGGCATCACCTCCGCTGCCGCTGAGAGGTTTACAACACGGTGGTAGGGGTCGCGTCCGGCCTGCTGCCCGGCACCCTGGCGGCTCGCGCCTTCCAGCAGCACCTCAGTGCGCGTGCCCACCCGCGAGCGGTGATACGCGAGGGTCTGCGCGCGCTGCAGCGCCTGCAACGCCTCCAGTCGCTCCTGAGCCACCGGCGCCGGCACCGCGTCCTCGAATTGGGCTGCGGGGGTGTGGGGGCGCGGCGAGTACTTGAACGAGAAACTGTCGACGAAGCCCACGTCTCGGACCAGCTGCAGCGTGGCCTCGAAATCCGCATCGCTCTCGCCGGGAAAACCGACGATGAGGTCGCTCGTGATGGCGAGATCGGGCCGGGCGCGGCGCAGGCGCTCCGCGAGCGCCCGATACGCGTCCGCGCCGTGGCGTCGGCGCATGCGCATCAGTACCGCGTCCGAGCCGCTCTGCACCGGCAGGTGCACGTGGGGGCAGAGCTCCGCGAGCTCACCGTGGGCTCGCACCAGGTCCTCGTCGAAGAAGATCGGGTGCGGGCTCGTGTAGCGAATGCGCTCGATGCCCGAGACCGCGGCCAGGCGCCGCAGCAATGCCGCGAAACCCACGGTATCCGCGCCCGCGCCGGGCCTGCGGCGCAGGTCGTGGCGCCCGTAGGCATTCACCGTCTGCCCGAGCAGCGTGATCTCCCGCACGCCGCGGGTGGCCAGAGATTCGACCTCTGCGACGATCGCGGCGGCGGGTCGGCTGATCTCGCGCCCGCGTGTGTGCGGAACCACGCAGAAGCTGCAGAACATGTCGCAGCCTTCCATGATCGTGACGAAGGCACGCGCGGGCGTTCCGGCGGCGAAGGCGGGGTGGCGATCGGGGAAATCGAAGCGCTCGAGCGAAGCGTTCGCGTCGATTCGAAGGGTTCTCTGTCCGGCGGCGGCCGCCTCGGCCATGCTCGGGACGAGCCGCAGATTATGGGTCCCGAAGACGAAATCGACCTGCTGGAAGCGGCGCAGGATCTGATCGCCCTCCTGCTGCGCGACGCAGCCCGCCACCCCGATCGCGCGCCCGGGACGGTCGGCCTTCCAGTCGCGAAGCACACCCAGATCGCTGTAGAGGCGATGCTCGGCTTTCTCCCGGATCGAGCAGGTGTTGACGATCAGCAGATCGGCGTCCTCGAGTCCAGCCGCCGCCGCGTAGCCGTGATGGTGGAGCAGATTCGCGACCTTCTGCGTGTCGTGGACATTCATCTGGCACCCGTAGGTGCGGATGAAGAAGCGCCTCGGACTCTGCACGGCGACCTCGGGTCTGGGGGAGCGTCGAGCCCCGGGACCCTATCGGAGATGCGCACCCCGCAGCAAATCCGCCGCATGCGTCGATTGATTCATGCAAAATCTGCATAATTCTACATAATATATTGATTTGTAAATGATTTTAGAAATTACTAGATTTTTGATCCGAGATCGCGGAAATGGCTGCCAGGCGGCACCGGAGCGAAGAAATAGCGTTTGACTAATTCCGCTGCGGAGCCCATACTCTGATTCCAGGTGCGAAGGAGTTTTCCAATCAGAGCGTTTTGATCAGGGTCACACCCTGTATGGAGCGGCGGTGGATTTGGCATTTCTGACCGAAATGTCCAACCTCTCACCCCCCATCATCCGTCCACCGCCCTCCCCCCTGTAGAGCGCCCCGTCGCGAGTTCGCGGCGGGGCGCTTCGCGTTTCGGGGCCATGCAACGTCCAGCACTGCCCGCCGAAGTGCTCGTTCCTCACAGCAGCAGGCGATCAACCAGCTGGGAGAGCTGACGCAGATTGCGGCACTCTTCAGCCACATCGCAGTAGGGCAGGTACCGGTTCATCACGCTGTCGCCGAAGCCCCACGCAGCGGGACTCTCGGGGTTCAGCCAGACGAGGTTCTTGGCCCGGTCCCGGATCTCCCGCAGGCACCAGGCGTGCGGATCGTTGTAGTTGTTGCGGGCATCGCCGAGAATCAGCACCGTCGTCTTCTTGTCGACCACCGAGAGGTGATCTCGCCAGAAGGCCTGGAAGGCGTGACCGAAGTTCGAGCGCGTGTAGACATTGATCACGCCGCCGCCGCCGAGGGCCGACTCGATCGCCTCGTTGATTTCTGCGGCCTGGAACAGGGACGTCACCTCGCCGAGGTCGGACACGAACACGAAGGAGCGGATCTTCGTGAAGGCTTCCTGCAGCGTATAGACGAACTGCAGCATGAAGCGCGACACGTTCGCCACGGACGAGGAGACATCGGTGAGGATCACCAACTTCGGGCGCTGCTTCTGGCGCTGCCGGAACACGCGCTCGAAGGGGATTCCCCCGTGTGACATGTTGCGCCGCAGCGTCTGATGGAGATCGAGCTTGCCGCGCTTCATGCGCCGGCGCCGGATGCAGAGCACGTTCTTGATGCGCTGCGCCAGCCGCGTCACCGCTTCGCGCATGCGGCGAATCTCGTCTTCCGTCAGGTGATAGAAGCTCTTCTCGAGCAAGGTCTCGCGCCGGAATCTCTCCATGAAGTCGTGATTCTGCTGCTGGAGCTCCCGCTCGAGGAAGGCCCGGATGCCGCGCCGCAGCCCATCCTCGCGGGCTTCGACCAGGGCGCGCAGCGCCTCGGCTTCCTCGCGTGACAGGCCGGCCGCCTCCAGGCGGGTCGCGAGCTCGCGCAACGCGGCCCCGGCCTCGGCAACCCCCAGCTGCTCTGCCGTGCGACGGCTGAAGAAGCCGATCTGCAGGAAGTTCTCGAGCCGGGACGCGCCCGCGCGCTGCGCCGCCTCGCGAATCAGGCGCTCGAGCTGGGCGAGATCCGCCGTGAGCAGCGCGCGAGAGAGATCGGAAAGCGCATCGGCGCCCGCCGCGCCCGCCGCGAGCAGGTCGCGGATCCGAGCCAGCAGATCGTCGAGATCCACGGGCAGCGCGGAGAGATGGGCCGTGGCGCTCTGCAGCGCGCGCTGCAGATCGTCGTGGAAGCCCGACCAGAACAGCTCGAAGAGCTCGTCGAACGCGCGCACGTCGTCGCCGCGCTTGACCATGGTGCTGCGCAGCGCTTCACGGAACACGCAGCGATCCGCGAGGGGCAGTCCCTCGAGCGCCGCCAACGCGTCGAGCGCCTCCGCAGGCGAGACGCGAATCCCGCTCTTGCGCAGGATCTGGGTGAATTCGAGGATCTTCTTCTGCACGCGCAGCCCCCCGATCCGCTGCGCGCCGTCCCGAAGCCACCGATCACGGCCGCGGCGCAGCTCACATCTTGCCACACGGCGCAGGGCCCGCCGCCCGGGCCCGATTTGTTCGGAATTTCGCTAGTCATTTCGGAGGCTTTTTGCTATTGCTGCGAGTCGGAAGAGGTCTTGCACTTCCAGCGAACCAGGTTGCCGCCGGGCCGTGCTGTCGTGCGTGCTTCCGGGCGACCGATGTGTTGCGGGGGGCCTGATGGGGGGGATGCGGAAGCGGGGAGCGAGGGGACGATCTTCTGGAGCGCTCGTCGCTTTGCTGCTGCTCGGCGGCGCGACGATCCTGGCCTGCGCCACGGTCTGGGCGCCCGCCGCGCCCAAGAGCTTTCACCGCACGACGCCCGTCGCGGGAGCGGACGAGCGCATCGGCGCCGAGGAGTGCACCGCGTGTCACGAGGAAGTGCAGGGACACGCGCCGATCACCAGCTACCACGGGGACTGCGAGTCGTGTCACGGCCCCGGTGTCCTGCACGCAGACAGCGAATCGCCCCAGGACATCCGCTTCCCGTCGTCGCAGGATTGTCTCGGCTGTCACGAATCGGGGCGCACGACGCATCTGTCCTGGTCCACCGGAGAGCACGAGCGATCCGGTGTGATGTGCTCCGACTGCCACAACCCGCACAATCGGGAGCCCCAGGGCATCCGCCACACCGCGCAGGCGAACCTTCCGTACGCGAGTGCCGGATCGCAGCTCTGCGTGTCGTGCCACGCGGAGATCGCCTCGCGCCTGAGCCTCCCGTCGCACCACCCGGTGCGGGAGGGCATGCTCGACTGCACCGACTGCCACGAGCCCCACGCCGATCGGCGCACCACCCTGGGCGGCGCGACGGCCCTGTGCGCGGGCTGTCATCAGGACCACGTGGGTCCCTGGGTCTTCGAGCACCCCCCGGTGGCCGAGGACTGCACCCTCTGCCACAACCCGCACGGCGCCGCGTCCTACAACCTGCTCGACACCAATCAGCCAGCGCTCTGCATCTCGTGTCACACCACGGCCGACGTGTGGCATCTGCCGGGAGGCACGCTGAACGGAGCCGTCGCTTCGTCATTCTACACGCGCTGCACGGATTGCCACGGCGCGATTCACGGGTCCTACGAGGACCCGCACCTGCGCAGGTGAGGCCGCCATGAATCGGACGACACAACTCGGAGCAAGCTCGATCGCGACCCTGCTGCTGGCCGTCGGCGCCACGGGTGAAGAATACGATGTCAATTGGTCAGCCTCGCTCGAGGCGATGGTGAAGAACATCGACGTGCCGGAAGATGACGACGATGTCACCGGCTTCTTCGATCTCTACGAGTACACCTCGGGCAAGAGCCGCCAGTTCCCCGTGCAGCTCGGGCTGCGCGATCTCGACCTCGACGTGCTGGGCACGGGCGAAACGCCGCTTCTGCAGGTCCGCTTCGAGAGCCCCACGTCGAACCTGAGCCTCTCCGGCTCGAACGAGACCCCCTTCCTCAACCAGCGGGCCGATCTCTTCTTGCGCCATGAGGGCATCGCGGTCGATCTCGACTATCGGCGCATGCGCAGCGACGAGCTGCGCCTGTTTCCGAATCCCGGGGCCGGCTTCCCGGCTACAACGTTCAACGACGACACGGCACGCGGCGATCGCTTCTACACGCAGCGCACCGGCGTGGGCGGCGAGATGCGCCTGCGCACCGACCAGCTCTTGCAGAGCCCGTCCGATCCCATCGCCGAGCTGATCCCACAGCTCTCGGTCCGCGGAAAGTACGAGAAGCGGGACGGCCAGCGGCAATTCCGCTACCTGAATTCCGGCTTCAGCTGGCGCGGCGCGACCCAGCAGCTCGACCAGCGGGTGGGCAACGCCGGGGCCGGACTCGTGCTCACTCCGGGCGGGCTGTTCACCCTGTCGCTCGACGTCGACCACGAGCAGTTCCGGGAGAATGCCCCGCAGCCCGCGAGCGGCGTGAACTTCATCCCCGACACCGACCGCACCGTCGGCACCGCGCGGCTACAGCGACGCTTCGGCCAGCGCGCCGTGCTCCACGGGGGCTTCCGCGGCGCCAGCCTGAAGCAGATCGGAGACTTCACCTCGCGCCAGCTCAGCGCCGGCCTGCGGGACAACAAGATCCGTTACTACTCCGCGAATGCCGGGGGCGATCTGATCCTCACGGATGTCCTCTCGGCGAATGCCTTCTTCAAGTACGACCTGCGCGACAACCGGATCCAGCGCGATACCGCGCTCTTCAATCCGATCAGCGGAAATCCGAGTCAGGTCGCGCCCTTTCTCGAGACGCTCGAGGAGATGGAGGCGGGACTCGAGCTCGCCTATCGACCCCACCCGGCGCGCCTCCTGGCCTTGGGCTACCGGGGCGTGTGGGTGGACCGCGACCTCGACTTCGCCAATCCGACCGCGCTGGTGATCCTGCCGACCAACACCGTGATCCACGCGGACACCGAGAGACACAGTCTCTACCTGCGGGGTCGCGCGCGACTCCTCGCGGGGCTCAATCTCTCGGCCGAAGCCGGCTATCGCGAGGCTCCCGAGACCGGCTACATCCGGGAGCTGAGCCAGGCGGCCTACTTCACGTTCCGCGGCTCGTACAGCGTGCCGATCTCCCGTCCCCTCGACTTCAGCCTGTTCGGCCGCGGCGAGTTCGGGGAAAACGACGACTTCCGGCAACTCTCCGAATCCCCGGGTGTGGCGGACCCGAACCGGGATTTCGAGCGCAACACCTACGCGTACGGACTCAACGCCAGCTTCGTCCCCACGGATCCGCTCACGCTCTTCGCCTCGTTCTTCCAGAATCGCGACGCGCAGATGTTCGACCTCGTGCGTTCGAACGTCGTGCGCTATTTCGAACCCATCACAACCCTCAACTTCGTGCGAGACAACCCGCTCGATTACCGCGCCGATCTCACGAACGTGCTCTTCGGCGGCACCTATCAGCTCACGGAGCGCACGGACACGACGATCGCCTACTCGTACACGCACAGCACCACGCGCTTCGATGACAACAACGCCACCGGGTCGACGCTGCGCAGCGCCAGCCGCATTCTCAGCGACATCCACAGCGTGGATGTTCGGCTCGGCCACTGGTTCGCCGATGGCTTGCGCGCCTACGCGGGCTACCGCTGGGACGACTACCAGGACGATACGACCGTGCCCGCCGGGACCGGAAGCGTGGTGGCGCCCTTCGATCTCTCGACCACGCAGCACACGTTCACGATCGGCGTGACACTGACCAACGCCCTGCTCGGCAATCGCTGAGCCGGACGTCCCTGCCCGTGCGGCCGACGGCGCGAGCGGTCGGCCGAGCGCGGCGAGCGCGCTGACGCGAGACGCCGCCGCCGCTCAGTGCAAGCCGCCCTTCTTCCGCGCGGGCGGTGCCGCGCTGGGCGCCGTGGCGCGCGGCTCCTCGACCCGCGCGCGCAGCAATCGATCGAGCTCGTGCTCCGCCTTGCGCACGTCCCCTTCGTACTTGAGGATCACGTTCAGGGTCTGGTGCACCAGCTCCGCGTCGAGCTCGCTGGCGTTGAGTACGAGCAGCGCGCGCGCCCAGTCCAGCGTCTCACTGATCGAAGGCGTCTTCTTGAGATCGAGCTCCCGCAGCCCGTGCATCATGTGCACCAGCTCCGCGATCAGGCCCTGGGCTGCGCCGGGCACCTTCTCCTCGACGATTCTGCGCTCGAGCTCCGGACTCGGGTAGTCGATGAACAGATGCAGGCAACGGCGCTTGAGCGCGTCGCTCAGCTCGCGCGCATTGTTCGACGTGAGGAACACGAGCGGTCGGTGTCGGGCACGGATCGTGCCCAGCTCCGGGACGGTCACCTGGAAGTCGGAGAGTACCTCGAGCAGGAACGCCTCGAATTCCGGATCCGACTTGTCGACTTCGTCGATGAGCAGCAGCGCGGGCTCCTCGCAGGTGATGGCGTTGAGCAGCGGGCGCGGCACGATGAAGTCGCGGGAGAAGAAGACGCTGTCCTCCTGGCCCACGCGCTCGGCCGCCTCGCGCAGGTTGCGCGCCCCGGCCATGGCCTCCGTGAACTTCTCCTTGAGGATCTGGGTGTAGAGCAGCTGCTTGGAGTACTCCCACTCGTAGAGCGCCTTGGCCTCGTCGAGTCCCTCGTAGCACTGCAGGCGAATCAGCGGGCGACCGAGAGCCGACGCCACGACCTTGGCCAGCTCCGTCTTGCCGACACCCGCCGGCCCCTCCACGAGCACCGGCTTCTCGAGCTTCTGCGCCAGAAACACCACGGTCGCGATATTCTTGTCGCAGATGTAGTGCTCGCCGGCGAGACGCTCCAGCACCTGCTCCACGCTTTCGAACATCGGCAGCCCGCCCCTCGCGCCGCTCCGGCGCCGCGCCGTGTCGTTCCCGCCCGGTCGTCCGCGCCTAGCTCATCAGGTGCAGAACGTGCCCGAGCTTCTCCTTCTTGGTGCGGAGATATTCGAGATTGTTCTCGTTCGGCTCGATCTCGAGCGGAACCCGATCCACGATCGTCAGGCCGTAGCCCTCGATGCCCGCGCGCTTGCCCGGATTGTTCGTGATGATGCGGATCTTGCGCACACCGAGGTCGACCAGGATCTGTGCGCCCACGCCGTAGTCGCGCAGGTCGGCCGGAAATCCGAGCCGCTCGTTGGCCTGCACCGTGTCGAGACCTTCCTTGTCCTGCAAGCTGTAGGCGCGAATCTTGTTCTTGAGGCCGATGCCGCGGCCCTCCTGACGCATGTAGAGCAGGATGCCCTGCCCGACCGCGTCGATCATCTTGAGTGCCGCGTCGAGCTGTTCGCCACAATCGCAGCGCCTCGAGCCGAAGGCGTCGCCGGTGAGGCATTCGCTGTGTACGCGCACCAGCACCGGGTCGTCGGGAGAAATCTCACCCTTGACGAGCGCCATGTGATCGATGTGGTCGATGTCGTTCTCGTAGACGATGCAGCGGAAGTCTCCGGCGATGCTGGTGGGCATGACGGCCTCTGCGGCGCGCCGCACCAGCTTCTCCTTGCGCAGCCGGTATTGGATCAAGTCCGCGATCGTGACGATCTTGATGCCGTGGCGCCTGCCGAACTTCACCAGGTCGGGCATGCGCGCCATGCTTCCGTCCTCGTTCATGATCTCGCAGATGACGCCCGCGGGCTTCAGCCCGGCGAGCCGCGCGAGATCCACGGAGCCCTCCGTCTGGCCCGCCCGCCGCAGCACCCCGCCCTCGCGCGCGCGCAGCGGAAAGACGTGGCCGGGTCGCACCAGATCCGTGGGGCGAGCGCTGTCCGCGATCGCGGTCCGGATGGTGGTGGCACGATCCGCCGCGGAGATGCCCGTGGTGACGCCTTCCCGCGCCTCGACGGACACGGTGAAGGCCGTGCCGTAGCCGGAGGTGTTCTCCCAGTCGGGCACCATCAACGAGAGGTGCAGCTGCTCGAGGCGCGACTCGGTCAGCGAGAGGCAGATCAAGCCCCGCCCGTGGGTGGCCATGAAATTGATCGCCTCGGGTGTGATCTTGTCGGCGGCGATGCACAGATCGCCCTCGTTCTCGCGATCGTCGTCGTCCACGAGGATGACCAGCCTGCCGGCACGAATGTCCTCGAGCGCGGCCTCCACCGACGCGACGGCCGCGCGGATCTCGTCGAGCCCGAGTCGGGCTCTCAGCTTGGGGACGTTCTTCATCGAAGTGACATCCTGACCATGGAACCGCTGCCACTGGATTTCCGATCGCGGCCGGCGCGGGTTCGCACCGAGATGGGCCAAGCGACCGTATCAACTGCCGTTTTCAGTGTCAAACGGCGGAGCGCGGCGCCTCCGGGGGGCTGCGCACCCTGCCAGCGGCGACACCGTGAATCGCCCGCGAGGCGCTCCTCGCTCAGCCGAGGTTCTTGAAGACGCCCTTCAAGAAGTCTTCCTCGGAGACGCCGAACTTCTCCCCGAAGCCGTGGCGTTCGTCGATCGCGCGGTAGAGCTGGCGCAGCAGCTCGCGGAAGGTTTCGCGGACCCCCTCCCCGCGGATGGCCACGGCCGGGAAGGTCGGCACGTCGCCCCAGGCCGACTTGATCTCATCGAGCGGCTTGACGTCGTCGAGGTCCCGCTTGTTGAACTGTACCACCTTGGGGATCTTGGCGAAGTCGATCCCGTTCGACTTGAGATTCGCCTCCATGTCCCGCCAGGAGTAGGCGTTGGCGCTGGAGCTGGCGCGTTGGGAGTCGGCGATGAAGGCGACTGCGTCGGCTCCCGACAGTACCACCTTGCGCGTCGACTTATGCATCACCTGCCCGGGCACCGTGAAGAGCTTGAGCTTGACGGAGAAGCCGCTCGCGGTGCCGAACTCGATGGGCAGAAAATCGAAATAGAGAGTGCGGTCGCCGGTGGTGTCGAGTGTCACCATCTGGCCGCGCGCGCCCGTGTCGACCAACTGGTGGAGCATCTGCAGATTGGTCGTCTTGCCCGAGAGCGCCGGGCCGTAGTAGACCACCTTGATGGTGATCTCGCGCTCCGCCATGTTGATCTGGACCATCGCCGCCAAGCCCCTCGTCCGGGAGTCCGCTGCCCGTTTTCATCGGCAACTCGAATCGCGAAATGAAGGATCCGCGCCACGATCTCGCTGCAGATCGCGCAGCACGGGATGCCCCGCGGGGCGAGCCCGTCAAGCGGCGCGGAACGCCTCCAGGAGGATCCGGGCGGCGCGTGCCGGCGTGACTTCGAGCGCCTCCACCTGCTTCTCGACCAGCTCCACCTGCCGGGCGACCTCGGGAGCCGCCCGGAATTCACGCTGGAGCCCTTCCTCGACCAGGTTCCACAGCCACGCCCGGGATTGCTCGCGACGCCGCTTCTGCGCCTCGCCCGTCGCCTGCAGGGCGCTGCGCTGCGCCAGCACCATCTCCCAGACCTCCGGAATGCCCGTCCCCGTCCGTGCGCTCGCGCTCAACACGCGCGGCGTCCAGCTCGGCGACAGCGGGCGCAGCATGTGGAGGGCCTGTTCATAATCGGCCCGGGCGCGCTCGGCCGATTCGCGCCACTCGCCATCGGCCTTGTTCACCACGAGCCCATCCGCGAGCTCGAGAACGCCGCGCTTGATCCCCTGCAGCGCATCGCCCGCCCCCGGCTGCAGGAGCACCAGGAAGAAATCCACCATGCCGGCCACGGCGAGCTCGGATTGGCCGACGCCCACGGTCTCGACGATCACCACGTCGTAGCCCGCCACCTCGCACACCAACATCGCCTCGCGCGTGCGCTGGGCGACGCCCCCCAAACGACCACTGGAGGGCGACGGCCGGATGAAGGCCTCCGGCCGGCGCGCGAGCTGCTCCATGCGCGTCTTGTCGCCCAGAATGCTTCCGCCGGAACGCGGACTGCTCGGATCGACGGCGAGCACCGCGACGCGCCGACCGGCATCCAGCAACCGGAGTCCGAGAGTCTCGATGAACAGGCTCTTGCCCACACCCGGGGCACCGCTCACACCGAGCCGGTCGGCGCGGCCCGACAGGGGCAGGAGCGCCTCGATCAGCTGCTGCCCCTGCGCCACGTGATCCGCGCGCGTGCTCTCGAGCAACGTGATGCTGCGCGCCAGGGCGCGCCGGTCTCCGGCTCGCACCGCCGCACACAGGGCTTGCACGTCGAGCTCCCCCGCGCTCATGCGCGGCATTCCCGCAGCACGCGGAGCACCTCCCGCGCCGCCGCCGGCACGGGCGTTCCGGGCCCAAACACGGCCGCGACGCCGTGCTCGCGCAGAAACGCGTAGTCCTGCGCCGGCACGATGCCTCCCACCACCACCGCGATGTTTCCCGCGCCGAGTCGCGCCAGCTCCTCCACCAGCTCGGGCACCAGTGTCTTGTGGCCGGCCGCCTGACTCGACACGCCGACCACGTGCACGTCGTTCTCGAGCGCCTGTCGGGCGGCTTCGGCGGGCGTCTGGAAGAGAGGCCCGATGTCCACGTCGAAGCCCATGTCGGCGAAGCCCGTGGCGATCACCTTCATGCCCCGGTCGTGGCCATCCTGTCCGAGCTTGACGACCAACATGCGCGGGCGCCGTCCCTCCTCCTCTGCGAAGCGCTTCACGTCGTT
>JAOUNA010000280.1 GCA_029881215.1 Myxococcales bacterium | reverse complement strand
TCGGTCGTTCCGCCGCCGATGTCGATGATCATGTTGCCCGACGGCTCGGTGATCGGGAGGCCCGCGCCGATCGCGGCCGCCATCGGCTCGTCGATGAGATAGACCTCGCGTGCACCGGCCGACATGGCCGATTCGCGCACCGCGCGCTTCTCCACCGACGTAATCCCGGACGGCACCGCGATGACGATGCGCGGACGCACCAGGCGCTTTCGATCGTGCACGCGCGCGATGAAGTAGCGGAGCATCGCCTCGGTGATTTCGAAGTCGGCGATCACGCCGTCCTTCATCGGGCGAATGGCGACGATGTTGCCGGGCGTCCGGCCGAGCATCTCCTTCGCCGCCTTCCCGACGGCGCGCACCCTGTCGACACCGCGCGCATCGCGCGCGACGGCCACCACGCTCGGTTCGGAAACGACGATGCCCTGGCCCTTGGCATACACGACGGTGTTGGCCGTTCCGAGATCGATGGCGAGGTCGTTGGAGAACCAGCCGAGGATGGGATCGAGTATCACCTTCCCCTCCCGCGACACGCCGCGCGCAAAGCGGGCGGACACGCCGCCTGGGTGAGTTCGAGGCACGCGCACCGGCGCGTCTCACACGGTGCAGCCCGCGAGGGTAAGTCTTGGATTTTCAAAGCTGAATCCATCAAGCAGGCCACCCCGATTCGATGCTAACAGCCAGCTGCGGGAGCTTCAAGGCGGCGGCTCGCGAGGGCGGCGCCGCGACTTGCCCCGACCCGCCCCTCTCCGTAGTCTCACGCGGTCTGGCGATGCTTCTGTTCGGCACAGGGAGCTCCGGAGCTGAGAGGCGTCGCACACCGCAGCCTCGAACCAAGCGCAGGGCCCCCGCGCGTCGACGACTCCGAGCGACGCGGGCCACCGGCCCGGCACAGTGGGATGGATGTTCATGCTCAGGATCCTCCGAGGTGGGCAGCGCTGGCTCACCGCCCTGTTCATCGTCGCCATCGGCGGCGTCTTCGTCTTCTTCCTGGGCTTGGGAGGCCCGCTCTCCGGGCGCTCGGAGAAGACGCTGGTCGAGGTCGGGCCCTACCGTTTCGGCGCCGCCGAGTTCGAGCGCGTTCGATCGCGGATCGCGACGGCCGTCCAGGGGCAGATGGGAGAGGGCTACAACGAGCGCGAGCTCGCCGAGACCCTCGACGGCCTGGCCGCCCGCGAGCTGGTGGACACGGCGCTCCTGGCCCTCGCAGCCGAGGACCTCGGCTTGACCGTGACCAAGAAGGAGATCGAACAGAACATCCTCCTGGAGCCCTACTTCCGAGACGAATCGGGACGGTTCGACCGCGCGGCCTTCGAGGGCTGGGTCGACTATGCCTACGGAAGCCAGCGCAGCTTCCTGCAGGATCGGCGCCTGTTCTTGCTGGCCTACAAGATGCGAACGCTGCTCACGCGCGGCGCGCACGTCTCGGACGGCGAGGTGCGCGAGCTGGTGCGCAGCGAGCTGGAAGAGATGCGCATCGCATTCGTCGCCATCGACGGCACCGCCCCCGGGGAGGAGATCGAGATCGACGCCGCCGCCATCGAGCATGCCCTCGCGACGCGCAGCGCCGAGCTCGAGGAACGCTACGCGGAGCAGCGCGAGCGCTACGACGTTCCCGAGCAGGTGCGCGCCCGCCACATCCTGGTCCGCGTGGAGCGCGGTGCCGACGAGGCCCAGCTGGAAGCGCGCCGGGCGCTGGCCCAGGAGCTGCGCGACCAGCTCGCGGCCGGCGCCGACTTCGCCGAGCTGGCCCGCGCGCGCAGCGACGACCTGGGCACCCGAGACAGCGGCGGCGATCTCGGCTTCTTCCGCCGCGGACAGATGGTTCAGCAGTTCGAGGCAGCGGCGTTCGCCCTGGAGCCGGGCCAGCTGAGCGAGCTGGTGCGCAGCGATTTCGGCTTCCACATCATTCGCGTGGAGGAGCACCGGGCAGCGGTGCTGCGCACCTTCGAAGAGGTGCGCGAAGAGCTCGCGCGCGAGCTGCTCCGGGAGGAAGCGCTGCGGGCACGCGCCCGGGAGCGGGCCGAGCGCCTGGCCAGCGCGATTCTCGAGGGCGCATCCCTGGAGACTGCCGCCGCTGCGGCGCAGATTCCCGTGCAGCGCAGCGGCACCCTCACGCGCCGCCCCGGATCCGTCGTGCCGGGCCTGGGACCCGCGCCGGAGTTGATGGCGACGGCCTTCGCGCTCGCGCCGGGCGAGAGCTCGCCGCGCATCTTCGAGGTGGGCAACAAGCTCGCCCTGGTGCAGCTGCTGGAGCGCAAGGAGCCGCAGGCAGACGCGATCGAAGCGCGCATGGCCGAGGTGCGCGAGCGTCTGGAGAATGCGAAGCGCACGTTGCGCGCCGACGACTGGCTCGACGAGCGACGCGAGGCGCTGCTCGACGCGAAGAGGCTGGCGGTGAATCTGGAATCGCTCGGCCGCCGCTGACCCCGCCCGCGGGCCGACGCGCGCATCCCGAGCTCGGCGACGCGCCGACGCGACCGGCGCTTCGCTACGCGAAGGTCGGCTTGGGATGGCGGATCAGCTCCATGAACTCGGCGCGCGTCTTCGAATCCTTTTCGAATTGGCCGTGGATCGCGCTCGTCACCGCGGAGCAGTTCTGCTGGGCGACGCCTCGCATCATCATGCACAGGTGCATCGCCTCCACCACGACCGCCACGCCTCGCGGCGCCAGCACCTCCTGGAGCGTCGCGGCGATCTGCGTCGTCAAACGCTCCTGCACCTGCAGCCGCCGGCTGAACATCTCGACCAGGCGCGGCACCTTCGACAGTCCAACCACCTTGCCGTTCGGAATGTAGGCCACGTGGACGCGGCCGAAGAACGGGAGCAGGTGGTGCTCGCAGAGGCTGTAGAAGTCGATGTCCTTCACGATCACCATCTCGTCATAGGAGACGTCGAAGAGCGCGTGATTCAGGAGCCCTTGCGCATCTTGCTCGTAGCCGCGCGTGAAGAAGCGCAGCGCCTTCGCCACGCGCACGGGCGTGCGCGCGAGCCCATCGCGACCCGGCTCCTCTCCCAGCTCCTTGAGCATCGCCGCGACGAGGGGCTCGATCGGGTCCGTCCGGTCACTCATGAAGGGTCTCCGTAGTCGAAGAAGTTCCGGCGCGTCTCGCGAACCCGGACGCCCACGAGCCGGACCCCTGCGTGTGCTTCGAGCGGTCCCGCCAGCTCGTCGTGGATCACCACCGCGATGTTCTCGGCGGTGGGCACTCGCTCCTGGAAGGCGGGATCGTCGTTCAGGCGGCGGTACGCAAAGCGCGAGAGCACACGATCGCGCACGATCGCGTCGAGCGCATCCGGATCGAAGATCCGCCCCGTG
>JAOUNA010000077.1 GCA_029881215.1 Myxococcales bacterium | reverse complement strand
CGCCCTGCGCGCTCCGAGCTCCGCGCCGGATGCGCGACCCGGCAGCGACCGTGGGCGCAGGCAGCCCCGCGCCCGGTGAGGCGCAGGCGATTGCGCGCGAACCACGCGTAGGCGACGTCCGACAGCGAGCGCAGTCCGGGCCAGCGCGTCCAGGCGAGCAGCCAGCCGAGCCCGACCGCGGCGTAGGCGCAGCGAAAGACTTCGACACCTTCGATGATCTCGCCGTCGGGTCGGACGCCGTGGATGCGGCCCATCAGCGTGTCGAGATCGCGAGCGTAGCGACTGGCGTCGAAATCCGGCGCGGCGATGTCCACGGCGGCGAGCCTGCCCCTGCCGCGATCGAGCCGCGTGAGCGTCTGGATCTCGCGGTTGCAGAGCGGGCAAGCGCCGTCGTAGAGCACGGTGAGCTGGAGCGCACTCATGTCCGCGACCTCGGCGGGCGCGGAAAGAAGGCGCTGGTGCGCTGCGCATAGGCGGCGTAGTCGGGCCGCCGCTCGCGCAGGCTGCGCTCGAGCAGCGGGACACCGGACACGCGCAGCAGCAGGAACGACATCAGCACGGGGCTCCCGAGGGTGAAGACGCCGTAGGGTGCGGAGAGTGCCACCACGAACACGCCCCACCATACACAGAAATCCCCAAAGTAGTTCGGATGCCGCGTGGTCCGCCACAGACCGCGGTCCATCACCTTGCCGGCGTTGCGCGGATCGGCCTTGAAGCGCGCGAGCTGCGCGTCGCCGACGCTCTCGAAGCCCAGGCCGAGCAGCCAGATCGCCACGCCGATGCCATCCAGAACGCCGAGCGGCCCGCCGGGCGCCCCCTGCACGATCTGCACCGGCAGGGAGACGATCCAGAGGATCACGCCCTGCAGCGCGAACACGGTCGCGAGGCTGACCCAGCCGAAGCGCGCGCCCCAATCGCGGCGCATGGCGGCGTAGCGCGCGTCCTCGCCGTGGCCGGCGTTGCGCCACAGCAGATAGCCGGAGAGCCGCAGGCCCCAGACGACGACCATGCCACCGATGAGCGCGCTGCGCGGCGCGGCCCCGCTGTCGCTCCAGAAGAATCCGAGCACGGCCACCAGCGCGAAGCCCAGCCCCCAGAAGATGTCGACGATGCTCGCATTGCGGAGCGCGAGGCTCAGCAGCCAGAGGCCGAGCATGCAGACGGCGAGTAGCGACGCGCTGGCGCAGAGCAGCGCGGTCAGGCCCATCGAGAACTCCGTCTGTCCTTCACGCGAGCCGCCCGAGCAGCGACGCCCGCCGCGCGCGGGGCTTCTCGAAGACGGCCTGGACCACGCCGATCTCCCGCTCCTCGAAGCCACCCTCGCAGTAGCAGAGATAGAACTCCCACATGCGCAGGAACGGCTCCGAGAGGCCGAGCGCGCGCATGCGCGACAGGTTCTCGAACATGCGCGCGCGCCAGCGCCGCAGCGTCTCGGCGTAGTGGGGAGCGAGATCCTCGAGATGGGTGATGCGCAGGCCGTCGGCGGCGGCCGCGGCGGCGCTGAGGGCACCCACCGACACGAGCTCGCCCCCCGGAAAGATGTAGCGCTTGATGAAGTCGACGCTGCGCTTGTGCTCCTCGTAGTCGCGCTCGGGGATCGTGATGGCCTGGAGCAACATCGCGCCGTCCGGTCGCAGGCAGCGGCTGCACACCTCGAAGAAGCGGTTCAGATGCTGGTGACCCACGGCCTCGATCATCTCGATGGAGACGAGCTTGTCGTACTGGCCGCGCAGGTCGCGGTAGTCCTCGCAGAGGATCTCGACGCGATCGGAGAGACCGGCCATCGCGATCCGCTGCCGTGCGCGCTCGAACTGGCGACGCGAGATCGTGGTGGTCGTGACGCGACAGCCGTAGTGCGCCGCCGCGTGCATGGCGAAGCTGCCCCAGCCCGAGCCGATCTCGAGCACGTGATCCTCGGGTCGAAGGCGCAGCTTGCGACACACGCGCTCGAACTTGGCGATGGAGGCCTGCTCCATCGAGGCGTCCTCGCGCTCGAAGACACCGCTCGAGTAGGTGAGCGTGGGGTCGAGGAACAGCTCGAAGAACGCGTCGCCCAGGTCGTAGTGCGCCGCGATGTTGCGCCGGCTGCCATCGCGGGTGTTCCGGCGCAGCGCGTGGAAGACGGCGAGGGACGGGCGCACCCAGCGCGCCAGGCCGCCGTTCAAGCGGCTGAACGCCTCCCGGTTGCGCGCCAGGATGCGGATCGCCGCGGGCAGATCGTCGCAGCGCCAGTCTCCATCCATGTACGACTCGGCGCCGCCGATCGCCCCGCGCAGCGCGAGGGCGCGATAGAAGCGCGGATCCCGCACGAAGAGGGTCGCCCGCAACGACGAGTCGGGATCGCCGAAGTGCTCGACCTCGCCGCCATCCACCAGGGTGAGCGCGCCGTCGCGGAGGGCACCGAGCCGCCCGCGCACCAGACCCCGCGCGAGCCGCGCGACGCCCCGGACACGAGCGCGGGCATCGAGGCGGGAATTCAGCTCGAGAATGCTCTCCGTCACGTCGTCGTCTCCAGCTGCGGCTCGCGCGCGCGAGGATGGGGGTAGAAGACGGCGCCCTTCCCGTAGAGCCGCAGAGCCTGCCAGTAGATACCCGCGAACGTCTGGATGCCCATCAGCGGGTAGCGCACCAGAACGCCGGCCAGGGAGCGACCGGTCACTTCGCGCCGCCGCATCGACAGGACCGCGTCGAAGAGGCGCGCGCCGTCGGGCTCGTGGTTCGCGATGCGGACCGAGAGATGGCTGCCGGGCTCGCTCATCGCCCAGCGATACGCCATCTCCATGTCCATGAAGGGAGACACGTGGAATTCCTTGGGCGTGCGAAAGCGCAGCGCCCTACCCTGTCCCGCGGAGCGATCCACCGGCAGCACGTAGGCGTGCCGTTCGCCCCACGGCGTGTTGGTCACATCCGCCACGATCGCTTCGACGTCTTCCCCGTCGGGGCCGTAGCAATAGTAGAAGCTCACGGGATTCATCATGGTGCCCGCATAGCGCAGCTGGGTCAGCAGGCGAATCGGGCCCCGCGGTCGCACCCCGCTGCGCACCTCCACCAGATCGCGCACGCACGCATCGAGGGGCCGCTCCGGATCCCCCAGATGGTCGCGCCGGCGGAACCAGGCGAAGGCCGGCCGACGCGTAGACCACAGCCAGCGGCCGCGGAACACCCGGGCCAGCTCGTCGAGATCGAGGTAGAGCATGGCGAGCGGGAAGTCGAAGACGTGCTCCACGGGCCGCAGTCGCCGGTGTCGCACCCGCCCCTCGTAGAGACAGCTGTGCACGGCTCAGACCTCCATCCCGAGGCTGCGACACACGGCCAGCGCGCTCTTCACGCCGTCTTCGTGGAAGCCGTAGCCCCAGTAGGCGCCGCAGAAGTGGGTGCGCTGCACGCCGCTCACCTCATGGTGGCGCTTCTGGGCCGCCATCGCCTCAGCGTCGAACACGGGGTGGTGCGTGACGAAGCGCCGCAGGATCCGCTCGGGCGCAATGCGGTCCGTGCCGTTCAAGGTCACCAGCAACGGCTGCGCGGATGCGATCCCCTGCAGGCGATTCATGTCGTAGGTCACCAGCGCCCGCGCGCGCTGCTCGTCGGCAACCCGATAGTTCCAGCTGGCCCACGCCCGTCGCGATCTCGGCATCAGCGACGCATCCGTGTGGAGCACCACGTCGTTCTTCTGATAGGAGATCTTCTGCAGCAGTGTTCTCTCGAGGCCCGACGCATCCACCAGCAGCCGGAGCGCCTGGTCGCTGTGCACGGCCAGGATCACGTGATCGAACTGCTGGATCTCGCCGCCCGCGGTCAGCTCCACGCAGCGGCGCTGCCGGCGCACGGCCCGAACCGGGCAGCCGGTCCGGATGCGATCGGCGAAGGGCGCGACGAGCTTCTCCACGTAGCGCGCCGATCCGCCCCGGACGACGCGCCAGCACACGCTGGGATTGGCCGTCAGCAGGCCGTGGTTCTCGAAGAAGCGCACGAAGCTCGCGGCGGGAAAGCGCAGGAAGGTCTCGGGATCTGCCGACCAGATGGCGGCGCCCATGGGCAGGATGTAGTGGGAGACGAACGCGCGCGAGTAGCCGGACCCACAGAGATAGTCGCCGAGCGCAACCTTCTCCTGCGGTGTGTCGAGCAGGATCCGCGCCTCGCGATTGAAGCGCAGCACATCGCGCAGCATGCGGTGGAACGCGGGTCGCAGCGCATTGCGGGGCTGCGCGAAGACGCTGGCCAATCCCCGGCTGCCCCATTCCACGCCGGTGCGCTCGCAGGAAACGCCGAAGCTCATCTCGGTCGGCTTGGTTTCGACGCCGAGCCGAGCGAGCAGGCGGGTGAAGTTCGGATAGGTGCGCTCGTTGTAGACGATGAAACCCGTGTCCACGGCGTAGCGCTGGCCGTCGAGCTCGACGTCCACCGTGTGGGTGTGCCCCCCGATGCGGTCGTCGGCCTCGAACACGGTGATGGCATGCCGCTGGTGCAGGCCCCGCGCGGCGACGAGGCCGGAGATGCCGCTGCCGATGATGGCGATCTTCATCGCTGACTCCCGTGCGCGGCCATGCGAATGTGACTCACCCACCACTCGTTGCCGTCGCGGGCTCCGAAGAGCTCGGCGCAGGCGAGGAAGAACAGGCGCCAGCGATGGAACCAGCGCCGCGCCTCGCCCGCGCCGTACACGTCGGCGAGGATCGGCAGCAGCCGCTCCTTGCGGGCATCCTGCTTGGCCAGCCACGCGCGCGCGGTCTTCTCGTAGTGCACGCCGTTGACCCGCCAGCGGCGCTCCACCCCCAGGTCCTCCTGGCAGTGCAGCAGCAGGTCGTCCGAGGGCATGATGCCGCCGGAGAAGAAGGTGCGGCCCATCCAATCGTTGCGGCCCTGGGTCTCGTAGGGGTAGGCGAACTCGCGGTGCGCGAAGTGATGGACGAAGAGCTTGCCGCCAGGGGCGAGCCAGCGAGCGATGCGCGAGAGCAGCAGCGCGTGATTGCGCACGTGTTCGAACATCTCGACGGAGACGACCCGGTCGAAGAGGCGATCGGCGGAGAACACGTTGACGTCCGCCGTCACCACCTCGAGATTCTCGAGGCCGCGCTCGGCGCTCCGCGCCAGGATGAACTCGCGCTGCGGCTTCGAGTTGGAGACGGCGAGCACGCGGCATGCCGGGTAGCGCGCGGCGATCCAGAGGGAGAGGGAGCCCCAGCCGCAGCCCAGGTCCAGCACGCGCATGCCGTCTTCGAGCTGGGCGCGCGCGCAGCTGAGCGACAGCATCGCCTCCTCCGCCGCGTCCAGATCGGCGACGCCCTCGGACCACAGTCCACAGCTGTACTTGAGATGTCGACCCAACACGGCTTCGAAGAATGCGGGGGGCACCTCGTAGTGCTGCTCGTTGGCGAGATCGGGGACCAGCGCCACCGGGCTCGCGCGCAGCTCGTCACGGAAGGCCTGGGCGCGCTCGGCCGCGGCTTCGCAGCCCGGCGCCTCCAGCTCGGCAAGACGCTCTCGCAGCAAGTGGCGAATGCCCGCGCGGATCAGTGCGTCGGGAACGAGGCCGCGTTCGGCGAGGCCGATGCCCAGCATCTTTCTTCCTCCGAGGATCCGCTGGTGGATCCGTGATCAATGAACGGGAAGCGGACTGAAGCCGGAACGCCCGGCGATGCACTCGCGTTCCTGCCTGCGGATGCACGCGCGGCCGATGCTTGTGACGTGCGTGCGCATCGCGACCGGCATCACGATTGCCCCATGAGATCCGCCTTCAGGCCGGCATCGAAGGGCGCTTCGCCAAACCAGATGGCGAAGAGCGCCGCGGCGAAGTCGGCGCCTGCGATCGAGCCCCGGGTGACGCCGTTGAGCGCCAGCTCGGTGCCGACGCCGGGCACGTAGGTGAGGGCGTAGCGGTCGCCGGGCTGCACGTCGATGTAGAGCTGATTGAAGCGCTCGATGCGTTCGCGCAGCGAGTCCAGCGTGCGCGCGTCGACGTTGCGGGCGATCCCGTCGAGCGTGGCGCGCTGGAAGGCCTTGGCCGGGATGCTCCAGAAATACTCGATCTCGAGGCTGCGCGGGACGTCCTCGAGCATGCGCTCGGGCTCGACGCCCTCGGCCAGATACAGCGCTGCGGCGTAGCCCTTGAAGAAGACGCGGTAGCGCAGCACGCCGTAGCCTCGGAGCTCGAGCGCCGTGCCCCCTGCCTCCAGCCGCTCGGCGAATTCGACGCCCTCGATGCGGGCGGCGCCGGCCGGCAGCGCCAGCAGCAGCGCCCCAATCGCCACCCCAACGGTCCCTGCTCGAAACATCGCTGAGCCTCCTGATTGGTGCATAGAATGTATTTTTGTCCAGATAAAATCAAGTGATTTTCATATTTTTTCTATACAAAAATATTTTCTGTCCATATAAGAGACAATCCACGCCCTCTTCTTGACATGATCTAAATAATCATTTAGAAAAACCTGTATATCAATACAGCTCTCATGGGAAGGATCCCGTGCCCTTTCAGTTGCTCGCCGCCGTGCATCCCCGGGAGCCGCAGTCGCGCCTGCAGATGCTTCGCCGGGGGGAGCTGCTCGATGCGGCGGTGGCTGTCATCGGCGAGAAGGGCTTGTCCGGGCTCACCCTGGCGCGCGTAGCGGCGCGGGTCGGGATGAGCGCGGCGTCCGTCAACTTCCACTTCGACTCCAAGATCAATCTGCTGCGGGACACGCTGCACGCCGTGGTCCAGGAGTTTCACAACACGATCACCACCGTGATCGCGAGCCACCCGGCCGATCCGCTCGAAGCGCTCGAGGCGATCGTCGCGGCGCAGTTCGAGCCTCCGCTGTTCGATCACGGGAAGGCCGTGGTCTGGTACGCCTTCACCGCCGAGTCGTCCCAGCGCAGCGAGTACCGGGATCTCTCCGTACCGCGCTACGAGAGATACCGCGCCCAGGTGGCTGCGCTGTTCCAGCAGCTCTCGGACGCCGGGCGTCTCTACCCGCGCCTGGACGTGGCCACGCTCTCGACCACCTTCGTAGGCCTGCTGGATTCACTCTGGTTCGACTTCATGCTCGATCCGGAAGCGTTCGATCGACCGCGCGCCGTCGCCACGGCGTTGCACCTCCTCCGCGCCCTCGTCGACGTCGAGCGCTCCGAGAGAGGCGAGACATGAGGATTCTCAGGATCGCGACCACCCAGATGGCCTGCAGCTGGAATACGGAGAAGAACGTCGCGTGTGCGCAGGGACTCGTGCGCGCCGCTGCGGCCCAGGGAGCCCACATCGTGGCGCTTCAAGAGCTGTTCGAAACGCCGTACTTCTGCGTGGACGAGAACGCGGAGCACTTCGCCCTCGCACGACCGCTCGACGAGAACAGCACGCTCCAGAAGATGTCGAGCCTCGCGGCCGAGCTCGGTGTCGTGACGGCCGTCAGCGTCTTCGAGCGAGCAGAGAATGCATACTTCAACACGCTGGTCGTTATCGACGCAGATGGACGCATGCTCGGGAGCTATCGAAAGAGCCACATCCCGCACGGCAAGGGCTATTCCGAGAAGTTCTACTTCAATCCGGGAGAGTCCTCCTATCGCGCCTGGGACACGCGCTACGCGAGGATCGGCGTGCTGATCTGCTGGGATCAGTGGTTTCCAGAGCCGGCACGCATCCTCGCCCTCAAGGGCGCGGAGGTCCTGATCTACCCGACGGCGATCGGCTCCTGTCCGACGGACGAAGATCCGCATGCCACCGATACGATCGCACGCAAGCCGTGGCAGAACGCGATGCGGGGCCACGCGGCGGCCAACATCGTGCCCGTGGTGGCGGCCAATCGGATCGGCGTCGAATCCGGCAGGACCTGCAGCGTGCGCTTCTTCGGCTCGTCCTTCATCGCCGATCACACCGGAGAGCTGATCGCCGAAGCAGGCGAAGAGTCGGAGGAAGTGCTCGTCCGGGAACTCGACCTCGACGCGATTCGCAAGCATCGGATCTTCTGGGGCATCTACCGGGATCGCCGCCCGGATCTCTACAAAGAGCTTCTGTCGCTGGACGGAGGCCGCCTCCACGCGGGAGCCGACCCCCCAGCGCAGCGCAGACGCCGCATGCGGGATGGAGACTGACCCGATCCGACGCACGATCGAAACAAGAAAGGAGTCTTCGATGGGAATCGTCGATCGCACCCCTGTGCAGGATGGATTCCGCATGCCGGCGCGCTTCTCGCCCCACGCGCGGACCTACATGGCCTGGCCCGCCGATGTGCCCTGGCGCAAGGATCTGAAGGGCGCTCGCCAGGAGGTCGCGGCGCTCGTCCGGGCCGTCGCCCGCTTCGAGCCGGTGACTCTGCTCCTCAATCCCGAGGACGTCGGGAGTGCGCGCGAATCGCTGGGCGACCTCGCGGCCGTCGATTGGTTCGAGGTTCCCGTGGACGAGATCTACCTTCGCGACAGCTTCCCGATCTTCGTGCGCAACGACGCGGGAGACGTGGCGCTGGTGAACCTGCCCTTCAACGGTTGGGGCGGGCGCATCCGCTGCCGGGCCGACATGGCCGCCGGTGCCCGGCTCGCCGAACGCCTGGGCATCCGCAGCTACGACGCCCCGATGATCTGCGAGGGGGGAGGCATCTGCGTCGACGGCGAGGGCACGTTGATCACGACGGAGAGCGTCATGCGCAACGCCAATCGATATCTCGGGCGCACCCAGCGCGATGTGGAGCGGTTCCTGCGCGACTACCTCGGGGTCGAGACGGTGATCTGGCTCGCCCAAGGTCTGGCCGAAGACGTGGAGACCGACGGCCACGTCGACAACGTGGTCGAGTACATCGCGCCGGGCGTGGTCCTCGCCCAGGCGGTTCGCGATCAGCGCAATCCGAACTACGACATCTGCAAGGAGAATCTGCGGCGTCTGCGGAGGGCCCGAGACGCCAAGGGGCGCGAGCTCGAGATCATCGAGATGGATCTGCTGCCGTATACCGCGGAGACGGAAGGGCCCCGCGCTGTCGTTCCCTACGTGAACTACTACGTCGTGAACGGGGGGATCGTGGCCCCCCTGCTCGGTGGCCCCGACGACGCCGCAGCGCTCCCGGTGCTCGAGAGCCTCTACGCGGACCGCGAGGTCGTCGGGGTGCCGAGCGCGGTGATCGCGCGCGAAGGCGGCGGAGTGGGCTGTCTCACCAAGGAGCAGCCCGTGGGGCCGCTGGCCCGCGCTTCTCGATCCACCGCGTGATGCCACGCGACGGAAACGGCCTGCTCGTCGAGGGGCTGCGCTCGCGCACGGTCCTGCTTCGCCGGGCGACCCGCGAACCAGGGCCCGTCGATCGGACCTGGCAGAGCCCCCGCTCGCCCAGACTGCCTATACTCCGGGGCCTCGGCGAGGCGCTGGAGCGCGGCGGTCCGATCGTGCCGCGCGCCTGCGGATGCGCAGCACCGGGAAGAGGAGCAATTCGGCTCAGGAGGAATCGACGATGACCCGCAAGATCTCCATCCATCCGGCGGTCGACGGGGGCACGAAGCCCGCCGCCGCGCAATTCAAGGGCGGCACGCTGACCTGCCAGTGTGCCAAGAATCCCGTCAGCGTCTCCATCAAGGGACAGTGCGCCCACAATCACGTATGCGGCTGCACGAAGTGCTGGAAACCCAAGGGGGCGCTGTTCTCGCAGGTGGCCGTGGTGCCGCGCGACAACCTGAAGGTGACGGCCAACGAGGCGAAGCTCGCGATCGTGGATCCGAAGGCGGCCATCCAGCGCCACGCCTGCAAGGACTGCGGCGTTCACCTGTACGGGCGCATCGAGAACGAGAAGCACCCGTTCTTCGGCCTCGACTTCATCCACACCGAGCTGTCCAAGGAGCAGGGCTGGGCGCCGCCCGAGTTCGCAGCCTTCGTGTCGTCGATCATCGAGTCGGGCGCGGATCCCGGGAACATGCAGGCCGTCCGGTCGCGGCTGAAGGCGCTCGGGCTCGAGCCCTACGACTGCCTCTCCCCGGCGCTGATGGACGCCATCGCCACACATACCGCGAAGTCTGCGGGCGTGCTGAAGCGCTGAGCGGACGCGCCCGGAGACTCCACGTCCCGTGGTCGCCCGCGGCCACGCTGTCTTGCGACACCGACCGCGACGGCTACGGCAACGCCTGCGATGCGGATTGCGACTAAGACGCAGCCGCTTTCGTGACCCTCCTCACGCTCTCGCGCGCGCTGCGCGCCGATGAGGTGACGAGCCGGCGATTCCTGCCTCGCTCCGTCTGCTGCGCCCCACCCCATCGGCCGGCGACAAGGACGCCTGCATGCGCGACGCGATTCAGATCGCCAGGACGGTCCTCGCGGCCACGCGCGCAGATCTCTTGCGCCGGCCGAACGTCGTCGCCACGGGCGTGGGCCTGAAGCGCAGCGCGGGCGGATCGGATGCCACGCCCTGCATCGTCTGCTCGGTTGCCGAGAAGCTCGGCGCGTCGAATCTCTCGCTGCGCGCGCGGATTCCCGACCAGCTCGACGGCGTGCCCACCGACGTGGTGCAGACGGGCAGGCTGCGGGCGCTCGCCGCGCGCACCGACCGCCAGCGGCCCGCGCCGGGCGGCGTCAGCATCGGACATCGGGCGGTCACCGCCGGCACCCTCGGCTGCCTGCTGGAGAAGGACGGGGCGCGCCTGATCCTCTCCAACAACCACGTGCTCGCCAACAGCAACGACGCCCGCCCGGGCGACCCCATCCTGCAGCCCGGCGTCCTCGACGGAGGGCGCCATCCCGAAGACCACCTCGCCGATCTGGCGGCGTTCGCACCGATCCACTTCATCGGCGCGCCGAGCCGCTGGTCGCTCGCGCGCGCCACCGCCGAGATCGCGAATCGCCTGGCGCGGCTCTTCGGCAGCCGCGCGCGCCTGCGCGCGACGAGCGATCGGCTGGTGGAGAACCTCGTCGACGCGGCGCTCGCCCGTCCGCTGCGCGACGCGGATGTGAGCGACGAGATCCTCGAGATCGGCAGCATCGTGGACCTGGCGAGCGCCGAGCTCGGCATGGGCATCCAGAAGAGCGGTCGCACCACGGCGCTGACGCGCGGTGAGATCCTGCAGGTGGACGTGACAGCGGACGTCGAGTACGGCGGCGGGCGCGTGGCCCGCTTCGCCGACCAGCTCCTGGCGGGCCCGATGAGCCAGGGCGGAGACAGCGGCTCGGCGGTACTCGACGACTACGGCCGCCTGGTCGGACTGCTCTTCGCGGGCAGCGAGAACACCACCGTGATCAACCGCATCGAGAACGTATTGGTCGCGCTCGGGTTCGGCTCCTGAAGCTCGCGTGTGTGCGCGCCCTGCTATGCTGAGCGGCGCGCCACCCCCGCCGTGAGGAATCGACGCTGACGCCTTCGATCAAAGAGACCAAGGCGAAGCACGCGAGCCGGCTGCTCGAGCTGCCGGGCGTGGTCTCGGTCGGAATCGGCCGCGACGAGACCGGGCGACCCGCGATCGTCGTCGGGCTGCTCGACCCGCCGCGCGCGGAGGAGAGCGGGCTGCCGCACAGCCTGGAAGGCCACCCCGTGGTCACCCGCGTCATCGGCGCGCTGCGCAGCAAACGGGGACGGTGCTGAATTGTTGGACTTTCTCGCGTCGAGTTTGCCCGCGTGTTGAGAATTCAACAATTCAACAACGTCCCCGCCAACCTGCTGCTGTTTCAAGTGGGCTGGTTCGCGTGCGTGTTGAGTGGCGCGGCGGAACGTCCGTGGATCGGCGCGCTGATCGCGATGTGCATCGTGGCCATGCACGTGCTGCGGGCCGATGCGCCTCGGTCGGAGCTGAAGCTCATGCTGTGCGCGGTCGCCATCGGCGCCATCTTCGACAGCGTTCTGGTGTGGCAGAACTGGGTGGCGTATCCCTCCGGAATCCTCGTGCCGCATACCGCACCGTATTGGATCGTCTTGATGTGGCCCCTCTTCGCCACCGTCCTGAATGTCTCCTTGCGCTGGCTGCGGGGACGCTGGGGCATCGCGGCGCTCGCCGGAGCCGTCGGGGGGCCACTGGCCTATCTGGGGGGTCACCGCCTGGGTGCGATCCAGTTCAGCAACGAGGCTGCAGCGCTGATCGCGTTGGCCATCGGCTGGGCGGTCTTCACACCGCTGCTGCTGGCGTTGTCGCAGCGCTTCGACGGATATGCTCGGATGTTTGGCGCCCGGGCGTCATGAGCCGAGCCCACGGATGGAAACGGGAGGACGAAACGTGCGCGCCCACGCTTCGACACGCTGCCTCTTGCTCGCGCTCGCGCTGGCCGCCGCGCTGGCCTGCTCTGCCAGAACCAATGGCGAACGGGCGGAAGCGGCGCGGGAGCCTGCGCCGACCGACGACGGCGCTCCCGTGCTGCTCGAGAATCTCGGCGATCACCACCATCCCGTAACCACCGGCAGCCCGCTGGCGCAGCGCTACTTCGATCAGGGACTCATCCTCGTCTTCGGCTTCAATCACGAGGCGGCGATCCGCTCCTTCGAGGTCGCGGCGCGCCTCGACCCGGACTGCGCCATGTGCTCGTGGGGTGTCGCACTCGCGCTCGGCCCCAACATCAATCTCCCCATGGGCCCCGAGGCGGGCCGGCGCGCGCACGCCGCCGCGCAGGAGG
>JAOUNA010000102.1 GCA_029881215.1 Myxococcales bacterium | reverse complement strand
CTCGACGTGACGTTCACCGTCTCGTCGTTCGAGCCGTTGTGATGGTTGCCGCCGCACCCACGCTGCCGGACCGGGGTCGCTCGCGCCGCATCGCCGGCGTGGTGGTCGCCGGTCTGCTGCTGACCGCCTTCTTCATGGTGCTCCGCTTTCCCTACGACCACCTGAGCGACGTGCTGGCGGGGCGCATCGAGCGCGCGACCGGGCTGCGCGTCACGATCGGAGACCTCGGGCTGCAGCTCCAGCTGTTCGGGCCGGGGCTCGGGGCCCGCGACGTCCGCGTGGCGCGACCCGACGGCACCGTGTTCGCCTTCGAACGCGTGGTGGTCCGCCCCGGCTGGTCGATCTCCTGGCTGCGAGGCGACCCCGCCTTCTTCGTCACCCTGCGGAGCGACATGGGCGACGCGGCGGGAACGCTGACGCTGGCGTCGCCGACGCGCTGCTCGGGCGAGCTCTTCGACGTCGACCTCAGCCGGCTCCCCGTCGCGGCACTGAATCCGGGGGCCGCGCTGGCGGGGCGAGCCGATGCGACCCTCGACGTCGCGCTCGGCGAGAGCGGCCCCGACGGAACGCTCGACCTGGTCGCGCGAGACGGCTCGCTCGAGCATCCCATGCTGCCGCTGGCGGTCCCGTTCGAAGAGCTCTCGCTGCAGCTGCGCCTGGGCGGCGAGCAGCGCGCGGAGATCCTCGCCTCGGAGCTCCGCTCGCCGCTCGTGACGGGATCGCTCACCGGCACCCTCGGACACGCCGCGAGCCTCGAGGCCAGCGCCCTGCGGCTCGAAGGCAGCTTCACGCTCAGCAGCAACATCCGAGGCGCACTCAACGCCCAGGGCGTGGAGATCGGAACGGGGGGAGCGGTCAAATTCGTCGTGATGGGCACGCTCGCCCGTCCCATCGTACGTTAGGGCGCATGGAAACCCTGCAGAAGGTCTTCAAGACCTTTGCCGATCCCACCCGGGTGCGCGCGCTGGCGCTGCTCGAGCAGCAAGAGCTGGCCGTCCAGGAGCTGATGGACGTGCTGGGCATGGCGCAGTCGCGCGTCTCCCGACATCTGGCGATCCTGCGCGAAGCCGGCCTGCTGCGCGATCGGCGCGACGGCACCTACGTCTTCTACCGATTCGCGGTCCCGGAAGCCGGTCCGTGGCGGGACGCGTGGGAGCTCGTGCGCGCCTCGCTGCAGCACGATGCGACCCGCGAACGCGACGTGGCCGCACTCGGCCAGGTGATGCAGGCGCGGGCCGCGCGCACGCGCAGCTTCTTCGACGCCGTGGGTCCGGAATGGGACGCGCTGCGCAAGGTCTTCAACGACGACGCGCTGCGCGCCCGGGCCATCTCGCGCCTGGTGGATCCCGGCCTGACGGTCGTCGACGTGGGCACGGGCACGGGCATCCTCGCAGCGGAGCTGGCGCGTCTCGGGCTGCGCGTCGTCGCCGTCGACCACTCGATGCGCATGATCGACGCAGCGCGCAGCAAGTTCGCGGCGGAGCATCTGGAAGGCATCGAGCTGCGGCACGGCGAAGCCGGCGCGCTCCCCCTCGCCGACCGCGAGGTCGATGCGGCGCTCGCCCACATGGTGCTGCAGCACTTGCCTTCCCCCGGCGAAGCCATTCGCGAGATGGCGCGCTGCGTGCGCTGCGGCGGAGCGGTCGTCGTCGTGGACTTCGTGCGCCACGAGCACGAGTGGATGCGCCAGGAGCTCGGCGTCACCTGGCTCGGCTTCGAGCAGACGGAGGTCGAGAGCTGGTTCCGAGACGCACACCTCGAGCCGCCCCTGATCCAGATCTACGCCGGCGCGTCCGCGAGTCGCGATCTTCCGGGCACGTTCATCGCTTCGGCGCGCCGATCGGAGTCGTGACGTGGAGGCCGGCGCGCGCGCCGTCCTCTTCGACGCCGCGGGAACCCTGATCGCGCCGCGCGAGCCTCCGGGCGAGACCTACGCGCGAGCCGCGCGGGCCTGCGGCATCGAAGCCTGCGCGCGCCGCCTGGGGGAGGCCCTCGTCCAGAGCCTCGCCCGCGCACCCCGCATGGTGTTTCCCGGCGCCGCGGCCGCCGAGATCGACGCGCTCGAGCGCGCCTGGTGGAGCGAGGTCACGGGCGCGACGTTCGAGCGTGCGGGCGTCCGCGCGGCGCCGGGGGCGCTGCGCGCGTGCTTCGATCGCCTCTTTGCCTGCTTCGCGAGCGCCGATGCGTGGATCGTGGCCGAGGGGGCCCACGCGGCGCTGGCTGCGCTGCGCGCGCGCGGATTCGCCACGGGCGTGGTCTCCAACTTCGACCGCCGCCTCTTCGGCATTCTCGACGGGCTCTCGCTGCGCGCACGGCTCGACCTGGTGGTGCTGCCCTCGCTGGCGGGGGCCGCCAAGCCCGACCCCGCGATCTTCGCGTTCGCCCTCGCAGCGCTCGGGCTGCCCGCGCAGTGCGCGATCTTCGTCGGCGACGACCGGGCGCACGACCTGGATCCCGCGCGCGCCGCCGGCATGCACGCGATCGACGTGCAAAGCCTTGCTACGCTCGCCGACTTGCCCGATCGCATCGCGACCGAGAGCCGACCACCGAATGAGGAGAAGCGATGAAGCCGCCGGCCCAGGCGTCGGCCCTGCATTTCTTTCGCGAGCACTTCGGACTGGACGAGCAGCGCCTGACCGCCACGCTCGACAGCGTGCTCGAACGCAGGATCGACTACGCCGACCTCTTCTTCGAGCACACGACGCAGGATTCCGTCGTTCTCGAGGAGGGCATCGTCAAGAGCGGCGACCGGCACCTCGAGCAGGGTGTCGGGGTTCGCGCGCAGAACGGAGAACGGCAGGGCTACGCCCACTCCGACGACGTCACCGTGGAGAGCCTCCGCGTGGCAGCGAGCACGGCTCGGACCATCGCGCGAGAGGCCGGCGGCGGCGGCGCGCTCGCGGTCGCCGCGAACGCGCGCGGCGCTCGAGATCTCTATCCCGTGGCCGAAGCACCGACGGACGTTCCCGTGCAGCGCAAGGTGGCGCTGCTCGAAGAGATCGACCGCTACGCGCGGCGACTCGACCCTCGCGTGAAGCAGGTGATGGCGAGCTGCATCGCGCAGCACCGCCAGCTGCTCATCGCGGGCAGCGACGGCACGCTCGTCGGCGACGTGCGTCCGCTCGTGCGGCTCAACGTACAGGTGATCGCCGAATCCGGCGACGGCGCGCGACGCGAAGCGTCCTACCAGGGCATGGGCGGCCGCCACGCCTTCGACCTGCTGCTGGAGCCGGAGCGCTGGCGGCCGCTGGTCGAGGAAGCGGTGCGCATCGCGGCGCTGAATCTCGAGGCGGAGCCGTGTCCGGCCGGTGCGATGACCGTCGTCCTCGGTCCGGGCTGGCCCGGCATCCTGCTCCACGAGGCCATCGGACACGGCCTCGAGGGCGACTTCAACCGCAAGAAGACCTCTGCCTTCTCGGATCGGCTGGGCGAGCGGGTGGCCGCCGAAGGGGTCACCGTCGTCGACGACGGCACGCTGCCCGGCCGGCGCGGGTCGCTCAACGTAGACGACGAGGGCACCGAGACGCAGCGGAACGTCTTGATCGAGAACGGCGTGCTGCGCGGCTATCTGCACGACCGCCTCAACGCGAAGCTCATGAACACGGCGCCCACGGGCAACGGCCGCCGCGAGAGCTATGCCCACATCCCCATGCCGCGCATGACCAATACCTTCATGCTGGCGGGCGACGACGATCCGCAGGACATCCTCCGCTCCGTCGAGCGCGGCATCTACGCCGTCTCCTTCAGCGGCGGTCAGGTCGACATCACCAGCGGCAAGTTCGTGTTCAGCGCCAGCGAGGCCTATCGGATCGAGAACGGCAGGCTGGGAGCACCGCTCAAGGGCGCCACCCTGATCGGCAACGGACCCGACGTGCTGACGCGCGTCTCGCGCATCGGCAACGACCTCGCGCTGGATCGCGGCGTCGGCACGTGCGGAAAGGACGGCCAGAGCGTGGCGGTCGGCGTGGGACTCCCCACGATCCGGGTGGACGAGCTCACCGTGGGAGGCACGCAGGGGTGAGCGAAGCGATGCGGCGCGCACCGCTCGAAATCGTGGAGCACGCGCTCGCATGCGCGCGCAAGGCCGGCGCCGGCGCGGCGGACGCGTTGCTGATTCAGGGCGACACGCTCGAGGCACGCGTGCGGGGCGAGGAGATCGACTTCGTCAAGCAGGCGCGCGAGCGCGTCCTGGGGCTCCGCGCGCTGATGCCCGGCGACGCGGGCGCGCGCTCGGCCCTCACCTCGACCAGCGACCTGACCGACGCCGCCGTGGCCCGCATGGCCGAGGAGACCGTGACCCTGGCGCGCGCCACCGCGGAGGATCCCGCTGCCGGTCTGCCCGAAGAGCCGTTCGCGAGCGATTGGCAGGGGCTCGACCTCGGCCTCAGCGCGGCGGAGGATCGCTCGGTATCGGCGGAGGCGCGCATCGAGGACGCGCGTCGCGCCGAGGCCGCGGCGCGACAGGCGGATCCGCGCATCGTCAACTCCGAGGGCTCGCAGGTGAGCTCGGACTTCGCCCAGGTGGTGTACGGGAACAGCGCGGGATTCCTCGGCGCGTACGAAACGGCCTCGCACGCCATCTTCTCGGAGCCGATCGCCCGGCAGGACGGCTCCATGCAGCGCGACTACTGGATGAGCGTCGCGCACCGACTCGCGGCCCTCGAAGACCCGGCGAGCGTGGGTCGGCGTGCGGCCGCGCGCGCGCTGCGCCGCCTCGGGGCGAGCCCGGTGCCGACGTGCGAGGTGCCGGTGATCTTCGATCCGATCACCGCGGCGAGCCTGCTGCGGCATCTGGTCGCCTGCGTGAGCGGCTACGCCGTCTACCGACAGAGCAGCTTCCTGGCCGGGAAGCTCGGCGAGCGCGTGGCGAGCGCATGCGTCAGCGTGATCGACGACGGGCGCCTGCCGGGCGGACTGGGGAGCCGGCCCTTCGACGGTGAGGGGCTGCCGACGCGCCGCAACATCGTGATCGAGCGCGGCCGGCTCGCGACCTACCTGCTCGACAGCTACGCGGCCCGCAAGGTCGGCGGCCGCTCCACCGGCAACGCCGTGCGCAGCGCGGGGAGCCCGCCGAGCGTCGGCGCCACGAATCTGTGGCTCGAGCCGGGCGAGCGATCCCTGGAAGAGATCGTCGCCGATACGCCGCGTGGCCTGCTGGTGACCGAACTGATCGGCATGGGCTTCAATCCGGTCACCGGCGACTACTCGCGCGGCGCCGCGGGTCTGTGGATCGAAGCCGGCGCGCTCACGCGACCCGTGGAGGAGATCACCATCGCCGGAAATCTCGGCGACATGCTCGCCGACATAGACGCGATCGGATCGGATCTGCTCTGGCTGTCGCGGGTGGCGGCGCCTTCGCTGCGCGTCGCGCGCATGACCGTGGCGGGCGCTGCGTGACGCGCTCCACGGCACCCACGATGATCGGCATGCAGCTGCCCGACGTGGACGTCTGGTCCGAGCGCGTGGTCGTCGCCCTCGGACAGAACCCGGGCTTGTTCACGGGGCCGGGCACCAACACGTATCTGATCGGAACCGGAGCCGAGCGCATCCTGCTCGACACCGCACAGGGTGTGCCGGAATACCTGCCCGTCCTCGAGCGGGCGCTGCTCGAGGCCGACTGCCGCATCCAGGAGATCGTGCTCACCCACGGCCACGTGGACCACATCGGCGGCGTGGCCTCCGTGCTCGAACGCTACGGCCCGCTGCGGGTCTCCAAGCTCCCCGCGCCCGAGTTCGACGCGGCGTGCCCCGTGGAGCCCACGGCCATCGCAGACGGTGCGCGGCTCCACACCGAAGGCGCCACGCTGCGCGCGATCCACACGCCGGGTCACGCGCGGGACCATCTCTGCTTCGTTCTCGAGGAGGAGCGTGCCATCTTCTCCGGCGACAACGTGCTGGGCGTGGGCACCACCGTGATTCCCGCCGACGGCGGCGATCTGGCCGCCTACCTGCACTCCCTGGAGCGACTGCTCGCCGAGTCGCCCGCGGCGATCTATCCAGCGCACGGGCCGCGCATCGCCGACGGCCAGGCAAAGCTGCGCGAATACATCGAGCACCGCATCCAGCGCGAGCGCGAGATCCTGGCGGCGCTCGAGCGCGGCCAGACCCGCATCGCCGACATCGTGGAGACGATCTACGCCGACTATCCCGTAGCACTTCACATCCCCGCGCACGATTCCGTGTGTTCGCATCTGCTCAAGCTCGAGCGCGAGGCGCGCGTGCGACGCGACGGCGACGACCCCCTGGTGGCGCGCTGGACGCTCGCGTGACCCACCCGATCGTCGAGCGCTTGCGCAGCGACGATCCCGAGCAGCGGCGCAGCGCGTGCGCCGACGCCGCGCGGGATCCGTCGGCAGCCCTGTTCGTCGAGGCACTGTGCGAACGGCTGGCCGATCCGGTCCACGGCGTGGCGAGCGCCGCGTCGCGGGCGCTCGCGCAGCTCGCGCCGCGCGATGCGCAGGTGCGCCGCGGCCTGGATCGCGCGCTGCGCGGCGAGGAGCCGATGCGCCGCTGGCGCGCCGCACTGACCTACCCACGCTTCGAGCCGCCCTCCCTCAAGCTGCTGCCGGTCCTGATCGACGCGAGCGGCGCGCCGGATCGCCACGTGCGCTGGGCCACGACCAAGCTGCTGGTGGATCTCGGGCGATTGCAGCCGGAGGTGCTGCCGGTGCTGCTCGAGCGCAGCCACGCGGACCCGCGGCCGGTGGCGCGGCGCATGCTGGTGCACGCGCTGCGCGGACTCGCGCCCGACCGCTCCGAGACCGCGCGGGCCCTGCTCGCCGCCACGCAGGACCGCGACGCAGCCGTGCGGCGCGCCGCGCTGGCGGGCCTCGCAGCGCTGCTGGATCCGCCCGCAGAGGTGCTCGAGCGGCTCTGCGAGACGCTGCGTGGCGACGACGACGCCGCCAGCCGACGCATCGCGGCCACGGCCCTGGGCGCGCTCGGCGCGCGCAACGCCGCGCGCGTCCCGCCCGCGGCGGCCACGGCCCTGCGCAGCGCGGCGCGAACCGCGGGCGATCCCGATCTGCGCCGTGCCGCCGCGCGCGCGCTCGACCGCATCGGCGGCGCCGCCTGACGCCGGGGCGTCGCCGACGCGGAGAGCGAGCGCCGGACGCGCCCCCCTGCCCCCGCGCCTTGTGCGTGGCGCCGCGAGCTGGTTTGTTCCGGTCCATGCGGGCGCACGACGATCTGCCGATCCGTCCCGGTCTGCTCATCCCGTCCGGCGAGCTGCGCGAGACCGCGAGTCGCTCCGGCGGACCGGGAGGACAGCACGTGAACAAGACCAGCACGCGTGTCACGCTGCGCTGGAGTGTGGCGGAGAGCGAAGCCCTGACGCCGGGCCAGCGTCAGCGCCTGCTGCAGCGCCTCGCTGGCCGCCTCACCCGACGCGGCCAGCTCGTGGTGCACGCGGGTCGATTCCGCTCGCGGGCGCGCAATCGAGTGCTCGCGCGCGAGCGACTCGCCGAGCTGGTGCGAGACGCGCTGCGCGCGCGCCGCCTGCGCATCCCGACCGCACCGAGCCGCGCGGCGCACGAGCGCGCGCTGCGCGCGAAGAAGCGGCGCGCGGCCCTCAAGCGCGGGCGACAGCGCGTGCGCGGCGAGAACGACACGTGATCGCGTCGCTCTTCCCGGAGGACGTGATCGTGGTGCGCGCCACGCCGGAGATGGAGCGCGAGCCGCTGCATCCGGCAGAGCGCGCCTGGGCCGAGCGCCTCGGCGAGAATCGCCGCCGCGAGTTCGCGCTGGGCCGCGCCTGCGCGCGGCGCGCGCTGGCACGGCTCGGCATCGAGGGCTTCGCGCTGCTGAGCGGGGAGAACCGCGCCCCGCGCTGGCCACCCGGCGTGGTGGGTACCCTCACCCACTGCCGCGGCTTCTGCGCGGCGGCGGTCGCGCGCTGCGGTGCCCTGGTGGGACTCGGCCTCGATGCGGAGCCGGCCCGACCGCTGAGCGCACCGCTCGTGGAACGCATCACCGCGGAGCCGGAGCGCGCGCGGCTCGGGGCGCTGCCCGCGGCGCCGGCGGTCGGCTGGGGCACGGTGCTGTTCACCGCCAAGGAGAGCCTCTACAAGTGCTACTTCCCGATCACGGGGGCCTTCCTCGGCTTCCGCGACGCCGAGATCGATCTGGATCCCGAGGCGGCGCGCTTCACCGCGCGCCTGTGTCGCGACGAGAAGCCCTCCGCCCGGGGCGCTCGCACCTTTCACGGCCGCTACCACATCGACGAAGCGCTGGTGATCAGCGCGGTCGCACTCACCGCGGCCGAGTGCAGCGAGCCACCGGCGACCTAGAAGCGGTTCGACCTCGAGGCCGTGGGGCGGGCTCCCGGGGCGGCGCGAGAGCGGTGGAGGCGAAATCAAGCGCAGCCCATCCCGCGTCAGTCCCAGCTGCAACATGCCCAGTGGCAATGGCCCGACAAGATGCTCCGCGAGGCGAGCGAGCCATTCGCCGTAGCCGCTCTCGCGCCGCCCCGGGAGCCCGCCCGCAGCGTCGGGTCGGCGCTACTCCCCGCCCGAAGACAGGTCGATCATGGTGCGCACCAAGGTGCTGCGCCGCGCGCCGCCGACGAGGAGCTTGATCTCCTCGTAGAGCGTGGGGTCGTTGACCAGCAGACCGAGGGTCCCCTCGCCGCTGTCGACCTTTCCGAGAATGCTGTTGAATTTCGCTCCGGCCGCGAGCGCCTCGAGCACCAGATCCTGCTCCTGCAGCTCGTCGTAGATCAGGGAATGCAGCACCCCGTTGCCGTGCGCGATCTCCTGGAGGATGCCCTCGAACGTCACCAGCGATCGCTCGATGCTGTGCACGCCGCTCCCCTCGTAATGGTCGTAGATGAGGCTGTGGAGCAGCCCACCGCCGTCCTGGATCTCATCCACGATGTCCGCCACCGCGCTGATCGATTCCGCCAGGCGCTCCCCTCCCACATTCGAGCGGAAGGTCGAGACCACCTCGTTGAGGTTGGAGGCCAGTACCGCCACGCTCTCGAGCGCGACCGCGCCCTTGTCGATCATCAGGTTGACGTCGGTGGGATTCACCGTGCCCAGCTCCCCCCCCTCCTGCAGCGCGGGCCGCTCGCGCGTACCCAACGAGACCGCCACGTAGCGGTCGCCGAGCAGGCCGATCGTTCCGATCGAGGCGATCGAGTTCTCCCGGATCTGGTCCTGCACGTCGCGATCGATCTGCAGCACGACGCGCACGGCGGGTCGGCCGGCTTCGCGATCCTCGAAGTCGACGCTCGCGACGCGGCCCACCTGCTTGCCCGCCAGCCAGACGGGGGCGTTGGGGATGAGCCCCTGCACGTTGTCGAAGTAGCCCACCAGCCGGTAGCGATCCTTCCACACGCCCTGCTGCGAGGAGAGCGAGAGGATCGCCAGCGCCGCCGCGCCGATGGCGATCAGCACGAATGCGCCCACCACCAGACTCAGTCGCCGATTACCGTCCATGGCTGACTCGCCCCCCCGGTTCGTCTTCGATCGAATCGCGCACGCCGTCCAGAAACGCCCGGACATCGACCTGATCCGACGCGCGCATCGCCTCGGCCGTGCCGATCGCTGCGATTCTACCGCTCTTGAGCAGCGCCACGCGGTCGGAGACGCTGAAGCACAGATCCAGCTCGTGGGTCACCACGACCGACGTGATGCGCAGGGTCTGCTGCAGGCTGCGGATCAGGTCGCCCACGCGCTGCTGATTGGCCGGATCGAGGCCCGTGGTGGGCTCGTCGTAGAGGATCACGCGAGGCTCGAGCGCGATGCCGCGGGCCACTCCCACGCGCTTGCGCATGCCGCCGGAGAGCTCCGCCGGCATCATCGACTCGACGCCCTCCATCCCGACCGCGCTCAGACACGCGCGCACCCGAGCGGCGATGCGCGCCTCGGGCCAGCGCATGTGCTCGCGCAGGGGATAGGCGACGTTCTCGTACACGCTCAGGGAATCGAAGAGCGCCGCGCTCTGGAACACCATGGAGACCGCCTGGCGGATCGGCACGAGGCGATGCTCGGGCAGCCGCGTGATGTCCTGTCCGAACACCCGGACGCGACCGGAATCCGGCTTGAGCAGCCCGATCATGTGCTTGAGGCACACCGATTTTCCACTGCCCGAGCCGCCGAGAATGGTGAACGTCTCGCCGGCGAGGATCTCGAGATTCACGCCGCGCAGCACCGCATGGCCGCCGAACGAACGGCGCACGTCCTGGAGCTCGATCACCACCTCGCGCGCCGCAGCCTCGCTCACAGAATCACCTGCAGCTGCGTCAGGAAGAAATCCGACACCAGCACGGCGATCGACGCCGTGACCACGGCCCGCGTCGTCGCGCGGCCGACACCCACCGTGCCGCCCGTCGTCCGGAAGGCCGAGAAGCAGCCCACCATGGCGATGATCCAGCCGAAGACGAAGGTCTTGACGATGCCGGACGCAAAATCGTTCACGGT
>JAOUNA010000367.1 GCA_029881215.1 Myxococcales bacterium | reverse complement strand
TTAAGACCGTCTGGAGGTAGAAGTTCGGATCGATGCCGAACTGCGCCCAGGAGAGGAACATGCCGCCCATCACGCCGAGCACGTCGGCCATCACGGTGAGCAGCGGCAGCGCCAGCGTCGCCGCGATCACGCGGGGCAGCACCAGCTTCTGGATCGGGTCTGCACCCATGGAGCGGATGGCGTCGACCTGCTCCGTGACCTGCATCGCGCCGATCTCGGCGGTGATGCCGGCGCCGACGCGGCCGCCGACCATCAGCGCCGTGAGCACCGGGCCGAGCTCGCGCGCCAGCGAGAGACCGACCACGCTCCCCACGTAGGGCTTGGCGCCGAAGCGCGCCAGCGCGATGCCCGTCTGCAGCGCCAGCACCATGCCCGTGAACAGCGCCGTGATCAGGACGATCGTGGTGGAGCGCGCCCCGATCGCCTCCATCTGCCGCGCCGTCTCCAGGACAGGGAAGTGCGGGCGCGTGGCCGCGCGCAGCGTCCAGAGCCACAGCAGTGCAAACTGGCCGCAGGCATCGACCCGCTCGAGGATCCACGCGCCGAAGACCGTCACGCGCGCGTGCACGGTCGCCTCGGAGCCCGCGTTGCTCGGGTGCATCGACGGTTCCACGCTCATTTCGGCTCCTCCCTGCGCCCGACCGCGGCTTCCCCCGGCTCGTACTCGAAGCTTTGCCACCACGCGTCGAAGCTCGGCTCGGCCTGCTCGAAGCCGGCTCGCGCACTCAGCACCCAGTCGAAGGTGCAGCGCCCGGCGACGATCGTGACCGTCTTGACGCGCACCGCGGCGCCCTCGTGCAGCGTATCGAACACCTGGACCCAGCCGGGCCACTCGCCGACGCCGACGGGCCCCGCCTGACGCACCACGCGCTCGGGCAGGCCGATCACGAGGTGGCGGGCCATGACCTGCGGGCGAGCGAGAGGCCGGTTGCAGCGCGACTGGAGGCTCATGAAGGCCGCGCCGGGAGCGCGGTAGGCCAGATCGATGTCGTCCGCGGAAATGCGGGTCCAGGGCGGCTGCGAAGGGATGGCAACGGAATAGCCTTGGCGCGGGTGGCGCAGCCGGCCGCCCTCGACCACGAGATCGCTGCCCGCGCAGCCGAACGTCAGCAGCGTGCTCAGGGCCCCACCCGCCAACGCAGCCCGTGCAAGCCCGGCACGTCGTGCGCCACCCATGTGCGGGCGAGGCTACCCGATTCCCCGACCGAATTGCAGCAAGCGCGCGGGCGGCAAGACGCGGCGGGCCGGTCATACTCTGCGCAGCATGTCCGCATCCCAACCCCTGCCCCTGTTGCTCGCCAGCAGCTCACCCCGCCGCCGGGAGCTGCTCGCGCGCGCCGGACTGCACTTCGAGGTGCGGCCGGCGCAGATCGACGAGGCGCCGCTGCCTCGGGAGACCCCCTCCGCTCTGGTCGCGCGCCTCGCGGATGCGAAGGCGCTGGATGTGGCGCGCCAGACCGGCACCACACCCGCTCGCGTGGTGCTCGGTGCCGACACCATCGTGGTGCTCGACGACTGCGTGCTGGGCAAGCCGGTAAGCGAAGCGCACGCGGAGGAAATGCTCGGGCGCCTGATGGGCCGCACGCATCGCGTGATCACCGGTGTCGCGATCGCCCGCAGCGACACGCTCGAGCTATGGCGTGCCAGCGTGGAGAGCCGCGTCTCGATGCGGATGGCGGACCGCGAAGAAATCCGCGCCTACGTGGCGAGCGGCGAGTCGCAGGACAAGGCCGGGGCCTACGCGGTCCAGGGCGAAGGTCGACGCTTCATCGAACGCATCGAGGGCAGCGAAACCAACGTGATCGGCCTGCCTCTCGACGAGACGCTCGAGCTGCTGCGCGCGGCTGGCGTCGCCGTCCACCTCCCATGAGCAGCGGCGCCGAAGCGATCGCGCCGCGGCTCGCCGCGCTGCGCGAGCGCATCGCGCGCGCCGCACAGCGCGCGGGGCGGCGCGCCGACGAGATCGCCCTCGTCGGCGTGTCGAAGCGCAAGCCCGCCGCGCTGGTGGCCGCGGCCGTGCGCGCGGGACTGCGCCACGTGGGCGAGAATTACGTTCAGGAATCTATCTCCAAGATCCCGAAAATACTAGAAGAACTCTCAGGTCTAGA
>JAOUNA010000279.1 GCA_029881215.1 Myxococcales bacterium | reverse complement strand
CGCGAGCTTTCCAATCGTCGTGGTCTTGCCCGAGCCGTTCACCCCGAGCACGAGGATCACGTGCGGGCGCGCCGCGATCCGAAGCCGCGTCTCGGGCTCCACACGGCGCAGCTTCTCGAGCATCGCGTCGCGAAGCACGCGGCGAACCGTGTGCGCATCCTCTCCCACCGCGCGCTTGCGCACTGCATCGAGCAGGCTCTGGGCGGTCTGCACGCCGAGATCCGCACCGAAGAGCAGCATTTCGAGCTCGTCGATCAATGCGTCGTCGACGCGCCGACCTCCGAGCAGCTGGCCGAGGCGCCCGACCAGCGCGTCGCTCGTGCGGCGCAAGCGCTCGTGCAGGCGCGCGGGCGCTGCCGGCGCGGCAGCCGCCGCCTCGCTCGGGGCGCCCGCGACGGGGGCGGCAGCCGGCGCCGGCTCGGCCAGCTCGGGCGCTCGCGCGCGCCGCAGCACGCGCGCCAGCTCGGCGACGGTCAGCAGGAACACCGGCACGACAAAGGCGCCGAGCAACAGGACGAACGGATGGGCGCGCGCCCAGACCGCGAAGGATTGGATCAATGCTTCGACCATGGGGCGCGGAACATACCACTGCTCCGCTCAGCACGCGGCCCGCGGACTCGATCCAGCGGGCTCGAGCACCGCTCGGCCGCGCCCCGCCGCGCGGGCAACCTCAGTGCATCTCCACCGCGACGATCTTGCTGATGCCCTTGCGCTCCATCGTCACGCCGTAGAGCACATCGGCGACTTCGATGGTGCGCTTGTTGTGGGTGATCAGCACGAACTGGCTCTCCGTGGCGAGCTCGGTCACGATCTCGTTGAAGCGACCGACGTTCGCATCGTCGAGGGCGGCGTCGACCTCGTCGAGCAGGAAGAAGGGCGAGGGACGCACCTGGAAGACGGCGACCAGCAGCGCGATCGCCGTCAGCGTCTTCTCACCGCCGGACAGAAGGTTGACGTTCTGCAAGCGCTTGCCCGGCGGCATGGCCATGATCTCGATGCCCGCCTCGAGAACGTCCTCCGACTCGGTGAGTGTGAGGCTGGCGCGACCCCCCCGGAAGAGCCGTGGGAAGTTCTCCGAGAAACGCTTGCTGACGGCCTCGAACGTCTCCCGGAAGCGACGGCGACTGGTCCGGTTGATGCGCGCAATGGCGTCGCGCAGCGACGCGAGCGTGGACTCGAGATCCTGCTTCTGCTCGCTCAGGAAGCGGAAGCGCTCGCCGAGCTCTTCGTGCTCCTCGATGGCCCCGATATTCACCTCCCCCAGCGCCTGCATCTTGCGGCGCACCTCTTCGAGAGCCTCCCGGCGCTCGCGCGCCGGCAGCGCCGCCAGCTCCGCGTTCGCCCGCGCTTCGCGCAGCGCGTCCGGCGCCGGCTCGTCTTCTTCCTCGGAGTCCGGCACTCGATCCTCGGCGGCGGGCACCTCACGCGTGGGCTGCGCGGCGGCGGGGACGCCCGCCTCCGCCGCCGGCATCTCCCAGCTCGCGAGCTCGATCTCCCACTTCTCGCGCGTCGACGCATCGAGGTGATCCCGCTTCATCTCCGCCTCGCGGAGCCGCAGCTCGCCCTGGCCGAGCGCCTCGCGCTGCGCGCTGATCTCGGCGCGCAGCACGCGCAGCGACTCCTCGAACTCGTTCACCTGTGCAGAGACACGCTCGAAAGCGTCGCGCTTCTCGTCATGACCCGCACGCGCGGCCTCCTCCTCGCGCAGTCGCTGCTCGAGCGTTCCCCGCGCGCGCTCGATCACGGCCGCCAGCTCCTCGCGCCGCGCCTCCGCGGTCTCGATCTCTCGCTCGCGACGCGTGATCCAGCTGCTCGTCTCCTGGACCGCACTGCGCGCCCGCTCGCAGGCCTCGCGCAGTCGCTCGCAGCGTTCCGCCCGCCCCGCGTGCTCGACGCGTCGCTCGGTGGCGATCATCTCGACGCGGGTGAGCTCCCGGCTCGCCGAGCCCAGCTTCAGCACCAGCGCATCGAGGTCGCGCTGACGGCTCGTGCGCTCCTGCCGCGCCGCTTCGAGACTCTGTCCCAGCCTCGTGCGCTCGCTCTTGAGTGCCTCGACCTCGGCGAGGATTTCCGATCGCTCGCTGACCCGGCTCTCCTGGACTTCGCCCAGCGACTTCACGCGCTCGCGAGTTCGCTCCAGGTCCTTCTCGTGATTGGCCACCGCCAACGCCGCGGTGTGGTGTCGGTTCCGGAAGTTCTCCAGATCGTCGAAGGCACGGGCCAGCGCGTCGCGCGCCTCGTGACTCGCGCGCGCGTCCACCGCGATGCGCTCGTCGAGCCGAGCCACCTCCGCCTCGAGCTCCCGCACTTCGCGAACGCGGCCCAGATGCCCCGACTCTCCGCCCTCACCGCCCCGCACCACGCCATCGGGCGTCAACAGATCGCCGCGCGGCGTGACGAACGTCGCGGGAATCCGTCCGCCACCGTAGACGCGCAGCGCCTCGTGCAGGTTCTCCACGAGATTCACGCGCCCGAACAGCGCACGCGCCACGTCTTCGTAGCCCGGCCGGGGTCGCACCCGCTCGAGCAGGGGCTGGCCGAGCGGCACGAATCCGCCCGCCTCGGCCTCGGGCGGCAGCGCCGCCAGGAACACCCCGCGTCCCGCCCGCGCCGCGTGCAACGCCTCGATCGCGAAGACGGCGCCCTGCGCGCTCTCGACGACGATGGCCTCCGCGCGGTCCGCGAGCACCGCCTCGACCGCGTGTTCGTCCTCCCGACCCACCTCGAGGACATCGCGGAGCAGCGCGCGGATCCCGTAACGATCGCGCGCCGACGCATCCGCAGCGAGCAGATGTCGCGTACCCTCACCCACGTCGTCTCGGCTCTCGAGCATCTCCCGCAGCGATGCGAGGCGCCCGCGGCGACCCTCGGCGATCTCGCGCGCCTCCTGCGCACGCTCCGACGCGGCGCGCTCGCGCTTCACCGCCTCCGCGTGGATCTCCAGCGCCCGACGCAGCGCGCTCATCACGCGATCGCGCTCCGCGAGGAGATTGCGCAGGCCCTCTTCGAGATCCTTCTGCTCGCGATCGGCGCGGGTCGCCTCGCTCTGACCCACCTCGAGGCCTTCGTCCGCGCCGCGCATGCGCGCCTCCAGCTCGGCGATCCGGTCCTCGATGGTGGCGAGCCGATCCTCGGAGCGGGCGATTCGCGTCAGCACCTCCACGAACTCCGAGCTGGCGCTGTCGCGCTCGCCTTCGAGCACCTCCAACGTCGCGCGCGCTACGCGCACCTCGGTCTCGGCAGACGCGAGCGATTCCTGATCGGACGCCACGGCGCGCTCGACCGTGTGCAGCTCGCCCTCGATCTCCGCGACCTGGATCCCCTGGGCCGACGATTGCTCGCGCAGCT
>JAOUNA010000278.1 GCA_029881215.1 Myxococcales bacterium | reverse complement strand
GGCAGATCCACGAGCAGCGCGTCGCGGCCGGATCGCGCGGCGCGATACCAGTGCACGAGCCGCGTCTTGCCGGGTGTCGCGCTCGTGAAGGCGAGCCGGCGCCGGCCCACCAGGCGATTGAGCAGGCTCGACTTCCCGACATTCGATCGGCCGAGAAAGGCCACCTCCGGCAGGGACGGCGCGGGAAACTGCTGCGCGTTGGCCGCGCTGGCGACGCGCTCCGCCTCCGTGACGCGAGCCGCGCGCCGCCGCGCGCCGCTCAACGCGCGCCCAGTTCCGGCAGCACGCGCGCCATGCGCTCGAGCGCCTCGTCGAGGGTGGCCTCGGAGACGGCGCAGCAGAAGCGCAGCCAGCCTTCCGCCGCGCTGCCGAAATCGATGCCCGGCGCGGCGCCGACGTGGGCGCGCTCGAGCAGCGCGAACGCCAGGCGCCTCGAATCCGCGTCGAAGGCGCGCGCGTCGGCCAGCACGTAGAGGGCGCCCTGGGGCAGCGCCGGCACCCGGAAGCCGAGCGCGCGCAGGCCCTCCGCGAGCCGTCCGCGCCGCTTCTCGTAGGCGCTGCGCATCGCGGCGACGGTCTCCGTGCCCTCGCGCAGCGCGGCGATTCCGGCGTGCTGCACGAAGTGGTTGGCCGAGATGAAGAGATTCTGCTGCAGCGTCTGGAGTGTGCGCAGGGCAGCGCGCGGCGCGACCAGCCAGCCGAGCCGGAAGCCCGTCATCGCGTAGCGCTTCGAGAAGCCGTCCAGCACGAAGGCCTCGTCGCTGATCTCCAGGGCCGAGGTCGCGCGCACGCCGTCGTAGACGAGCCCGTCGTAGATCTCGTCGGAGACGAGCGGGATGCCGAGCCCCGCGATCGCGCGCAGCGTCTCGCGCGACTGCACGGCTCCGGTCGGGTTGGCGGGCGAGCTCACCAGGATGGCCCGGGTGCGCGGCGTGAGGGCGGCGCGAACCGTCTCCGGGTCGAGCGGATAGCCGCGCTCCGGATCGGTCGCCACGAAGACCGGGGTGCCGCCGCAGGCCCGCACGAAGTTCGGATAGCAGGGGTAGTGGGGCGTCCCCAGGACGACCTCGTCGCCCGCGTCGACGAGCAACGAGAAGACGAGCAGCATGGCGGTGGAGGTGCCACTCGTGACGATCACGCGCTCGGGGTCGAGCTGTACCTCGAAGCGCCGCGCGCAGTCGGCCGCGATCGCCTCGCGCAGCGCGACCAGGCCGCGACTGTCCGTGTAGCGCGTCTCGCCGGCGCGCAGCGCCTGCACGCACGCCTCGATCGCGGCCGGCGGCGGGGGGAAATCCGGCTCGCCGACCTCGAGATGCAGCACGCGCGCGCCTTCCCGCTCCAGCGCGAAAGCGCGCTCCATCACCTCCATCGCCAGGAAGGGCTCGAGCGCGGCGGTGCGGCGCGCATAGCTCGCGGTCATGGCCCTGCGGATTAGCCGTGGGAGCCTGGATTGTCAACCAAGGCGATACCGCAAGTGCTCGGTTTTCGTCGCGTTTCGCGGCGCTCGACTTTGACCTGCCGCGCCCCATTCGATACGCTGCGCGGCATGTCCAAAGGATTCCAGATCGCGGCAGGCGCGACCCTGATCGCGCTCCTCATGGCGTGGTACGCGGCCACCAATCTCGCACCGGGTGCCGCCTTCACGTATTACAAATCGCTCGATGAGTTCCAGAACGCGGCGGACGCACGCGCCGGAAAGCATTCGCGGGTGCACGGTTACGTGGCCCTCGGATCCATCGAGCGCGACGTCGCGGCGATGCAGGTGCGCTTCACGGTGCAGGGCGAGCCTCCGCACGCGCAGCAGGGCGCCCCCAGCGCGCTGCTCCCGGTGGTATTCGGGAGCCTCGAGACCCCGGACCTCTTCAAGGAAGGCGCCGAAGTGGTCGTCGAGGGCCAGCTGGTGCAGACGCAGGACGGGGGACACTTCCGCGCCGACAAGGTCATGGCCAAGTGTCCGTCCAAGTTCGAAGGCGATCCGAGCGCAGACACCCGCGCAGCATCCCTCAACTAGCTAGATTCGCGCAGGGGCGCGACCTCGTCGCAGCCCGGGAGGAACCGCGATGTCCGATCTCGGAGCGTACGCTCTTCGCTTCGCACTGCTGATCGCGATTGCAGGCGCGGCGATCGCGATCTACGCCGGCACATCGCAGCGCAGCGACTGGCTCCGCGTGGCGGAGCGCAGCCTGCTGGTCGTCTTCGGCTTCGTGACGCTGGCGATGGGCACGCTCTTCGCGGCCTTCGCCACCTACGACTATCAGCTCGCGTACGTGGCCAGCCACTCCGCGCGCAACATGGATCTGGTGTATCGCCTGGCGGCGCTCTGGGGCGGTCAGGCGGGATCGCTGCTGCTCTGGCTCTGGATGCTCAGCGCCTACGGCGCGGCCTGCGTGGGCTTCAACCGGCGCCGGAACCGCGAACTCATGCCGTGGGTCGTCGCCATCCTGCTGGCCAACGCGATCTTCTTCCTGGTGCTGCTGGTGGGGATCACCGATCCGTTCGAGAAGCTTCCGCCCGGCGCGGTGATGTCCGACGGCGCCGGCCTCAACCCGCTGCTCCAGCACCCGGCCATGATGATCCACCCCCTCATGCTCTACACGGGGCTGGTGGGGTTCGTGATCCCCTTCGCCTTCGCCTTCGCGGCGCTGATCTCGGGGGAGCTGGGAACGGCGTGGTTCCGCACGACGCGGCGCTGGACCCTGTTCGCCTGGCTCTTCCTCTCGATCGGGATCATGCTCGGCGGCCGCTGGGCGTACGAGGTGCTCGGCTGGGGCGGCTACTGGGCGTGGGATCCCGTCGAGAACGCCTCGTTCATGCCCTGGCTCCCCGCCACGGCCTATCTGCACTCGGTGATGATCCAGGAAAAGCGCGACATGCTGAAGACCTGGAACCTGCTGCTGATCGGACTCACCTACGTGCTCTGCCTGTTCGGCACGTTCCTCACGCGCAGCGGCGTGGTGCAGTCGGTGCACGCCTTCGCCCAGACGCCCATCTTCACCTCCGTCTTCCTCGGCTACGTGCTGATCACGGCGATCACCTTCGTCAGTGCGCTGCTGCTGCGCCGGGGTCAGCTGCACAGCACCAATCGCATCGAGTCCTATGTATCGCGAGAGGCGAGCTTCCTGCTCAACAACTGGATCTTCATCGCGATCCTCGGCTGGATCTTCGTCGGCACGCTCTTCCCCGTGTTCACGGAGCCCTTCGGCAGGCGCATCGCCGTCGGCCCCGCCTACTACCAGTCGCTGCTCGGCATCGCCGGCCTCGCGCTCGCGCTGCTGCTGCTCACCGGGGTGGGCCCGCTGATCGCCTGGCGGCGCGCGACCTTCGCGAGCCTGCGCCGCCAGTTCCTGTTCCCCGGGATCGCCCTGCTC
>JAOUNA010000277.1 GCA_029881215.1 Myxococcales bacterium | reverse complement strand
GACTCCGACACGACGTCGACGATCTCGCCCATGATCCGCGTGAGATCGAAGTCCTTCGGGGTGTAGACGCGGCGCACGCCCGCTGCGAGCAGCTTGCGCGCGTCGTCTTCGGGAATGATGCCGCCGACCACGACGGGCAGATCGCCGGCTCCCGCCTCGCGCAACCGATCGAGTACGTCCAGGACGAGCACGCCGTGGGAGCCGGAGAGGATCGAGAGGCCCACCACGTGCACGCCCTCGTCGCGCGCGGATTGGGCGATTTCTTCCGGCGTGAGCCGGATGCCCTCGTAGACCACCTCCATGCCCACGTCCCGCGCCTTGACGGCGATCTGCTCCGCGCCATTGCTGTGCCCGTCGAGCCCGGGCTTGCCCACCAGGATCTTCAGCGGTCGGCCCAGGCGCTGCGAAATCGCCCGCACGCGCTTGCGGATCCGCTCGGTCTCTTCGCTCACGCTTCGCACCTCCTGCGCGCTCACGCCCGTCGGAGCGCGGTACTCCCCGAAGCGGGCGCGCAGCGTGTCGGCCCACTCGCCCGTCGTCACGCCGGCGTGGGCGCAGCGGATCGACGGCGGCATCACGTTGCCCCCGTTGGCGATCACGTCGTCGAGATTGCGCAGCGCCGCCGCCGCCTCCGCGGCGTTGCGCCGCTTGCGGAAGGCGCGCAGCGCCTCCACCTGCGCGCGCTCCGCGGATTCGTCGACGACGAGGATGCACTGCGCTCCGGCCGTGAGCGGCGACGGCTCGGTCTCGGTGTACGCATTGACACCTACCAGCGTCAGATCGCCAGTCTCGATGGCCCGCGTGCGCCGCGTGTGGGAGGCCACGAGCTGTTGCTTCATGTAGGCGCTCTCGACGCCCGCCACCGCGCCGCCCATCGCGAGCACGCGATCGAGCTCTTCGCGCGCGGCCCGCGAGAGCTCGCGAGTGCGGGCCTCGATGACGCCGGAGCCGTCGAAGAGGTCCTCGTGCTCGAGCAGATCCGTCTCGTAGGCGAGGATCTGCTGGATGCGCAGCGACCACTGCTGGTCCCAGGGGCGCGGCAGCCCGAGCGCCTCGTTCCAGGCCGGGAGCTGCAGCGCGCGGCAGCGCGCTCGCCTGGAGAGGGTCACGCCGAGCGCCTCGAGCACGATGCGAATCACGTTGTTCTCGGGCTGGGCCTCGGTGAGGCTGAGGCTGTTCACCTGTACGCCGTAGCGGAAGCGGCGCAGCGTCTCGTCCTCCACGCCGTAGCGCTCGCGCGTGATCGCGTCCCAGAGCTCGGCCATCGCGCGGACCTTGCAGATCTCCTCCACGAAGCGGATGCCGGAGTTCAGGAAGAAGGAGATCCGGCCCACGACCGCGGGAATCGCGGCAGCCGGGAGGTCGTCCCGCTCCCGGACCGCGTCGAGTACTGCGATCGCGGTCGCCATCGCGTAGGCGATCTCCTGCTGCGGCGTCGCGCCGGCTTCCTGCAGGTGGTAGGAGCAGACATTGGTCGGGTTCCAGCGGGGGATGGCCTCCACCGTGTAGGCCACCATGTCGCTGATCAGGCGCAGCGAGGGCTGCGGCGGGAAGATGTAGGTCCCGCGCGACAGATACTCCTTGATGATGTCGTTCTGGGTGGTGCCCTGCAGGTGCTTCGGATCGAGACCCGATCGCTCGGCCAGAGCGACGTAGAGAGCGAGCAGCCACGCCGCCGGTGCATTGATGGTCATCGAGGTGTTCATGCGGTCGAGGGGAATCGCTTCGAAGAGCGCCGTCATGTCCTCGACGTGACACACGGGAACCCCGACCTTTCCGACCTCACCGCGCGCGAGGGGATGATCCGAGTCGACGCCCGTCTGGGTCGGCAGGTCGAAGGCGACCGAGAGTCCCGTCTGCCCCTTGGCGAGGTTGGCGCGGTACAGCGCGTTGCTGGCCGCGGCCGACGTATGACCGGAGTAGGTGCGAAAGACCCAGGGCCGGTCGCGGCGCGGGGATTCGGGTGCAGGCATGCGGAACGCTCTCGTGTGCGGCGATGTCGCGGACGCCGGGGCGATCCGCTCGCCGACCCGCCTCGCAGACGCGCATCGTTCGAACGGCCGCCGTTTTCGCAAGTAGCTGAGAATCCTAACGAAACGAGAATGGCGCGGCAACGCGCTCAGCGCACCTCGAGTCCCGCGGCGAGCGTCGCGACCTGCCCGTCGCCACCCACGTAGCTCACGTCGTAGCGCCCCGGGGCGACGAACGCGCGCTCGATGCGCAGCGTGAGCGTCGCGTCGTCGATCGGCACCACGTCGCGCACGGGGGCGGATTCGCCGGAGTCGACGTCGATCAGCTCGACGAGGGGCGGGCCGGATTCCGGGCTCAGCTGCGCGCCGCGCAGCGTCAGGCGCGCGGCATCGCCGCGGAACACCACGACGGCCGGCTCGACGCGCAGCAGCGCCGGCGCCGGGTACAGGGCGGTGACGAGCGGGTTCGGCGCGATCCGGTCGCGCAGGTAGGCCCAGTTGAGCGGCCGAAAGCGGGGCAGCCCCGCGTCCGAGAGTCCGGCGACCTGGGCGAAGCGAAACGAGCTGCCCGGGTTCATCACGTAGTTCTCCGCGGGAACGTTGCCGTCCGGATCGCGGTTGTGGTTCTGCGAGTCTCCGAACAGGCCCCCCGGCGTCGGCCCCTCGGCGACCAGCCCCAGCAGGTGCGCGACCTCGTGCGCGGTCACCGTCGCGACGGCGCCGCTGAACGCATCGACGGCGCGCGTCACCGCATCGAAGCGCCGTGCCTCGGAAGGGTTCGCCAGGTCCGGCGCAAACTCGGGATCCAGGATCGCTGCATCCAGCGGGTGCTCGCCCACCGGGATGCCTCCGGTGTCCGGATTCAGCGCCGCGAACGCGGCCAGGAAGTCCGGGTCGTCCCACCAGAGGTCATCGAGTGCCTGGGGGAAGACGCCGAACTCCGGCGACGCGCACGCGTCGTCGTTCTCGATCAGGTTGTTCTCGTCGAATTGAACCGCCCCGAGCAGCGCCGGGTCGAGCGGAGACTCGCCGCCTACACAGATGCGCGCGTGGGGAGCATCCGGCTCGGCGCCGACGAAGACGACGTGGGCGGAGTCGGCGGCTGCGGAGCCGTCCGCGTGGCGGCCGTACAGCAGGTGGAGCTTCTCGAGGATGCGCGCCTCGACGCGGCTGCGCATCGCCGCCTCGGGCCCGGGCGCCAGCGCGGAGCTCAAGCCGAAGCTGCGCAAGTCCTCGACGAAGTCGGGGCGCGGGCCGCGGCTGCGGTCGGCGCCGAAGTCCACGTGGAAGACCTGCAGCCGGGCGAGGGGGGCTCCGAAGGCGAAGTCGCGCACCGCGAACGCGTAATGGCGCAGTGCCTGGTTTCCCGCGCGGTCCCGCACGCCGCCCGTGAGCCGAACC
>JAOUNA010000276.1 GCA_029881215.1 Myxococcales bacterium | reverse complement strand
GGCGCATGCGACCGAGTGCGAGGAGTCCGACGACCAGGAAGGCCGTGGCCGCGATCGCGGTCCAGGTCGAGGAGAGCGCGGGGATGTTCGTCGGCCCCTTCACGATCTGAAAGTGGTCGCCGAGCAGACCGTCCTTGTCGATCCAATAGCCGTCGAGCCGAGCGCCCTCCACGTCGACGACGAGGCTGCCCTCGTAGTTGACGTAGACGGTCATGATCGGATGCTGCGTGAGACCGCCGGAATTCTTGGACGAGCTCCCCACCACCGAATAGACGGTGCCCTCGTGGGGCGCGAGGCCGGGGGAGAGCTTCACGTAGGGGCCGCTTCCGGCCGGATCCCCGTCGCCGCCGTCCACCACGTGCTCCGGACCGAAGCTGCTCGACAGGCCGTAGTGTCCGTCGATCAGCATCGAGCGCTCGTAGCTGTGACTGTGGCCGCTCAACATGAGATCCACGCCGTAGCTCTCGAGCACCGGAAGAAAGCGCTCGCGCATCTCCTGCATGCGGGCGCCGCTGTCGAGTGGATTGTCGGAATCGTGCGAACCCTTGGTGTAGGGCGGATGGTGCCAGTAGGCGATCAGCCACTCCTTGTCGGTGGCCTGCAGGTCGGCGCACAGCCACTGATACATGGCGCCGCCCTGACCCGGCGGGCACACGTTCGCGGTGGGATCGGCCGGCGCGGCGCGGCTCGTGTCGTGCGAGTCGAGCGCGACGAAGTGCACGTTCCCGTAATCGAAGGAGTAGTACGCCTCGGTGCCGCTCGGGACGCCTCCCGCCTGGCCCGCGCTGGGCATGCTGAAGGCCTCGTAGTAGGGGCCGGTCTGGGTCGGCGAGTCCGAGGCGCCGAACTCGTGATTGCCGGGCGACGGCCACAGCACCGTGTTGCGCAGGATGTTGGGATAGGTGTCGAAGACCGCCTTCGTGTACTGGTTCTCGGTGCCGAGGGTGTAGGCGTTGTCGCCGAGCATGAGCCACACGTCGGCGGGGTGTCCCGCCGCGATGGCGAGGTAGGCGTTGGCGACGGCGCTCGCGTCCGCGCAGCCCTGCGCGCTCATGGCGCACTCGCCCGAGTCGCCGATCGCCCAGATCCTGAAGAGCCCACGCGTGCCCGAGGGCGGCGCCGTGAGGAAGCTGTGCTCCGCGTCGCCGCCGGCCAGCGTGAGCCCCGTGGCGCCCACGTCGTAGAAGTAGCGCGTGGAGGCCGCGAGGCCGCTGAGCGCCACCTCGTGCTCGGTGCGCAGGCCGGGCACGCTGACGCTCGTGGTGAGCTGGTCGGGCGCCGGGCCGAAGCGGACGCGGCTGTCCGTCGCGAGGTCGGTGCGCCAGCGCACCACCAGCGCATCGGGGCTGCCGACCTGGAGATAGGGGCCGCGCAGCAGCGCGGGGGGGGCGGTCGACAGCGCGAGATCGAAGCTGATGTCCGAGCTCGTCGCGCTCACCTGGTGGATCTCGACGGCGATCAGGTTCGTCCCGGCCACGACACCGGCCGGGTCGAGCGCCACCTCCAGCAGCGCGTCTTCGTTGGCGCCGTCGATCGCGGTGGAGGCGAGGGTCTGGAAGTCGATCGGCCCCGCCGGCAGGTTCGTGCGATACACCTCGCTGCCGTTCAGATAGACGACGGCGCCGTCATCGCGCAGCAGATGCAGGGTGAGGCCCTGGAGCGCGCCGGGATCCGCCACGGTGAACGCGTGGCGGAAGTAGGTCGTGATGAATTTCTCGTTGAGTGGGTTCGGCAGGCCGTTCGCGACCAGCGTGTCTTCGTCCGCATCGCCGTAGCCGAGCTGGGCGCGGCCCGTCGCCCAGGCGCCGTCGTCGAAGCCAGCGTCGATCCAGCTCGCCGCCGGGCTCGAGCCGTCGTCCAGAAATTTCCAGTCGGCGCCGCGCGGCACGAGCTCGAGCGCCAGCGCGGCACCGGGCACCAGCACGAGCGCGGCGATCGAAAGGGCGAGGCGAAGCACGCGGGGAAGCAAGGTCACGGCGCCTCCGTTCTAGGGCGCGAGTCGCGCGAGGGCTTCGCGCGCTCTCGGTTCGAGTGCGGCCACAGCGGGGGCGCCGCGGCGCCCCGCCGGAAGGCTCTCGAGCTGTGCGAGTGCCTGGGCGTAGGCGATCCGCGCCTCGCCGCGGCGCTCGGCGCGCTCCAGGATCTCCGCGCGGCGCACGAGAGCCGCAGGGCTCGACGGCGATGCGCTGCTGCGCGCCAGGCGCTCGAGCGCCAGGTCGACCTGTCCGCGCGCCAGCTCGAGCTCGACCGCGAAGCTCGCGAGTGCCGGGATCGGACCGAGACGCGCCATGCCCGCGTCGAGCCCGCGCAGCGCCTCGTCGATGTGCACAGCGCCGGCCGCGGCGAGCGCCTGCGCGCGCTCGAGATAGTGAGTCGGAATCGGGACCGCTGCGCGTTCGATCGCGAGGTCGAGGTGCTGGGCGGCCTCGAGCGGTCGGCCGAGCTGCGCGAGCGCGCGCGCGATCAGGACCTGCGCTTCGCCGTGCTCCGGCGCGCGCGAGAGAAATCGCTCCAGCGGAGGCAAGGCGTCGCCGGGGCGCTTCCACGCGAGGTAGAGCGAACCGCGCAGGAAGTCGATCTCGATGCGCGTCGGATCGAGCTGCGCCGCGCGCTCGAGATCCGCGAGCGCCATCGGGAAGTCGCCGTGATCGAGATAGAGAATCGAGCGGGTCAGATGGTGCTCGACATTCGCGGGATCCTCCGCGAGTTGCCGGTCGAGCCGCGCGAGGCGCTCGCCGTGAGGGCCGTGGGCGGAGGCCGGCGACAGCGCGGCTGCGGCGCCAGCGAGCACCAGGGCGACGCGGAACATGTTTCGTGTGTTGCTCAAGAAGGCTCCGGCCACGCGCCCCAGCCTACGCCAGGGTTGCCCGGCTGGGAATCCGCGTCCGTGAACGCAGCGGATCCGGCTCCGGGGCCCTTTGGGCGCGGACGGGCCGCGATCTTCTGCTTTTCGGGTGCCCGGTCGAAAGGCTGAATCGGCGTTTGCAGGCATCCTCGCCGCCGCATCGCGCGATTTGTCTCCCCCCCCGCCCCTCTGCAACAATCTGCCCAACCGAAATTGCTCTCGCGGAACTCCGCACAGTTTCCTCGCGACCCCAGACCGGTTCGATGAGGCCGCTCGTCACGGCGCTCCACGGGGCGTAGAAAGGAAGATCTGTATGCGGATCTTGCAGCTGGGTGTAGGTTCGGTGGGTGAGGTCACGGCGCGGACCGTCGCCGGTGAGCCCGAGGTCGGCAGCGTGGTGTTGGCCGACATCGATGACAAACGCACGGCCGTGGTGGCGAAGAAGCTCCCCGCCGGCAAAGCCGAGACGCTCGCGCTCGACGTGACGGACCGCGAAGCGCTGGTTCGGGCGCTGTCCGGCGTCGACTTC
>JAOUNA010000076.1 GCA_029881215.1 Myxococcales bacterium | reverse complement strand
CGGCCCAGCTCGAGCAGGGTGAGTCCGTAGCGCTTGCGAGCCAGTGCGTCGTGCGGATCGAGGCGCAGGCCGCGCGCGAAGTGCAGCGCCGCGTCGGCGAGCTCGCCGCGCTCGCGCAGCATGTTGGCGTATTCGAGCTGCGGAGCCGGCCGATCCGGATTGATGCGCAGTGCCTGACGGTAGTGGAGCTCGGCTCTTGCGTCTTCGCCGCGCTCGTGATAGGCGGCGCCCAGCCTGTGGTGGGCGAAATCGTTGTCTTCGGTGACGGCGACCGCGTGCTCGAAGAGGGTCACGGTGTCGCGCCAGATTCCCGTCTGGTGGTGAGCGGCGACTGCCAGGCCCGCGACGGCCGTCGCCGCGCCGATGGCGAGCGCTGGGCGCGCGAGCCGCCAGCGCCGGGCGAGCTCCGCGCCGGACCAGGCGAGCATGAGCGCGACGCCGATCAGGGGGATGTAGGTGTAGCGATCCGCGCGGGCTTGCAATCCCACCGGGATGATGCCGAGCGTCGGAGCCAGCGTGAGCAGATACCAGAGCCAGCCGACCAGGAGAAACGGGCGCTTCGCGGCGTGGCGCAGCGCGAGCGCGCTCACCCCGGCCAGGAGCAGACCAGCCAGGAGCGTCGCTGTCGGCGGAATGCCGCGGGCGGGAAAGGGATAGAAGACCGCCAGACCGGACGGCCAGAATGCGTCGCGCAGATAGAGCGCGGCGCTCGTGATCCCATTCGCCAGGCGCAGCGACACGGGGAAATCGGTGCTGTGGCTTCCCCCCGTGCCCGCCTGCACGAGCAGGGTGATGCCGCTCGCCAGCAGTGCGAGTCCAAGCAGCGGCAGCTTTTCGAGCAGCGCGCGCCGCAAGCGCGCGGGATCGGGGCGCGCGGTGTCCGGTCCGGTGTGCAGGCGCCCGAGAGGCCAGTAGTCGAGCAGCAGGAGGGCAAACGGCAGGGTCACCGCGACGGGCTTCGCGAGCAGCGCGCACGCCACACCCGCGACGACCCACGCATAGCGGCCGACGCGATCCGGCTGCTCGGCGTAGCGCGCGTAGGCCCAGAGCGTGCCCATCCAGAACAGTCCGCAGAGCGCGTCCTTGCGCTCGCTGGCCCAGGCCACCGACTCGACGTGCAACGGGTGCACGGCAAAGACCGCGGCCGCGAAGGCGCTGGGCCACGGCTGCCGCGTCATGCGCGAGAGCGCCGAGAAGAGCAGCAGCGCGCCGAGCAGATGCAGCGCGACGTTGGTGAGGTGGTAGCCCGCGGGCGCGAACCCGTAGAGCGCGTGGTCGATTTGCAGCGAGATCCAGGTCAGCGGGATCCAGCTGCCGACATGGGGCGTCGTGAACGCGACCGCGATGCTCTTGGGGCCGAGCTCCTGCTGCAGGCTCGGATTCTCCAGGATGCAGGGAATGTCCTGATGAGCGACGAAGTCGTGCTCGCGCACTTGGAAGAAGACGGCGAGCGTCAGCGCGACGAGCAGAAGGGGAACGAGCTGGTGCGGGCGCACGCCGGGAGAGTAGCCTCTGGTGCGCGCGCGGCGTCGCGGAAGGCGATCCGCGGATGGGATATCATCGCGCGGCCGTCTCGATCTCCGTCGCGGCGGATTTCAATACCCTGTGGACGCGCGCCCTGTACCGAGACCGCGCGCCGAGCGGCGCAGCGGGGACGAAGGAGCTGCGATGACCGAGTTCGCGTATCAGCCGCTGTTCGAGCACGGCGCTGACGAGATCGAATACCGCCGCCTGGAGAACGCCTCGCGGCACGTCTCCTCGGAATCCGCGAATGGCCGCCGGATCCTGCGCGTCGGACGCGACGCGCTGCGCGGCCTGGCCGCCGAGGCATTCGACGACGTCTCCCACCTGTTTCGCGCCAGCCATCTGGCGCAGCTGCGCGCGATCCTCGACGACCCGGAGGCGTCGGGCAACGATCGCTTCGTGGCGCTCGAGCTGCTGCTCAACGCCAACATCGCGGCGGGACGCGAGCTGCCCAGCTGTCAGGACACGGGCACAGCCATCGCGATGGCCTACAAGGGCGAGAATGTCGTCACGGGAATCGACGACGCGGAGGCGCTCTCGAACGGGATCTACGACGCCTACCAGACCAAGAATCTGCGCTACTCGCAGCTCGCCCCGCTCGACATGTACACGGAGAAGAACACGGGCTCGAACCTGCCCGCCCAGATCGAGATCTACGCGGAGCCGGGAGACGAGTACCGCTTCCTGTTCCTCGCGAAGGGGGGAGGATCGGCCAACAAGACCTACCTGTATCAGGAGACCAAGGCGCTGCTGAATCCGGACTCCCTGATGCGATTCCTCGCCGAGAAGATCCGTTCGATCGGAACCGCGGCGTGCCCGCCGTATCACCTGGCGGTCGTGGTCGGCGGCACCTCGGCGGAGGCGACCCTGAAGACGGTGAAGCTCGCCAGCGCGCGCTACCTGGACGACCTCCCCACCCGCGGCAATGCCGCGGGCCGCGCGTTCCGCGATCTCGCGCTCGAGAAGGCGGTGCAGCGTCTGTGCAACGAGACGGGCATCGGCGCCCAGTTCGGCGGCAAGTACTTTGCGCACGACGTGCGCGTGATCCGCCTGCCGCGACACGGGGCGTCGTGCCCGGTGGGGATCGGGGTCTCCTGCTCCGCGGATCGCCAGGTCGTCGCCAAGATCACGCACGACGGTGTCTTCCTGGAGCAGCTCGAGGAGAATCCGGCGAAGTACCTCCCCGACGTCTCCGAGCAACAGGTGGCCGGCGAGGTGGTGGACATCGACCTGAATCGGCCCATGCCGGAGATTCTCGCGGAGCTCACCAAGCACCCGGTGGCCACGCGCCTCGCGCTCAACGGACCGCTGATCGTGGCGCGGGACATCGCGCATGCCAAGCTCAAGGAGCTGCTGGATTCAGGCAAGGATCTGCCGCAATACTTCAAGGATCACATGATCTATTATGCGGGCCCCGCCAAGACCCCTGCCGGGCGCGCCTCCGGCTCGTTCGGGCCCACCACCGCCGGGCGCATGGATTCGTACGTGGATCTCTTCCAGAGCCGCGGGGGCAGCATGGTGATGCTGGCGAAGGGCAACCGCTCCAAGCAGGTGCGCGACGCATGCGCCAAGCACGGCGGCTTCTATCTGGGGTCGATCGGGGGGCCCGCGGCGCGCCTGGCGGATCACAGCATCCGCAAGGTCGCCGTGCAGGAGTACGAGGAGCTCGGCATGGAGGCGATCTGGCGCATCGAGGTCCAGGATTTTCCCGCCTTCATCGTGGTGGACGACAAGGGCAACGACTTCTACGCGGATCTCCTCGAGAATCGCCCGAGTCCGACGCTGCAGATCGGCGGGTGAGCGGCCGCGGGACATCCGCGCGCCGGGCAGCGAGCCTGCGCCAAGCGAAGCCGGCGCCGAGCGCCGGAGAGCCGGACGTGCAGCCCGCGGCGACGATCATGCTGCTGGACGATCGTCCGCAGCTGCACGTGCTGATGCTGCGCCGGCGACGCGAATCGGCGTTCGTGGGGGGCATGTACCTGTTCCCGGGCGGAGGGCTCGATCCCGCGGATGCGGAAGAAGCGGTGGTGGCGCTGTGTCCCGGCCTGTCGGGGTCGGAGGCGAGCCAGCGCCTCGGTCTCACGGGCGGTGGGCTCGCATACTGGGTGGCGGGAATCCGCGAGACCTTCGAGGAGGCGGGTGTGTTGCTCGCGTGGGATCCGCGTGCGCAGCGCGCGGCGGATCTCTCCGACGCGGCGGCCGCGCGTCGCTTCGCGGCCCACCGAGAGGCGGTCGATGCGGGCACGGCTTCGCTGGCGCAGATCCTGCGCCGCGAGGGTCTCGAGCTCTGGGTGGATCCGATGCACTACGCGGCGCGCTGGATCACGCCGTCCGGCCCGCCGCGCCGCTACGACACCCGCTTTTTCGTTGCCCCCATGCCGGCCGGGCAGGCGCCGCAGCCGGACGCTCGCGAGGCGGAGCGCGTCGAGTGGGTGCGGCCCGCCGAGGCGCTCGAGCGCTTCGCCGCGGGCGAGATGCGCATGCTGCCGCCGACCCTCGGCATGTTGCGCATCCTCGCCGGCTTCCGCTGCCGCGACGAGGCGCTGGGCGCCGCCGCCGCGGCGCGCTCGGGTCCCGATCATCCGGCGCGACTCGTCGGCTCGCGCGACGCCTGGCGCGTGCTGTTGCCCGGCGACCCGGGCTACGCGTGCGATGCCGCGCATCCCATGCAGGCCTGGGTGCGCCTGCGCCCGCCGGGCGCGGCGCCCGCCGCCGCGCCGGGCCGGGGGTTTGCCGGCGCGTGACGTGCGCCCGGGCGCGCGCTTCGGGTGGCGCGCGCTCCTTGCATATACCCCGTACGGGTATATGCTCTACGCCGTTTGCCCGAACCGGAGGCAGCGCATGAGGGCGGAAACGAAGCGCGGGATCGACGCGCGGCTGCGCCGCATCGCCGGCCAGGTGGGCGGCATCCAGCGCATGCTGCAGGAGGACCGCTACTGCGTGGACATCCTGCTGCAGATCGCGGCGGCGCGCGCGGCGCTGGATCGGGCAGGCCGCTTGCTGCTGGCGTCCCACGTCGAGACCTGTGTCGCCGCGGCCTTTGCCTCGGGGCGGCCGCGCGAGCGGAAGCAGAAGATGAAGGAGCTGCTCGATGTCCTGTCGCGCCTCGCGCCGGCGGGCAGCGGCTAGGGCGCGTGAGGGCGGCGATGCGCGCGCAAGACTCGCCAGCGGCGGAGCACGCGGTGCGGGACCCCGTCTGCGGCATGTCCGTGGCGGCGGACGCGCCGCGCGCCTTCGCGCATGCGGGTGTCTCGTTCCGCTTCTGCAGCGATCGCTGCCGCGAGCGCTTCGCCGCGGATCCGGACGCGTACCTGGATCGGGACGCGCCGGCGGCGACCGGCCCGGTGCGCGCCGAGTCGGCTCGTCGCTTTACGTGCCCGATGCACCCGGAGATCGTGCGGGGCGGCCCCGGAAGCTGCCCGCTGTGCGGAATGGCGCTCGAGCCGCTCGAGATCTCCGTGGAGGAGGAAGAGAGCGGCGAGTTGCGCGACATGCGGCGGCGCTTGCGCGTGAGCTTCGTCCTCACGCTGCCCGTGTTCCTCGCCGCGATGTCGGAGATGGGGCCCGGCCGGCTCCTCGAGAGCTGGATCGGCCCGCGCGGGCTCGCGTGGGGGCAGCTCGTGCTGGCGACGCCGGTGATCCTGTGGGGCGGCTGGCCTTTCTTTGCACGCGGCTGGGCGTCGCTGGGCGCGCGCCAGCTCAACATGTTCACGCTGATCGCCCTCGGAACCGGAACCGCGTACGCGTACAGCGTGATCGCTACGCTCGCGCCGCAGCTCTTTCCGCACGCGTTCCGGGGAGCCGACGGTGCGGTCGCCGTCTACTTCGAAGCGGCGGCGGTGATCGTCACGCTCGTGCTGCTCGGCCAGGTTCTCGAGCTCCGCGCGCGCGCACGGACGGGCGCGGCTCTGCGCGCGCTGCTCGGGATGGCGGCCAAGACGGCCCGGCGCATCGCAGACGACGGAAGCGAGGAGGACGTGGCGCTCGATCGCGTGCGCGTCGGCGATCGGCTGCGCATCCGGCCCGGCGAGAAGGTGCCGGTCGACGGCGTCGTGCTCGAGGGCCGCACGCTCGTGGACGAGGCGATGATCACGGGTGAGGCCATCCCGGTCGAGAAGCAGCCGGGCGATCGCGTGGTCGGTGCGACGATCAATCAGAGCGGGAGTCTGGTGATGCGGGCGGAGCGCGTCGGCAGCGAGACGCTGCTCGCGCGCATCGTGCAGATGGTGACGGACGCGCAGCGCAGCCGCGCGCCGATCCAGCGGCTGGCGGATGTGGTGGCGGGCTGGTTCGTGCCCGCCGTGGTTGCGACTGCGTTGCTCAGCTTCGCGGGCTGGGCACTCCTCGGGCCCGAGCCGCGCCTGGCGCACGCGCTGCTCAATGCGGTGGCGGTGCTGATCGTCGCCTGTCCCTGCGCGCTGGGTCTCGCCACGCCGATGTCCATCATGGTCGCGAGCGGCGCGGGTGCCCGGGTGGGCGTGCTCTTCAAGAACGCGGAAGCCATCGAGAGGCTGCGCGACGTGGACACGCTCGTGATTGACAAGACCGGAACGTTGACGCAGGGCAGGCCGCGGCTGGTGCGCGTCGCGCCCGCCGCCGGCGTGGGTGAGGCCGAGCTGCTGCAGCTGGCCGCCAGCCTCGAGCGCGGTAGCGAGCATCCGCTGGCGGAGGCCATCGTGTCGGGAGCCGCGGAGCGGGGCGTGACGCTCGTCGGCGCCAGCGACTTCGAGGCGCAGCCCGGTCGCGGCGTGACCGGCAGCGTCGGCGGCCGCCGCGTGGCCCTCGGCAACGCGCGCCTGCTCGAAGCGCTCGAGGTGGCGCCGGGTGCGCTCGCGGCGCAAGCCGAGTCCTTCCGGCGCGCAGGCGAGACGGTGATGTTCGTCGCCGTGGAGGGTTCGCTGGCGGGGCTCCTGGGCGTTGCGGATCCGATCAAGTCGACCACGGCAGAGGCCATTCGCGCGTTGCGCGCGCAAGCGCTGCGGATCGTCATGCTCAGCGGCGACAGCGAAACGACGGCGCAGGCCGTGGCGAGGCAGCTCGGTATCGACGAGGTCGTGGCGCAAGTCCTCCCCGCGGAGAAGGCGTCCCACGTGCGCATGCTCCAGGAGCAGGGGCGCGTGGTCGCCATGGCGGGGGATGGCGTCAACGATGCGCCGGCTCTCGCGCAGGCGGACGTCGGCATCGCCATGGGCACCGGGACGGACGTGGCGATGGAGAGCGCCGATGTCACGCTCGTGAAGGGGGATCTGCGCGGCATCGCGCGGGCGCGACGACTCTCGCGCGCGACACTCCGGAACATCCGCCAGAATCTCTTCTTCGCCTTCGCGTACAACGCGCTGGGCGTTCCCGTCGCAGCGGGGCTCTTGTATCCGCTGTTCGGATGGCTGCTCAGCCCCATGCTGGCGGCCGCTGCGATGAGCCTGAGCTCGGTTTCGGTGATCGCCAACGCGCTGCGGCTGCGCAGCGTGCAGCTCTAGTGGCTGAGCGAGGGCGCGCGATGCCCCGGGCCGCACTTGCACATGGCCGCGGGGAAGCTCATGCTCCCGTCGCATCGGGCCGATGTTTCAATCGGGGATCTGCATGAGCGCGACAACGCTGCATTCTCGCATCCTGCACGTGGCGGCCGTGGGGCTCGTCTGCTGGGGCCTGGGCGCGTCGCGCGTGTGCGAGCTGCGCTGCGAGAAGATCGCGAATGGCCCCTTCGACGCGAGCCAGGCGGCGGCAGGAGTCGCGAGCTCTGCGCCGGCGCCCAGCTGCCACGCGCAGGCGAGCGCGCCGAGCGCGCCCGTGCACGCACCGCCCGCCTCGCACCAAGCGCACGCCTGCGGCTGCACGAACGGCGCGATCGTGCAGGCCCGGGCGGAGCAGCCGCCCGGCGGCAGCCCCATGATCCTCGCGTTGGCGGAATCGGAGATCTGGCCGGGCGTCCGCGCCCGCACGCGGCACCGCGCATCGCGCCGTGCCTCGGCGCTGTCGATTCGAGTCGATCGCAATCCACCGCTCCTGATCTGACGCGATCCCGTTTCCCTCGTGCGAACGCACCGCCAGGCGGTGCGGAGTAGGGATCGCTGCCGCGCGCGTTGCGGGCGCGGCACGGGTGCTCGCTCGCCGGAGAGCGGGCGCGTGGATCAGGAGCTGCCGTGGATGGCCCTTTCGTCTCGCCTCGTTCTGTGCGTCGCGCGCCGAGCGCGGCGCCCGCGTCGCTGGCTGCGGAGGGATTCCTCGGCGGCGCGCTGGTCGACGGCCTTGAACCCCGTCGGTAGTAAGCAGGGAGGAGTCTGTGATGAGTGTGCAGCGCAGGAGCCGTAGTCGCGTCGTGATGCTCGCGGCGCTTTCGCTCGGCGTGCTCGCGACGTCGGCCTCGCGGGCCGATGCGCCCGCGCCGCCCGATCCGCTGCCGCTCGCGTGGTGCCTCGAGCGCGCGGCGCAGGCGAATCCCGAGATCGCCGCGAAGCAAGCGGAGGCGGAGGCTGCGGCGCGGCGCGTTCGGCCCGCGGGCTCGCTCGAGGATCCGAGGCTCGCCTACACGGCCATGAACATTCCAGTGAGCGCGTGGGAGCTCGACGCTTCGCCCATGTCGGGCAATCAGATCGAGCTGCGGCAGAAGCTCCCGTTTCCGGGCTTGCTCGGCAATCGCGAAGCCGCGGCGCGCGCCGCCGCCGAGGCGAGCGGCGAGGAAGTCCGCGATCAGCGGCTGCGCGTTGCGGCCGCGGTGGAAAGGAGCTGGGCCGCCCTGGGCTTTGCGCAGCGTGCGCTCGAGATCACGGATTCGAACATCGAGCTGTTGCGGCAGATCGCGAAGATTGCAGAAGTCAAGTACCGCGTGGGCGCTGGCCTGCAGCAGGATGTCATGCGCGCGCAGGTGGAGCTGACGCTGCGGCTGGGCGAGCGGCTGCGGCGTGTGGCCACGCTGCGGGCGCAAGAGGCGCGACTGTCCGCGCTGCTCGATCTGTCGATCGCGAATCCGCTGCCGCGCACCGAGACGCTGCGCGACACGGTGCCGCTTCCCGATCTCGATCTCCTGCTCGAGCGGCTTCCGGAGACGAGCCCCCGGCTGCAGGCCTTCGCCAAGCAGGTGGTGGAGGAGGAGCGGGCACAACGCGCCGTGCAGCTCGAGGGATATCCGGACTTCGATCTGGGAATCGGCTACCGGCTGCGAAACGCGGTGCAGGGGGATCCAGTGTCTGGCGACGACTTCCTCTCCGCGGGGCTCACGATCCGGCTTCCCATCGATCGCGGCAAGTGGCGGGATCGGATCGCCGAGCGCGACGCGCTGCTGCGCCGAGCGAAGGCTTCGCAGCGCGGCGCGCTGGCGCAGCTCCGCGACGACGTGCGCGCCACGTACGCGGATCTCCAGAGGGCGGATGCGGCGGTCGCGTTGTTCGAGACGGGATTGCTGCCGCAAGCCCGGGAATCGCTCGAGTCGAGCCGCTCGGGCTACGAGGTGGACAAGGTGGACTTTCTCAGCTTGTTGGACAGTCAGATCAAGCTTCTGAACGCCGAGTTCGGGCTGGTTCGTGCCGTGACCGATCGCCGCGTTGCGTTCGCCGCGCTCGAGGGCGCGGTCGGGGAGGCACTGCGATGAAACGCCGAAGCGTTCTCGTGATCGGAGTGGTGCTCGCCGCCGCCGCGGGCGGCTGGCTGGCCGGCGAGATCTTCGACGCGGGCGCCGAGCGCGAGCTCGGGACTCCGGAGGGGGGCGGCGAAGCAGGAGCGTGCGCCGGCGGCGCCAAGCCCCTCTACTGGAAGGCGCCGATGGATCCGAGCTACGTCCGCGACGCGCCGGGCAAGTCGCCGATGGGCATGGACCTCGTGCCGGTGTGCCCGGAGGCGGGCGCCGCCGCTGCGCGCGGTGTCGTTTCCATCGATCCGGCGCTCGTCCAGAACATGGGCGTGCGGCTCGCGCGCGTCGAGCGAAAGGATCTCTCGCGCACGATCCGGGCCGTGGGGCGGGTTGCGTACGACGAGCGCCGCGTGGCGCACGTGCACACCAAGGTGCAGGGCTGGGTCGAGAAGCTCTACATCGACTACGAAGGGCAGCTGGTCGAGCGGGGGCAGCCGCTGCTCGAGATCTATTCCCCCGAGCTGGTGGCAACTCAGGAAGAGCTCCTGGTCGCGGCGCGATACCGCGATCAGACAGCGGCGAGTCCGTTCGAGGATGTGCAGGAGAGCGGCGCGCACCTGTTCGAGGCTACGCGCCGCCGCCTTGAGCTCTGGGACATTCCCGACCGGGACATCGAGCGCCTGCTCGAGACGGGAGCCATCCGCAAGAATCTCACGCTGTACTCGCCGGCCAGGGGCGTGGTGACCCAGCTGGGGGTGCGCGAGGGCATGGAGGTGGGCCCGAACCAGAATCTCTACACGATCGCGGATCTGTCGCGGATCTGGATCTACGCGGATCTCTACGAGTACGAGCTGCCGTGGGTCGCCGTCGGCCAGCACGGGATCGTCGAGCTCAGCTACATGCCGGGCACGACCTTCGCGGGCACAGTCACCTTCATCTACCCGTATCTCGATGCGAAGACGCGGACGCTGCGCGTGCGCCTCGACATGGACAATCCCGACCTCGTTCTCAAGCCGGACATGTTCGCCAATGTCCGCATCCAGGCCGAGAGCCGCCGCGGCACGCTGGTCGTTCCCGACGAGGCCGTGCTGCGTTCCGGGCAGCGCAGCCTCGTGATCGTCTCGCTGGGAAACGGCCGCTTCGATCCGCGCCCGGTCACACTCGGAATCGACTCGGGCGACGGCTGGCTCGAAGTTCGCAAAGGGCTCGAGGAAGGCGAAGAAGTCGTCAGCTCGGGTCAGTTCCTGATCGACAGCGAGAGCCGGCTGCGCGAGGCGGCGCAGAAGTTTCTCGAGCCGGACAGCGGCGAGCAGAGCACGCACGGGCTGCCCGCCGCCCCGCATCCCGGCGGTCACGAGATGCCCGGGATGCCGGATCACAGCGGGCACGCCGTACCCGCGGTGGAGGAGTAGGACGTGCTGCGCCGAATCATCGAGGGGTCCGCCGGCAACCCGTTCCTGACGAGCCTCTTCGTCGCGGCGATCCTCGCCTGGGGCACGTACGCGCTGCTGAACACACCGCTCGACGCCATCCCGGATCTCTCGGATGTGCAGGTGATCGTGTTCACCGAGTATCCCGGCCAGGGGCCCCAGGTCGTCGAGGATCAGGTCACCTATCCGCTCACCACGGCTATGCTGTCCGTGCCCTTCGCCAAGACTGTGCGCGGCTACTCGTTCTTTGGCTTGTCCTTCGTCTACATCATCTTCGACGATGGCACCGACCTCTACTGGGCGCGCAGCCGCGTGCTCGAATATCTGAACTTCGTCGCGGGGCGCCTCCCGCCGGGTGTGACGCCCGCGCTGGGGCCCGATGCGACGGGCGTGGGCTGGATCTACGAATACGCGCTCGTCGATCGCAGCGGCCGCCGCGATCTCTCCGAGCTGCGTACCATCCAGGACTGGTACCTGCGCTACGAGCTGCAGACGGTTCCCGGCGTCTCCGAGGTCGCGAGCGTCGGCGGCTTCGTGCGCCAGTATCAAGTGGAGGTGGATCCGAACGCGCTGGCGTCGTATGCCATTCCGCTCTCCCAGGTGCGCAGCGCGATCCAGCGCAGCAACAACGATGTGGGCGGTCGCCTGATCGAGCTCGCGGAGACCGAGTTCATGGTGCGCGGCCGCGGCTATCTCCAGAGCCTCGACGATCTCGCTGAGATCGCCATCGGCACCGACGGCCGGGGCACGCCCATCCTGCTGCGCGACGTGGCGCAGATCCACAAAGGCCCGGAGCTGCGCCGCGGCCTGGCCGAGCTGAACGGAGAGGGCGAGGTGGTCGCGGGCATCGTGGTGATGCGCTTCGGCGAGAACGCCCTCGAGGTGATCCGGCACGTCAAGGCCAAGCTCGAGCAGCTCGAGGCCGGCCTCCCGGAGGGCGTCGAGATCGTCACGGTCTACGATCGATCCGCGTTGATCGAGCGTGCGGTGAAGAATCTGCGCCGCACGCTCATCGAAGAGAGCATCATCGTCGCGCTCGTGTGCCTCGCGTTCCTCTTTCACATACGCAGCGCGTTCGTGGCGATCCTGACGCTGCCGCTCGGCGTGCTCCTGTCGCTGACGGTCATGTACCACCAGGGTATCAACGCGAACATCATGTCGCTGGGCGGCATTGCCATCGCCATCGGCGTCATGGTGGACGCGGCCATCGTGATGATCGAGAACGCGCACAAGCACCTGGAGCGCGACGCCGGCAAGAAGCCACACGCGCGCATCCTGCTCGACGCTGCGGTCGAGGTGGGTCCCGCATTGTTCTTCTCCCTGCTGGTCATCACGGTCTCCTTCCTGCCGGTCTTCACGCTGCAGGCCCAGGAGGGGCGCATGTTCCACCCGCTGGCCTTCACCAAGACCTACGCGATGGCGGGCGCCGCCGTGCTCTCGATCAGCGTGGTGCCGCTCTTCATGCTGTGGCTGGTGCGTGGCCGCATCGTTCCCGAGCAGCGCAATCCGCTCAACCGATTCCTGCTCTGGGCCTACGCACCCGTCATCCGCCTGGCGCTGCGGTACAAGCGCAGCGTCGTGATCGGAGCGCTCGTGATCCTGGGCGCGACGGCACTGCCCTACAGCCGCATCGGCTCGGAATTCATGCCCCCGCTCAACGAGGGCGATCTGCTCTACATGCCGACCACGCTTCCCGGCATCTCCATCACCAAGGCGCGCGAGATCCTGCAGCAGACGGATCGCATGATCCTCAGCGTGCCGGAGGTGCATCGCGTCTTCGGCAAGGTCGGGCGCGCCGAGACCGCCACCGATCCGGCGCCGCTGTCGATGATCGAGACAACGATCACGTTGAAGCCGGAGAGCGAGTGGCGTCCGGGGATGACCATCCAGAAGCTGATCGCGGAGCTCGATCGGACCGTTCGTCTTCCGGGTGTGACGAACGCCTGGACCATGCCGATCAAGACGCGCCTCGATATGTTGGCGACGGGCATCAAGACCCCAGTGGGGATCAAGGTGGCAGGGCCGGACCTCGGCGTTCTGCAGCAGCTGGGCGAGCGCATCGAATCGATCGTTCGGGAAATCCCCGGCACGCTCAGCGTCTACGCCGAACGCGTGGTCGGAGGCAACTTCCTCGATTTCGACATCGACCGCCACGAGATCACGCGTTACGGGCTCACGGTGGGCGACGTGCAGGACGTGATCCAGTCCGCGATCGGGGGAATGAACGTTACGGAG
>JAOUNA010000275.1 GCA_029881215.1 Myxococcales bacterium | reverse complement strand
CGCCACGCGATCTCCCGGGGCTCCGCCACCGTATCGGCCGAATCGCTCGAGATCGTTAGAGCCCCGCACCATCGATTTGCGTCCGCAATTCGTGCCACGCTGTGGGGTTTCTGCCCGACCCGAGGCGCTGCGCTGCGGTCAAGTCGGAAGCCCATGAGGGGGTCACGTCACGCGACGGACGGCCTCGCGCCTCCAGACGCGGTCTCCCGAATGGGCTCCATCCGGCCCGGATCGATCATCCGGGCAGGCAGTGCCGGCTTGCGCGTCAGCGCGCGGCGGCGGAACGGACTGGCCAGCAGCTTCAGGATGTCGGATTTCTTCATGTGTCTGCCCAGCGTCCGCAGCAGCCTGATCGTCTGAATCGGGCGGAAGAAGATGCGTCGAGCAAAGAGCAGGGCGTACCCCTTCTGGCGGATCCGATTGACCACCTCGCTCGGAAGAATCGTTGGATCGATGTCCGAGCACTTGAACCACTGGTCCCAATCGCGATCGTCGTCGAGGATTCCCCGCTCCAGATATTCCTTCCACAGGGGCGTTCCCCGATACACGCACAGGCGATTGAAGCCGAACGTGTCGAGCTTGAGGCGCGCCGCGAAGCGGAAGCTTTCCAGGATGTCCTCCTCGGTTTCTCCGGGGGAGCCGACCAGAAAGAATCCGTGCGCCCGCCCGATGCCCTGCTGCTTGGCCTCGCTCACGGCACGCTCGATCTGCTCGAGCGTCTGCTTCTTGTCGAGCCGGTCGAGGATCTTCTGCGTGCCAGCCTCGACGCCGAAGGCCAGGAAGTTGCAGTTGGCTTTCGCCATGATGGGCAGCTGATCGACCGCGACCGAATCCACGCGCCCTTCGCAGCCCCACTTGAACTCCAGCTTGCGATCGATGATTCCCTGGCAGATGTCGCGGATCCGGTTCCGCTTCAGCAGGAAGTGATCGTCCGTGAGGTAGATCGAGCGATATCCCTGATCGTGAAGCTGTTGCATCTCACCCAGGACATGTTCCGGCGACCGGTGCCGCCACTTGCCGTTCGTCAGGGCAGGAATGTCGCAGTAGATGCAGGTGTAGGGGCAGCCGCGGGACGTCTGCATCGTGCAGAACTTCTCCAGCGACAGGACCGCGGGCACGTCCAGGGGCAGGGACTCGATGTAATCGATCGGCAGGGTCGTGCGATCGGGATACGGAAACCGGTCCAGATCGCGCAGGATGGGCCGGCTGGGGTTGTTGACAACCTCCGCCCCTCTTCGCCAGACGAGGCCGGCGACGCACGCAGGATCGTCGAGATGATCCAGATAGTCCGGCAGGAGCTCCTCCCCCTCGCCGATGCCGACCGCATCGAAGTCGGCGCAGTCGCCCATGATGCGCTTCGCATTCATCGTGGCGAAGACCCCGCCGGCAATGATGGGGATTGCGGGCAGCCTGGACTTCAGGAGCCTGGCAAGGCTCTTGGTCGTCGGGTACGTCGTCGTCGAGAGGAAGGAAAGCGCGAAGACATCGGGCGCGTCTTCGATGGCCGCCTGGAGAATGTGCTCCGGCTTCATCTGCGGATGACACGTGTCGAACATCCGCACCTCGTGCCCGCGTTGCCGGAGCACGGGAGCCAGGGTCTCCACGCCAAGCGGAGGAAACGCCATGACGCGAATCCTGCCATTCTCCGCTCGGGATCCGCCCAAATCTTCAGGCAGGAGCTTGTAGAAATCCTCGTCGCGTACGTAGATCAAGAAGACTTTCACAAGAGTGGCCGTTCTCCGCAGCGTGGGGTCGTGCAGCCCGCGGCTGCGTTGGGTTTGGACGACTGGCATCGAGTGTAACCGAGTTCAGGGGCTGTCTCGGCCGCACGGGTCTTCCCATCTCTAGAGAGATCGATCGAGCGTCGTTCGAAACGGAGCCCGGCAGCGCGCTGCCGAGCAGGAGTGGGGGGGCGGGTGGTGACCCAGACCGTGCCTACATCCACCAGAGGGTCCGAGTTGGCAATCCTCATTCAGGGGAGCGTGGAGCTTTCCGGTATTGGCGGAGCGACGTCAGTCGTGAGTGGATAGGAAAACACAGAAGCTCGGTCTTCGCCCGCAAGGTCTCCGATCCGCTCGCCCCCACGGGTAGCGTCGTTCGAGTTCGAGTGCAGCCGGAATGGTCCCGGCACGAACCATCCGGCGCGGCTCCCAGTGGGCGCCGCGTTCCGCTAGCGGGTCGACGAAGGCCTTCAGTCGCCAGCGATCTCGATGCCTTCGCCGGCGCGCATCGCCTCGCCCGCCTCGCCACCCGGGCGGTCAGACGTGCCCGTAATGATCCCGCTGCCCCGCGACCGAGTAGGCGTATTCCAGCAACGTGCCCCAGCAGAAGATCGGAATGTCGATTTCCCGCTGAATGGCCCGTGCGAAGGGCTGCATGCCGGTGCACTCCAGGACCATCGCGCCCATGCTGGGATGGGCCTGGTAGGATTCGACCGCCACCGGAACGAATTCCTGCTCGGCCTTGTCGTAGCTCGCGCTCGGCGGGTCGGGTCGCTTGGACGCAGTCCACAACTTCTCGAACTCCCGGCAACGGCCCTCGTCTGTCGCGCCTCCCCAGACATAGTTGCTGCCCGATTCGATCCCGACCGCCCGCAGGTGCGCGTCCGTCATACTCGCCGCCTCGGATACCAGGACGCCCACCACTCGATTCGCGCCGACGAGCCGCTGCGCAAAGGGAACCTGGAGCAGGCTCGACATCGCAACGGTGGTCCTTGCGCGCCTTGATCTGATCGATGCCCATGTCGCGATTCTGGTACATCCGGTTCCCTCCTTTCCGACCCATCAAGGCTGGCCGCCTGCCAGAAGCATGAGCCGCCCTTCGAGATGAATCGCCATGCTAGACGGGAGGGATTCTCGGGGCCAGCTCGGCATCTGATCCGAACGTGCCCCCCGGCGCCGATCACAACGTGCCGACGATGTTGAAGAACCATCCGTGGTGGTCGTAGCTCAGGTCCGTCAGGTCGTCCGAGAAGTCGGTGAAGCTGTAGCCGACTCCGACCTTGAGGTGGTCGCCCACGTAGCGGTAGAGGGTGACCAGGGCTCCGCTGCGGCGCTCGTCGAGATTGGGCAGGTAGAGCATGCGTCCCTCCGCCGACGTCTCCCAGTGCTGCAGGAAGCGCAGGTCGCTGCGGAGGATGTAGAGATGGGCGCTGTTGTCGAAGAAGTCGGGAGCCTCGCGGTCCAGGCTCACCTGGCCCAGGCGATAGGCGTACTTGCCGCCGATCGAGACGTTGGCGAGCACGTCGTAGGTGACGTCCACCGACGCGATGTGGCTCTTCTGGATGAACTGGGCCGGGGTTCCCAGCACCGAGAGCTGGTCCGTGGTCGGCACGTTGTAGAAGTACGTGTACTTGGCCAGCACGTTGAGCCGGTCGTGGTCCACCGGCCGGTACGCG
>JAOUNA010000274.1 GCA_029881215.1 Myxococcales bacterium | reverse complement strand
TGTACTCGGTGATTCGGCGCTGCTCACGGGCTATGCCCGCGGCTTCCAGATGCTGGGGGCGGACGTCATCGAGGAGGTCGCCCGAGATCTCCATCTTTCCGCGGAGGGGGCCGGGAATCGACAGCTGGCGAGGTCGGACTCGACCGGTCAGACGACGCAGGCAGCTGCAAGACGAAGCCGGCGCCTCTGGTCGAAGTTGTTCCGGTAGCGCCGGCGGAGGAGGGCATGGCGAAGGTCTACGATGCGCTGCGGCGCGCCGAAGCGGAGCGGAAGAGGCGAGCCGAGCCCGCCGCCGATCCGGCGGTGGTGCGCCTCGACTGGGAGCCGGAGCTGCCCGCGCCCGATGCGCTGCCCGCGCCCGTCGAGGGCGATTCGTTCCTGCGGCGCCTGTTGGCGTGGGGGGCGAGGGACGACATCGCAGCGGATATCAACAAGCGGCGCATCGCGCTGCTCCAGCCCGACTCCTTCGTGGCCGAGCAGTTTCGCGCCCTGCGCGGCCGCATCGACGCGATGGCGGCCAAGCGGCCGATTCGCAGCGTGGCCGTGACCAGCGCCATGCCGGGGGAAGGCAAGACCACCGCCGCCGTCAACCTCGCCATCGTGACCGCGCTCAGCCTGGACCGCAGCGTGCTGCTGATCGACTGCGACCTGCGCAAGCCGAAGGTCCACCAGGCGCTCGGACTGCGTCCGCAAGCGGGTCTCGCGGAGGTCTTGAGCGGCGACGTGGGCCTCGACGAGGCGCTGCTCAAGGTCGAGGGCACGAGCCTCGAGGTGCTGGCCGTGCGCGGACGCCCCGCCAATCCGTCCGAGCTTCTCGCGTCCTCCAGGATGCGCGAGCTCGTCGAGCAGGCGACGAAGCGTTACGACCGGGTGATCCTCGACACCCCCGCCGCGCTCGGTCTGCCCGATGCGAAGATCGTTGCCGACCTGTGTGACGGTGCGGTGATGGTCGTGCGGGCCGATTTCACCAGCCAGGAGGACGCGCAGACGGTGCTCGAGATCCTCGACCGGAGCCGCGTGTTGGGGCTGCTGCTCAACGGGGCGGAGGTCAGGCAGGGGCGCTACGGCTACGTGAGCTAGCCTCGGCACTCGCGTGGGGCGCCGTGTTTTCGCATGGAATGCGGCGGAGATTCTCGGGCTCCGGCGGCGGAATCGGCGCGATGCAACCGCTCGACATAGCACTTCCCTTCTTCGTGGCCTTCGGCGCTGCGCTCGCCGTGACACCGCTGGTGCGCCGTCTGGCCCTGGGGATCGGCGCTGTCGATCGCCCCAGCGAACGCGGTGTGAGCCTGAGGCCGCGCATGCCCTTGCTCGGCGGTCTCGCGCTGGGCGTTGGCCTTGCGGCCGGACTCGCTGCGGCGCTCTGGCTCGGTGGCGCCGAGGTGCCGGGACAGCGGCTGCGCGGTCTGCTGCTGGGCGGTGCGCTGCTGCTCGCGGTGGGCATCTGGGACGATCGCTTCGGGATGCGCGCCTGGCCGAAGCTCGCCTTTCAGCTGCTGGCGGCTGCCATCGCCATCCTGCACGGCTTCCAGATCTACCGGCTCACCGATCCGATCACGCTGACGCTCGTCGATCTGCCGACCTGGCTGGTCTGGCTCGCCTCGCTCGCGTGGATCGTGGGCGTCACCAACGCCATGAATCTGCTCGACGGTCTGGACGGTCTGGCGACGGGTGTGGGTGCGATCATCGGCGCGACGCTCACGCTCATCGCATGGCAGGCGGGTCAGCCGTTCGGCGTGTGCCTCGGCATCGCGCTGGTCGCCGCGCTGCTCGGTTTCCTGCCCCATAATTTTCCGCCCGCGCGGATCTTCCTGGGCGATACGGGCTCGCTCCTCACCGGCTACATGCTCGCGCTGCTCGCCATCGAGGGCTACCGCCGGGTCTCCCTGCTCACGTTCGTGGTGCCGCTCCTCGCGCTCGCGGTTCCGATCCTCGACACGCTGCTCTCGATCGTGCGCCGCGCCGTGCGCGGGGCGCCGATCTTCAGTCCCGACCGACTGCACATGCACCACCGCATGCTCGAGTCGGAGGGCTCCGATCGCGCGGCCGTGCTGCAGTTCTACTTTCTCACGGCCGCGTTCTGCCTGATCGCGGTTTCGTTTACGAGACTGCGGGGCATCACCGCCGCGATCTTCCTGGCGGCGGTGATCGCGTTGACCCTGCGACTCCTGCGCAACCTGGGCGCCCTGTCCTTCCGAACGGAGGAGAAGCGCGCCGCGGAGAGCCTCGAAGAGGAGAGGCCTTGAGTCGGGCCTTGATCACCGGCGTGACCGGTCAAGACGGCTCGTATCTCGCGGAGCTCCTGCTCGACAAGGGCTACGAGGTGCACGGGATGGTGCGCCGCTCGAGCACCGAGCGCTTCGAGAGGATCTCGCACCTGCGCGATCGGATCCGCCTGCACCAGGCAGATCTGCTCGACCAGAGCTCGCTCGTGAGTCTGCTGAGCGCCGTGCGCCCCAGCGAGCTCTACAACCTGGCGGCGCAATCCTTCGTACCCACGAGCTGGCTGCAGCCATCCCTCACTGGTGAATTCACCGCGCTCGGCGTCACCCGCATGCTCGACGCGGTGCGCCTGGTCGATCCCGAGATCCGCTTCTACCAGGCCTCGAGCTCGGAGATGTTCGGCAAGGTGCGCGAGATGCCCCAGAACGAGTCGACGCCGTTCCACCCGCGCAGCCCCTACGCCGTGGCCAAGGCCTACGGGCACTTCATCACCGTGAATTATCGCGAGAGCTACGGCTTGTTCGCCGTGTCGGGAATCCTCTTCAACCACGAATCGCCGCGGCGCGGCCGTGAGTTCGTGACGCGCCGCATCAGCGAGGGCGTGGCCAAGATCAAGCTCGGCCTGCGCGACGAGCTGCGCCTGGGCAACCTCGAGGCGCGGCGCGACTGGGGCTACGCGCCGGAGTACGTCGAGGCCATGTGGCAGATGCTGCAGGGATCCGAGCCGGCGGATTACGTGATCGGAACCGGCATTCACCATTCCGTGCGCCAGTGCGTGGAGTTTGCCTTCGAGCACGTTGGGCTGGATCCGGACGATTTCGTGCGCGCGGATCCCCGGCTGCTGCGGCCGGCCGAGGTGGACACGCTGCTGGCCGATCCGAGCAAGGCGCGCGAGGAGCTCGGCTGGACGGCGCGCACCTCGTTTCGCGAGCTGATTCGCAGCATGGTGGAGGCCGATCTGGAGGCGCAGGAAGCGTCCAGCGGCAGCCGGCGCGGTCGGGGCACGGCCCGTTGACGCGTCCCGAGCGGGTGCTGGTCACCGGCGCGGCGGGCTTCATCGGCTCGACGCTGACGGATCGCCTGTTGCGCGAGGGGCGCTCCGTGGTGGGGCTCGACTGCTTCGATCCCTTCTACCCCGAAGCCCTGAAGCGCGACAATCTCGCGGGGGCGTGCGCCGCG
>JAOUNA010000273.1 GCA_029881215.1 Myxococcales bacterium | reverse complement strand
GCGCGCACCCTGCGCTCGGTTCTGGGGATGTCGGTGATTCGCAGCACGCTCTTCGAAATCCGCAATGCGGGAGATCGGTTCATCTTCGTCGGCTCCGGGCACGGTCACGGAGTCGGAATGAGTCAGTGGGGGGCCCAGGCCATGGCGAAGCGCGGCGCGAGCTATCGGGACATCCTCGAGTGGTTCTTTCCCGGGACCCGGCTCGTGCGGAGTGACGCGCGATGAGTGGCGTCCCCGCGTTCGTGTTGCTGCAGGGCCAGGCCCAGCCGGGCCCCTTCTCCATGCTGCTGCCGATGGCGGCGATCTTCCTGATCTTCTACTTCCTGCTGATCCGCCCGCAGCAGAAGCGCCAGCGGGAGCAGGAAGCGATGATCAAGAGCGTCGAGAAGGGCGACAGCGTGGTCACCGCGGGCGGTCTCCACGGGAAGGTCATCGGGGTGACGGACGACGTGCTCACGCTCGACGTGGGCGCCAGCGGCGATCGGCTGCGCGTCAAGGTCACGCGGGCGCGCATCGATCGCGTGCAGAAGTCGAAGAGCGGGGAGGGCGCATGAGCGGGTTGCGGCTGCGCGTGGGCCTGGCGGTTGCGCTGGTGGGCTTCTTCGCATTTCTGTCGATCAGCAATTTCGTGCCTCAGGCGCGCCGGATGGAGAGTCCGCTCTTGCCCGACGCCGGCTTGCGGCTCGGCCTCGATCTCCAGGGCGGCATCCACTGGGTGCTCGGCGCCAAGCTCGACGTGGCCGTGGCGCAGGAGCTCGAAGCGCTGCGCCAGGACCTCCAGAACCGGGCCGAGGAAGAAGGCTTTGCGCTGGCGGCGTCCAAGGTGGAAGAGGGGCGCCTGATCGTCTCGGTCGACAGCGCGCAGGACGCAGAAGAGGTTCGCGAGTGGGCGGGGCGCACGAACAGCCTGCGCGACGTGCACGACGACGGCGCGCGCCTCGAGTACGCGCTGCTCGGTCCGGTGCGCGACGAGGTGCGCAAGCGCGGCATGAGCCAGGTATTGGAGGTGCTGCGCCGCCGCATCGCGGATCCGGTGCACGGCATTCCCGACTCGGTCGTGACCCGGCAGGGCGACGATCGCGTGCTGGTGCAGATTCCGGGCGGCCAGATCGACCGCAGCCGCGCGCGCGAGCTGCTGCGCGTGACGGGCTTCCTGGAGTTCAAGATCGTCAAGGAGTCGGATCAGACCGAGGAGCTGCTGCGGGCGCGCCACCCGGAGGGTCTGCCGGAAGACACGGTGATCGCCTTCGAGCGCGACAAGGAGACGGATCGCGTTCTCACCGCCTATTTGCTCGAGAAGACGCCCGCCATCACGGGAGACCATCTCAAGGACGCGCGCGTGGGCTTCGACCGCCAGCAGCGACCCATCGTCGAGTTCACCTTCAACACCCAGGGTGCGAAGATCTTCGGAGATGTCACCGGGGCCAACGTCGGCGAACGCCTGGCCATCGTGCTCGACGACCGCGTCTACAGCGCGCCGGTGATCCGCTCGCGCATCGGCGCGCGCGGGCAGATCGAGGGCCGCTTCTCCGCGCAGGAGGCGGCGGATCTCGCGGTGGTGTTGCGCGCGGGCTCGCTGCCCATTCCGGTGGAGATCGAGGAAGAGCGCACGGTGGGCCCGGCGCTCGGCGCCGACTCCATCGGCCGCGGCTTGCGCGCCTCGGTGATCGGCCTGGTGGCCATCGTGCTCTTCACGATCGGCTACTACCGATTCTCGGGGATCTACGCCAGCGCCGCGCTGTTTGCGAATCTCCTGCTGCTCATGGGGATCATGTCGCTCTTCGAGGCGACGCTCACCATGCCAGGCATCGCGGGCATCGTGCTCACCGTGGGCATGGCGGTGGATGCCAACGTGATCATCTTCGAGCGCATCCGCGAGGAATTGCGCGCGGGCAAGACGCCGCGGGGTGCCATCGCCACGGGCTTCAACAAGGCGTTCTGGACCATCATGGATGCGAACATCACGACGCTGATCACCGCGCTCGTGCTCTTCGAGTACGGAACGGGACCGATCAAGGGATTCGCGGTCACGCTGTCGATCGGCGTCGTCACCAGCGTCTTCGCGGCGCTGGTGCTGACGCGTCTCATGTTCGCGCTGCGTCCCGGGACGCGGCCCGTCGAAAGTCTCTCCATCTAGCCGCGGGAGCCAAGCGTGTTCTTCGAAATCATCCCGGACGGGACCCACATCGACTTCATCGGAAAACGCCGCATCGCCTTTGCGGTGTCGGGCCTCGTCGTGCTCGCGGGCGTCCTCGCGGTTCCGCTGCAGGGCGTCCGCATGGGGATCGATTTTGCGGGCGGCACCGAGGTGCAGGTGCGTTTCCAGGACGCCAGCGTCGGCGAGGGCGCCATCCGCGAGGTGGCGGGCGCGTGCGGGATCGGGGATCCGAGCGTCGTGCGCTACGGCGAGACCGAGGCGGCCGAGTTCCTGGTGCGCTTCCGCAGCGATACGGCGAGCACGGCGGCGTCGCGCGACGACACGCGCTGCGTGCTCACTCCGGAACAGACGGCGCGTCTCGCCGCGGTCGACGAGGCCACGGGGGCAGACGCCGAGAGTGACGGCGCGGCCTCGCTGGTGGATCGCTTCACGCAGGCCCTCGGCAACACGATCGGCCCCCTCGAGGTCGAGCGCGTCGAGTACGTCGGACCGCGCGTCGGAAGCGAGCTGCGCGAGGACGGGCTCAAGGCCATGCTGATCGCCTGCCTCCTGATCCTCGTGTACATCGCCTTCCGCTTCAGCACGCGCTTCGCGCCGGGAGCCGTGCTGGCGCTCGTGCACGACGTGCTCATCACCGCCGGGATCTTCGTGCTCTTCGAGCTCGAGTTCGACCTGCGCGTGCTGGCCGCGCTGCTCGCGATCATGGGCTACAGCCTGAACGACACGATCATCATCTACGATCGCATCCGCGAGAACATGGCGCTGCGCACCAAGCACGACCTGATCGAAGTGCTCAACCTGAGCGTCAACCAGACGCTCTCCCGAACGCTGATCACCTCCGGAACGACGTTGATCGCGGTGCTCGCGCTGCTGCTCGTGGGCGGCGAGGTCATCTGGCCGTTCGCGCTGGCGATGACGATCGGCATCGTGGTCGGCACCTATTCGTCCGTGTACATCGCCGCGCCGACGCTGCTGTTTCTCGAGAACCGATTGGACGCCGGCGACGCGGCGCAGTCGAGCGGGGCGCGCGGCGCCGCCGCGCAGCCGCAGAGTCCGAACCGCAAGTCCCGCCAGAAGTCGGTGGGCAAGAAGTCCCGCGCCCGCGCCTGAGCGCCGCGCTCAACCGACCTTGCGGACCTCGGCGCCCGGCGTGGGGCCGGGGGTCGGACGCGCCGCCGACGCGCTCTCCTTGCCGCCCATCTGGATCGCTCCGTTCAGCACGGCGCCCTCCGCCACCACGAGTCGCGG
>JAOUNA010000272.1 GCA_029881215.1 Myxococcales bacterium | reverse complement strand
GAGCTCGCGGGCATCCCGCGAGTGGCGAGGCCCGGAACGATCAGGCTGGCGAATACCAGGTAGACGCCGACGAGCTGCACGGACGCCGTCACGGTCACCGCGAACAGGAGGTAGAAACCGTGGCGGCCGAGGCGTTCGCGAGCGCCGAACCAAACCGCCAACACCCCGGCGTAGAGCAGGGCAACCGGCCCGAGCGACGAAAAGTCGACCCACAGGATCTGACCGACCAGCAGGTCCTTCAGCTCCTCTCCGCCGTGTGGATTGTCGGCCAACAGCAAGATCCCGCCCGTTGCAGCCAGCACGAACACCACTCCGATGAAGGCTTCCTGCACCTCGGGGAAGCGCCTCTCGAGCCAGCTCAGGACCAGGGCGCCCGAGATCGCGGCAACGCCGGCAGCGATCTCGACACCGTAGCCGGCGAGCTCGAGGTGCATCCGGTCGGCGGCGATGACTCCGAGACCGGAGATCTGCGCCACCGCGAGGTCGATGAAGATGATGCCGCGAACCAGCACCTCGCGGCCCATGGGCACGTGGGTCGCCAGCACGAGAAGTCCGGCGAGCATGGCCGGGCCGAGGATCGAGAGGTCGAGTGCGTCCAAGTTCACGGCCGCCGCGCCTCCAACAGGCGCTCGAGCATGTCGTCGAACATCGAGTACAAATCCTTGGCTCCCTCCGTCGCGCCCACCGTATGTGGCAGAACCACGGCTGGAATGCCCGAGCGCCCCGACAGCCATTCGGATGGACGCTCGGGCTGGTAGGTGCTTCTCACGATCAACTCCACCTTCTGATCCCGTAGGCCCGCGAGCAGATCGGCCAGGTGCCCGGCGGTCGGAGGAATGCCGGGCTTGTCCTCGAGGTGTCCGACCACTTCGAGGCCGAGCCAGTGCGCCATGTACACCCAGGCAACGTGGTGGGTGATGATCTTCATGCCGCGAAGCGGTGCAGCTCGCGCCTCCCAGCTCGCGATGGCCTTCTGCCAGCGATCCGCAAACTCGGAGCTTCGCTGCCGGTAGAAGCCTGCCTGCTTCGGATCGATCCGTTCGAGCCGATGTGACAGCTCCGTGGCAACCAGCGCGATGTTGTGCGGATCTGTCTGCGTGTGCGGATTTCCGTAGGGATGGATGTCGCCCTCGGAGCGATCTACGCGCGAGGGGACATCGAGCATGGGCACGATCTTCGAAACGTCGACGTGGCCCGGCTGGCCGGGCTGCACCTTCGCGTTGCTCGCCTTGCGCAGCAGCACCGGGAGCCAGCCGATCTCGAGATCGGCGCCGCTGCAGATCAGCAGATCCGCGCGCCGGAGCTTCGCAATCAAGCTCGGCCGTGCCTGGATGTAGTGCACGTCCTGGCGCGCAGAAGTCGCACTGTACGCCTCCACTTGATCGCCGCCGAGCGCTGCCGCGAGCGCAGCCCATTCGGACTCGCAGCTGAACACGCGCAACGTTGCGCCGGCGGGCGAAGCCGGCCAGAAGATCGTCGCTCCTGCCAGTGCCGACGCCACGAGTCGCAGATCGAGTGCTCGCATGCAGAGTTTCCTTTCACTCAGAACGCGTGCGCGCCGTGGGAGCCGATGCTGAGGATGTATTGCAGGTAGACCAGCGAGTCGTCGCCCAGACCGCCGGACTCGAAGCTGTACTGGAGGCGGAAACGACTGAACTCGCTGTTCGAGAAGTCGAGCATCGTGCTGACGCGGCGAGGCGAGGAGCCGTCGCCGGCCAGGACACCAGGGGCCAGCCCCTCCAGATCGTAGTCACCCCAGAGCTGCCCGTAGCGCAGACCCACCCGCCAGCGCGGCATGAACTGGTAGACCCCCTGCGCGTAGAAGCCGTCCTGGCCGCTCCGATAGCGCCCTGGGCCGGCGCCCGCCGTGACGTCTCCCCGATCCTGGCGGTGCATGTACTCGGTCTGGAACGTGAAGTTGCGCTCGTGGAAGTTGCCCAGCGGCGCCCACTTCCAGACGAGGTCCGCGATGACGAGATCGGTCGACCCGTCGAAGAAGACAGGGCTTGCATCCGGCGCTTCGCTCTCGCGGCCGTTGGAATCCGCCCTGAGGTAGGAAAGACCGGCCTTCCAGCTGCTGCTTTCCCCGACGTCGCCCGCGAGCTTCGCAAAGACCGTTCCGCTGCCGAAGCCACGGTTCGCGGCGCCCGCGGCGGGAAACGCATCGCCGCGCAAGGCCTCGCCGCCGATCTCGAAGTAGAGATCTGTGGGGGCGACCCAGGAGAGCTGCACGCCCGCATCGGACAGGCTGGTGTCGAGCATCGCCTCGTACACGAGCGGGGCATCGACGAAATCCCACGTGTGGGGGTGCCGGTCGTTGTGGTAGCCGATCGCGGACAGGAACTGCCCGCCCTTCAGGCCGAGGCCGAATGGCAGGGATAAAGTCGAGAAATAGGCTTCCTCGACTCCGATCTCGTCCTGGTCGAAGCTCACATCCAGGAACCCGTACAGCTTGTCGTCGACGTTCGCGCTGAACACGACCTCCGACTCGCCCAGCGAGATGCCTTCGTGTCCCCGGTCCGTCATCCCACCGAGGGGGAAGCCCGAGAGCCATCGCTCCCCTTCGCCACCCTGCAGGTAGGCGAGCCGGCCCTGTAGAATGGCGCTGATCGACGGGTTGAAGGCCCGCGAAACACCGGCCCAGGCGTCCGAAGCGCGTTGCATCAGCGTCGCATCTTCGGATTGAGCGTCGGCAGCCGGCGCCGTTTCGACTCCGTCGGCCGTCTGTGCTGCCGCCTGCTCGGCGCGCTGCTCGGCGGCCTGCACGCGTTCTTCGAGCTTGTGCATGCGCATCTCGTAGTCGCGCTGCATCTCCAGGAGCTCATGTTTCGATGCTTCGATTTCGGAGGGTTCCGAGTCTTGTGACGGCTCCGCGAATGCTGCTTGCGACAAGACCGCGAAGCTCGCCGCAACGAGGCATCCCAGCACGTGGGTGCGGATTCGCATGTCTCGAATTTCCTCGCCGGTCGGGACGCCTCGCACGGCGATCCGTGGTTGTCGTACGCTGGCGGGACGCTCGCGGTGCAGCCGAGGCGGCTACAGCGCCGCGACGAAGCGCGCGCGGGGCACTTCGCGGACGCGCGTGCGTCCGTCGAAACCGCCCCTCAGCCGATGGGAAAGAGCGCCTGGAACGGCGGACCGCGCGCGAGGATCGCGCCCGCGGCGCGCAGCGCGGGGGCCACGGGCGGGCTGGCGAGCTCCAAGACCCATGCGGGCATGTGCGGGGAGCTTGCGACCGCGGCCGTGGAGATTCCCGCCGAGTGCTCACCGAGGGTGCAGACGACACACTTCTGCGAAGCACTGTCGGGAGCGGGTGGGGCGAGGTGCGAGACGGTGTGAGCGACGACGAGCAGGTGAGCCAAGAGAGCCAGAGCCGCGATGCGGGCAGAGATGACGGGGATTCCCGAGCGAGCGCTGCGCGGTCGCCTCGGCC
>JAOUNA010000075.1 GCA_029881215.1 Myxococcales bacterium | reverse complement strand
TCGACTCGAGCTTGTCCACCGTGCCGTAAGGCGGAACGTCCATGGGAATCGGCAGCACGCTCAGATCCACCGTGCCCTTGAAATCCGTCAACAGCAGCGCCGGACCGCCGCCGAGGTAGGGATGCACGCGTCCGAGCGGAAATTCGTCATCTTTGAGCAGCGGCACACGGAACATGAACAAGGCCGCGAGCGGGATGGCCTTCACCTCCGCGCCGCGTGTGAAGTTCTTCGAATCGAGATCGGTCGAGAAATAGGACGCATCGAGCGCCAACCCGAACCACTGACCGAACCAATAGCCACCCCGCACCCCCATGCTGACGGAGTCGTCGAAGGTGGTGCGCGTTCCGGTGCTCGATGCGATGGTATTCTGCTTCGAATCGATGAGGCAGGACGTCGGATCTTGGGGGTTGCAGACGATGGGACCCTGGAGGTACACGCCCGGAACGGAAACGCCGGCGTTCGCGGTGTCGGTGAAGTTGTAACCGCCGTAGAAGTTCACGAAGCCCTCCGCCCGAGCACCGGTCCCCGCGAGGAGACTGGCCAGCACGAAGAGCTGAGCGATGGACGACCGTTTCATGCGGTTCCCGTTCCTCCGTGAGCGACTGATTGATGGCAACGAGGCATTGCACGGCCGTCGAGACCCCACCGATGCGTGGTGCGACCGCCTCAGCGCGAGTAGGGGCGAGATCCTAGACGTCTGGCCCGCGACGCGTCAACTGCCCGGAGTTTCACCTTCTTAGCCGCGTCCCACCGCTGTGGCGGACCCGCGCGGATGTTTGCCCTCTCGTATTGGATTGACGAAGCTGAGATTAACGCGTGTCTCGGGCAACTGCCCAGGGCTCCGCGAGCTAGCGCCCCGCCCGGGGCTCCGTCCGCGCGGCAGGACGCGTCCCGGTCCCGCGTCTCCTCGCCGCTCCGCTCCGGCTCGGCGCCCAGGCCTCTCGCGAAGCGCCTCCAGGCCCGGCCACAGCGTCCCGCGCGAGACGGCAGCCACGACCGCGCGGCCCCGCTGGATCCTCGAGGGCGCCCGCCCGAGCGCGGAAATCGCTCCCGGTCGCCGAGCGCGCCCTCAGCGTCCCCCGGCCTTCGCACGCCCGGAGCCCGAGCCCTGCGCAGAGTCGCGCCCCGCTACATTCGGCGCGTGACCGCTGCCGACTCGCGCTGGCCCTTCCGCTTCCGCTGCCGCCGCTCGGGCAATTGCTGCGCGCGGCCCGAGGGCATCGTGCGCGTCGATGCGGCGGACGTCGAGCGCATCGCCGCATACCTCGGCTTGCGCGAGGAGACCTTCCGGACGCGCTACGTCGCGAGGCGCGGAGACCGCCTGAAGGACGCGCAGGGTTCCCGTTGCGTCTTCCTCGAAGACGGAGGCACGACGTCCTGCCACATCTATCCGGTGCGGCCGAAGCGCTGCCGCTCGTGGCCCTTCTGGGACGAGCTGCGCGATTCACCCGACGCGCTGCGCGACGCCGTGCGCACGTGCCCCGGACTCGAGCCGATTGCAGGCGACGAGGCTTGAACTGCTACGCGAGCCCCAGCATCTGCCGCGCCTGCAGCCCGGCGCGGGCGTAGTCGGCCTTGCCGTTCGGCGCGCGCAATGAGCGATCCGCGGCGAGAATGCGCTTGGGAACCTTGAAGCGCGCGAGCTCCACCCCGACGTGCCGGCGCAGCGCCGCCTCGTCGAAGCGGGCGCCGGCGCGCAGCGAGACCATGGCGGTCACGACCTGCCCCCAGGCCTCGTCCGGGAGTCCGAAGACCAGCGCATCCTCGACGTCCGGATGGCGCTTGAGCGATTCCTCGACCTCCTCCGGGTACACCTTCTCGCCGCCCGTATTGATGCACAAGCTGCCGCGGCCGAGAAGCGTGAGCGATCCGTCGGATTCGACCGTGCACCAATCGCCCGGCACGACGTAACGCACTCCGTCGATGCAGGGAAATGTCTCCGCGGTCTTCTCGGGGTCCTTGTAGTAGCCGAGGGGAATCGGCCCGCGACACGCGATGAAGCCCCGCTCGCCGCTGCCGGGTACGACCGGTCGATGCTCTTCGTTGAACACCGCGCAGTCCTGACCGATGGCGAAGCGCGCGGTCGCCGCGCCGCCCGCGGACGACGTCACGGACGCCCCGATGCCGAGCGCCTCGGAGGAGCCGTACAGGTCGGCGAGCGCCATGCGGGCGTGATGCCGCAGCAGCCCGCGCTTGACCGGCTCGCTCCACATCGCACCGGAGGAGATGATGATCTTGAGGGAGCGCAGATCCCAGCGGCCTGGATTCGCGTCGAGCGCCTTCAGCATCGGAACGGCGAACGGGTCCCCCACGATCACGACCGAATCGACGCGATGTCGCTCGATCGCGACGAACAGCTCCTCCGGCTGGAATTGCGGGCGCGTGAGCGTGACGGTGCAGCCGCCGGCCACGAGGTTGAGGATGCTGGTGAGCAGCCCCGAGCCGTGCATGAGGGGGCAGGCCGGAACTTGCACCGGCCCCGGCCCGAAGCGCCCGACGTTCTCGACGAGTTCGGCCACCGACGCGGGGATCCCGCCGGCGTTCGCCTGCAGCGTCCCGCCCGAGCCGAGGGCGCGCCAGAGATCCTCCATGCGCCACATCACGCCCTTGGGCCGACCGGTGGTCCCGCCGGTGTACACGAACAGCAGATCATCCCCCGCGCGCTCGATGCCGAGCGGGACTGCGACGCCTTCGCGGTACACCGCGTCCAGCGGCTCCGCCGAGCCGGCGCGCCGTCCGCCGACTTCGATCCAGTGCTCGACCTTTGGAAGACGCGGAGCGAGCGCCTCAACAGACTCGGCGAACTCGGAATCGAAGAGCACGCAACGCGCGTCGGATTCGTCGAGCACGCCGCGCAGCTCGTCGGCCAGATATCGATAGTTCACATTCACGTGCACCAGGCGCGCCTTGAAGCAGGCCGACAGTCCGACGAGATATTCGCTCCGATTGCGCAGATAGAAGGCGAGCTTGTCGCCCGGACCCATGCCGCGGCTGCGCAGCGCGGACGCCAGCCGATTGGAGCGCTGCGCGAACTCTCCCCACGTGATGCGCCGCTCCCCGTGGATCAGCGCGGGAGCCTCCGGCGGCATCGCGGCTTCGATGCCATCCAGCATGTCTCCGAAATTCCAGCCCATGGTTCGGGTCGCCTCTCCGCCGTCTGCGCCGAGCGAATCCCCGTCGGACTCAGCGCAGGAAGAGCCGATACGCTTCGTTTCCGGTCTCGTCGACCCAGGGATAGCCGAGCTCGTCGAGCGCTTTCAAGAACGAGCCCTGCTGCTCCGGCGGGACCTGGATTCCGGCCAGCACCCAGCCCCGCGCGGCGCCCTTCCGGTAGTGGAAGAGCGTGAGATTCCAGCTCGGGCTGATCAAATCGATGAAGCGGCGCAGCGCTCCGGGCCGCTGCGGAAACTCGAAGCGCAGCAGGCGCTCGTGGCGCAGATCCGGCACGCGGCCGCCGACCATGTGTCGCGCGTGGACCAGGGCCATGTCGTTCCCGGTCATGTCGACCACCTCGTAGCCCTGCTCCTTCAGCTGCAGCGCAATCGCCGCCCGCTCCGACGCGCCGCCGCTGACCTCCACACCGAGAAAGATGTGCGCCTCGTCGTCTGCGTTTGCGTAGCGATAGCTGAACTCGATGATGTCGTGGTCGCCCAGCGCGGAACACAGGTTTCTGCACGCACCCGGTCGCTCGGGCATCTTCACCGCGAAGATCGCCTCGCGTTCCTCGCCGAGAGAGACGCGCTCGAGGATCTGGGGCAATCCGTGGAAGTTGATGTTGGCGCCGCTTTGGATGACGACATACGTCCGCTGTTGCGCGCGCGCGGAGCTCTGGGCGATCCATCGCTTCATCCCTGCGAGCGCCAACGCCCCGGCCGGCTCGGCCACGACGCGCGTGTCGTGGAAGAGATCGCGGATGGCCGCGCAGATTTCGTCGGCGCTTACACTGACGTGATCGTCCAGATGGCCCCGCAGAATCCGAAAGACCTCGGCACCCACCTCGCCCACAGCGGCGCCATCCGCGAAGATGCCCACGTGATCGAGGCGCACGGGGCGATCGGCGCGCAGCGCGGCCTCGAGACTCGCGGCATCGTCGGGCTCCACCGCGACGATCGCCGTTTCGGGATGGTGGATCTTCGCGTAGGCGAGAATCCCGGCGATCAAACCGCCGCCGCCCACCGGGACGAAGATCGCATCGATGGGATCCGGATGTTGCTGAAAGATCTCGACCGCGATTGTTCCCTGACCGGCGATGACCTCGGGATCGTCGTACCCGTGCACGAACACCGCGCGGCTCTTCTCTGCGCAGCGCAACGCTTCCGCCAGCGCTTCGTCGAACGATTCGCCGTGAAGCACGACGCCGCCGCCAAGCGCCGCGACCGCATCCACCTTGATGCGAGGCGTGACCCGGGGCATGTAGATCGTTGCGCGGGTTCCGAAGTGGGCCGCCGCGAGGGCAACGCCCTGCGCGTGATTGCCCGCAGAAGCCGCCACCAGGCCGCGCTCCGCCTGCTCGCGCGGCAGCGAGACGATCTTGTTGCACGCGCCGCGCACCTTGAACGAGAAGATGGGCTGCAGGTCCTCGCGCTTGATCAGCACCCGGGAGCCGAGGCGTGCCGAGAGGCGCCGCGCCTCCTGCAGCGGCGTCTCGCGCGCCAGGTCGTAGACGCGGGCGCGCTCGATCCGCTCGACGGTCGCTGCCAGCAGCGCGGCGTCACCCTCCCGGCCCCTCACGCGCGCACCAGCGACGCCGGCTCAACCGGAGCGGATGCGCACTCCCACGGTGGACTCGGCTGAAAGCGCTCCGTCAAGAACTCGACGAAGACCCGGACCTTGGGTGCCAGATTCCGGTTGTGCGGATACATGGCGAAGACCTTCTGATTGGACTGCACCCACGCGTCGAGGGCCGTCACCAGCCGGCCCTCGAGCAGATCGCGACCCACGATGAAGGTGGGCATGTAGGCCAAACCGAGGCCATCCACCACCGCCTGGCGCAGCGACTCACCGTGGTTGACCGCAAGAGAACCCTTCACGCGCACCGACTTGCCGCGCTGGAAACGCCACAGTCGCGGCATGGGCAGGCTGCTGTAGACGAGACAGTTGTGACTGCGGAGATCTTCCGGGGCGCTGGGTATGCCCCGCCGCGCGAAGTAGTCCGGCGCCCCACACACGACGTGGCGACTCTCCGCGAGGCAGCGCGAGACGAGCGCGGCGTCGGCGCGGGGCGCGATGCGCACCGCGAGATCGAATCCCTCCTCCACGATGTCGGTGGGCGCGTCCCGCAGGCAGAGATCGATCGTCACATCTGGGTGTCGCGCGACGAAGGGCGCCACGAGGGGCGCCAGGTAGCGCCGCCCGAAGGTTACGGGCGCCGCGATGCGCAAGGCCCCCCGCGGAGCGCCCTGCAGGCTCGCCACGGCCCGCTCCGCTTCCTCCGTTTCCTCGGCAACGCGCGCGCAGCGCGCGTAGAACTCGGCGCCGATCTCCGTCAGGTGCATGGTGCGCGTCGTGCGGTTGAGGAGCTGCGCGCCGATGCGCTCCTCGAGCGATCCGATCTGCTTGCTCACCGCCGCCCGCGTCTGGCCGAGCGTCTTCGCGGCGGCCGCGAAGCTGCCCGCTTCCACCACGCGCGCAAAGAGGACCATCTGGCCAGCGTGGAGCATGTGCCCTCCAACGAGAATCTGATTGTCAATCCAGACGCGCCAGATTGGAGCGTGGATGACCGATTGTCAATCCAGAATGACCCTCGGATCATGCGCACTGGCCCCCGCGGCCGGCAGGACGAAATTCGGAGAGACCGCCGGAGCACGCCCGCATCGAGGCTCGCCGGCGACATCGGTTACCCTGACCTCAGCGCGTCGCGCCACAGCGCCCTGCGCGCGGACGGGAGCTGCGCGGGCGAGAACGAGACGCCCCGGAGCGACACGGAGTTCGCAGGCCATCGCGTCGATTGCGCTCGTCCTGCAGCTCCTGACCCTGCAGGGATGCGTCACCTATCGACCGGGCTCGCTGGAGGAAGCCGCCTTCCACGAACGGATCGAATCCGGATTCGAAGACGAGGTCCGGGTGAGCACCGCGGCGCTGAGCCGGAAGGAAAGCGAGGTGCTCTTCGGCGTCCCCATCGCGCGCAACGGCATCCAACCCGTCTGGATCGAGATCTCGAATGCGGATCAGCGGCGCTACCTGTTCTTTCAGCAGACAGTGGACCCGCAATATTTTTCTCCCCGCGAGGCAGCGTACAAGAGCCACTATTCGCCCGGAAAGCGCTTCCTCGCCTACGGAGCATTCGGAGTGCTGATCTGGCCCCTCTTGCTCGTCGCGCCGGTGCAGTACTTCTCGGCGCGTCACGCCAACACGAAGATGGACGCGCTCTTCGCCGAACGAAGCCTCGGAAACCGCATCGTCGATCCGGGAGACGAGGTTTCCGGATTCGTCTTCACGCACCTCGACGAGGGCACCAAGAAGATCCGCGTGAAGCTGCTCAGCCCCGGTGCAGCCAAACAGTTCTCGCTCTTCGTCCAGGTTCCCGGTCTCCGCGTCGACCATACGCGCACGCGCTTCGACGAGCTCTACGGACCCGACGGCGTCACCGACCTGAAGGCAGCGAGCCTGCCCGAAGAGCTCGCTGCACTGCCCTGCTGCACGTCCAATGCTCGAGGCAGCCGAAACGGCGATCCGATCAATCTCGCCATGTGGGAACCTTCGAGCAGCTGCTGGAAGTCTTCACGCGTGCAGGTTGGGACGAAACCGAGGTAATCGACGTCGGAACGAGCTTCAAGACCGCCGTCTCCTTCCTCTTCGGGTCCTCCTATCGCTACTCGCCGGTGAGCAACCTGTATCTCTTCGGTCGCAAGCAGGACGTTGCATTTCAGAAGGCTCGCGAGACGAACCACGAACGCAATCACCTGCGGCTGTGGCTCGCCCCCGACCGTCTCGAGGGCCTCCCTGTCTGGGTGGGCCAGGTGAGCCGCGATATCGGCGTGCGCTTCACGACGAAGACCTGGAATCTGACCACCCACAAGATCGATCCCGATGTCGATGACTCCCGTGAAAACGTCATGTCCGACTTGTTGCAAACGCAGCGTGTGGCGCGCATGGGCTACGCGAGCTGCTCCGCTTCGCGAACGCCCAAGAAACCGGGGCGGAATCTGACAGGCGACCCGTATTTCACCGACGGATCCTGCGCGGTCGCAGAGCTCTCGGATGAGCCCACCGAGCCGACCTATTTCGAGTGGGGCGACGCGGATCCCATGAAACCACCCGCGCTGGCCGCGGAAATCGGAGCCCCCGCCGCCTGCGCAGCAACACGCGTCTGCGATTGAATTCGCAGCGCGAGGCCTCGCCCGGATTCTGCGTGTTTCCAATCGCGCGGTGCACGGGTAGAATCCACCCCCCGGCTCCATGCGAGACGAGAGCGGGAAGCGGGGCGAGCAGATGACGACCGCGGATCAGGGCTTCGCCGAGTGGAACATCGCTGTCGCGCGCATGATCGATGCGCTGGACAGCGAAGACCTCCCACGACTTCTGGTCGCCTCGCTCGAGACGCGCGTTGCCTTCGACGCAGCGCTGGTGATCGCATACCGCCTCGGCCGGAAGCCCTTGGTGCTCTACGACGATCTGAGCAGCGAAGAGCACAGCGTCCACGTCGATGGCTACCTGGCGGGCGCGTACCTCCTCGACCCCTTCTATCGAGCGAGCATTGAGGGCAGACCCTCCGGAATCTACCGCCTTTCGGACGTCGCTCCTGAGGGCTTCCGACAGAGCGAGTACTACCGGAGCTACTACATTCGAACGCTGCAGACCGATGAGATCTGCTTTCTCACGCAGCTAGAAGATGGCTGGGTCGCCAATGTCTCGCTCGGACGAGAACACCCAGCTGCCTCGTTCCGCCGGAAGGAAATCGAACGGCTGCGCGCCGCAGCGCCCGTCGTGCATGCGGCCCTCGCGCGGCACTGGTCCTCCGGAGAGCAGCCGGAGCCGGAAGCCGACGCCGCCACCAGCCTTCACGCCCATGTGGAGACGGCCCTCGCGAACTTCGGCCGCTCGCTGCTCACGAAGCGCGAGTATCAGGTCGTCCAGCTCCTGCTCCGGGGACACTCCACCCGATCCTCTGCGCGCGAGCTCGGCATTGCGCCGGAAACGGTGCGCCTCCACCGCAAGAACCTCTACGCGAAGCTCGACGTGGCCTCGCAATCCGAACTCTTCGTGCTCTTCATCGAGACACTCGCCCAGATTTCAGAGGATCCCACGCGAGATCCGCTCCTGCATGATTCGCGAGAGAGCTGATCCCGCACCCGCGCCGGCAGACCTACCCGCGCCAGAAGCCCTCGCGCACCAGACAATCGGCCGTCTCCAGGATGCTCTCGCGAAGCACGTCCACGCAGAAATCGATCTGATCCCGATCCAGGATCAGCGGCGGTGACAGAATGTTGAGGTGGCCGATCGGCCGCACGAGCAGGCCGCGCGCCTCGCACGCATCGGAGATGCGCTTGCCCACATTCACCTCGTTCGGGAGCATCTCCTTCGTCGCCTTGTCCGCAACGTTTTCCACGCACATCATGAAGTGGCTGCCGCGCACGTCTCCGACGAGGGGCAGCTCGAGCAGACCCGCGAGCTTCTTTTCGAAATAGGGTCCGACCTCGCGCACGTTCTCCAGGATGCCGTCGCGTCCGAGGATCTCGATGCTCTTGAGCGCGGCGGCGCAGCTCACTGGGTGTCCCGAGTACGTAAATCCGTGACTCAGCGGCGACGCCAGGTCCGGAACGCTCACCACTTCGTACATCTCTTCCGAGATGAGCGTGGCTCCGAGCGGAGCGTAGCCGGAGGTGAGCCCCTTCGCGCAGGTGATCACATCAGGCGTGATCCCGAACACTTCCCGAGATGCAAAATAGTGTCCGAGCCGTCCGAAGGCCGTGACCACCTCGTCCGAGACGTACAACACGTCGTACTTTCGACAGACGTCGAACGCGCGCTTGTGGTAGCCGGGCGGCGGAACGTTGACGCCGCCCGCACCCTGGATGGGCTCCGCGAAGAAGCACGCGACGCGCTCCGGTCCGACCTCGAGGATCTTCGCCTCGAGCTCCGCGATGAGCAGATCGCAAAACTCCTCGAGCGTCGTTCCCTCCGGTCGGCGGTATCGGTTCGGGCACGAAACCCTGTGCACGATGTCATCGATGTAGCAGAACGCACTCCGATCATCCGCCTTGCCATCGAGTGACATGGCCAGGAAGGTGCTGCCGTGATAGGCCTCGTCGAGGCAGATGATGTGCGCCTTCTCGGGCTTGCCGCGACGATGGTTGTAATAGTGGATGAGTCGAACGGCTGTATCGTTCGCCGTCGAGCCACCGGTCGAGAAGAACACGCGGTTCAGGCTGCCGGGCGCCAGATCCGCGAGCTTGGCGGCGAGCTCCGCGCCGGGAGGCGTCGTCGTATCGACGAACGGCGAGTAGTACGCGAGTCGGCGCGCCTGATCGGCGATCGCCTGGACCATCTCCTCGTTCGCGTAGCCGACGTTCACGCACCACATGCCGCCGATGCCATCCAGGTAGCGCTTCCCGTCCGCGTCGAAGACGTAGGCGCCATCCGATTCGGCGATCACCAGGCATCCGCCCTCTGGCGACTCGAAGTCGTGCCAGGGGTGGATGTAGTGGTTCTTGTCCTTCCTCCAGATCTCTTTCGTGTCGTATCTCTCGAACGCTCCCGGATTTGGCCGGCTCATGACTGATCTCACTCCGCGCGAAATGCGCTTCGCATCAATCCTAAGTGTAGGAGGTACCCAAAGCCATACCCCGATCGGGTAGGTCTATCGGCACGTCGGCGCACATCGCGCATACCCCAATCGGGTAGGTACCCCCGGATCCACGCGCCATTGCGCATGAATCGGCCGAATCCCGCGCTTTCTAAAGCGCCAGATACCGCGACTGTTGCCGGTGTCAGACGCGATCCTGCAATGCTTTGCGCATGCGTTCGAGCACTTCGGAGAGAATGGCGCGCGAAGTGGCGAAATTGATGCGCGCGAAACCCCTGCCCGGGGATCCGAAACCGGCACCATTCGAGAGGACCACGCGCGCGCGTTCCAGAAAGAAGCGGTGCGGGTCGCAATCGAGCGAGAGCTCGCGGCAGTCGAGCCAGCCGAGGTAGGTAGCCTGGGGCGGGTGGAACCGCACACCGGGCAGTGATTCGAGCACGAAACCTTCCAGATAATCTCGGTTTGCTTCGAGATACGCGAGCACCTGATCCAGCCACGGTTGCCCGTGCCGCCACGCCGCGCGAAGCGCTTCGATGCCGAGCACACCGATCCCCCCGCGCAGGTGGCGCGGCAGCTCACAGAAACGCCGCTTCAGGGGCTCACTGCCAAAGATCGCCACCGCGCAGCGCAGCCCCGCGATGTTGAATGCCTTCGACGCGGAGGTCAGGGTGATGGTGCGCGCTTCGACTTCGCGAGATAGCGAAGCAAAGGGAATGTGCCGGTGTCCGGAGTAGACGAGATCTCCGTGAATCTCGTCACTCACCACCACCAGCTCGTGTGCGAGAACCACCTCCGCGATGGTGTCGAGCTCTTCGCGGCGGAATACGCGGCCGCTCGGATTGTGTGGATTGCAGAGCAACAGCATGCGGGCGCCCTGCGCTGCCGCTGCGCGCAGGCCATCCACATCGATCCCATAGCCAGTCGGCTCGAGAGCCAATGGGTTTTCGAGCAGCCGGCGCTTCGTGCTGCGCACACTGCCCAGAAAGGGCGGATAGATCGGTGTCTGGATCACGACGCCATCACCCGGCTTCGAGAACTGATGCAGCGCGACGACGATGCCCTGCACCACGTCCGTGAGGATCTCGACGCACGCGGGATCGGGGCGCCAGTCGAAGCGCTGCTCCATGCGCGCAACGCTGAGCTCCGGCACGTCGGTCGGAGCCGGGTGGATCGGGTAGCCGAGATCGGAACGCTCGACCGCCGTGCGCAGCACGCGCCGGATCGGCTCCGCGATCGGAAAATCCATGTCCGCCACCCAGGCCGGGAGGGCATCCTCGGGGTAGGTCATCCACTTTTCGCCGAGGCTCGGGCGGCGCATCTCGGGGCGGATCGCGTCGAGATCGAGCGGAGGATTCCGCATCGCCTGCTCGACCCGGTCGAGCACAGCCACCACCCGATCCGCCGCGAGCGGCGGCTTGGGGGTGAATCCAGCTCGAACGAGGTAGCCGTTCAGATCCGCGCGAAGCGCCGAGATCACCCACTCGATGGAATCGACGCCGTCGCGCAGTGGCGTCACCAGATCGCGGCCATCCGGATCGAGGTGCCAGTGCGCGCCGCGATCGAAACAATCGAAGCGCAGCAGCTCCCGATTCTCCGGCGCCTCCGCGTACACCTGCAGCGTGGGACCCGTGGCACGTCCCGCGCTTCGGTGTTCGACGGCGAATCGAACGGAGTCGAGCAGAAACACAGTCATATCGGCCGGCAGTGTAGCGTTCCACCGGTAGAAGCCGGGCCCTCGCGCGCGCTCGCTCTCAGGCGCCCCGACTGTCGCGCGGCGGCGTGCACGGTGCCGCGCGGCCGAGGATCTCGAACAGCCAGGCGCGTGGGCGCGAGAACGCGAGTGGCAGCAACAGCGCCACGACGAGCACCGCCGTGGCCTGCAGCAGTCGATCGAAGTCGCCCGCGAGCAGGCTGCTGCCAAAGAAGGCGAACATGGCCGAACGAATCGAGCTGCCCAGGAACACCGCCACCGCGAAGAACAGCACCGGCATGGCCGTCAGGCCACCGATCATGTGGTACATCGTGATCGGACCGAGCGGATAGCCGGTTCCGACCGCCATGAAGACGGCACCGAGCCGCGAGCCCGCGATGGTGAGAAGCGGGCGAAGGCGCGCGGGCACGCGCGCCTCGACCCAGTCCCGCCCCGCCCAGCGGGACGCAGCGAAGAGCACCAGCGCAGAGAGGGTCAAGCCGAGCGCACCGTAGAGCGTGGCCGCGCTCGTTCCGAACACCAATCCGCCGCCGACCAGCACGAGCTGCGAGGGCAGACCGAGCGGAACGCGGAAGGCGACGACGCCGACGTACACGAGCGGCGCCCACACGCCCATGTTCGCAACCACCTCGCGCACCGAATTCGGAGCGAAATCCAGGCCCAGCACGCGCCGCAACCCGAGAAAAGCGGCGCAGAGCACGGTGCTCGCCGCGAGCACGGCGAGCGGGCGCCCGCGATGGACGGAGCTCTCGGCGTCCGCGTCTTGGAATGCGCTCATCGTCTTCGTGGCGGCAGCTCATGTGGGAGAGCCGTGTGCGGCGGCCGACGCATCCAGCGCCGCGTGCGCTGGATCCGCGGCTTCGGATCCATCCTCTCCCTCTCCCCGCTGCGACGGCAGCACGATGCTGCGACGCTCGCGGTCGGTCGCGGGGCGGTACAAGATCGCCAGCTGCCCAATCGATCCCGCCAGCGCGCTCCCCGTCGCTCGCGCAATCTGCTGCGCGGCGCCCTTGCGCAGCGCGCGCTCAGCTGCGATGCGCACCTTGATGAGCTCGTGATCCGAGAGGGCGGTTTCCACCGCCTCGAGCAGACGCTCGCTCACCCCACTCGCTCCGACCTGCACCACGGGGTGCAGCCCGTGGGCGAGCCGGCGCAGATAGCGTCGATCCGCTCCGCTGAGCGGCTCCTGCTCCCGGCGGCTTTCCATCCCGCCACGGTTAGCGCAGCCCGCGAAGAAGGGCCGCTGGCGCAAGCAGGTGGGGCCCACTCGCTGCTGTAGAACGAGTGGGCCCCGCGGTGCAATCAGCTCGGAAGGGATGCGGACCTAGGTTATTGGAATGATCGCACCACCTCGGCAGAGCAGCGGGGGGCGCATCCGGGGTGGTGGAAGGCAGGCAGGCGAAGTGTCCTGCGCGACCCATCGACGGACTCGAAGCGGTTCCCCATGGCACCCTCAGCAACTCTGTCCGCAAGCTAGGAAACCAGTACCGGCGGGTACGCGCGCCATCCATTTCAGGCAGAATCGGGGAAGCGCATCTCACCCATTTGGGGGGGGCAACCACGCAAATCGGTCACCTCGGGGGA
>JAOUNA010000271.1 GCA_029881215.1 Myxococcales bacterium | reverse complement strand
CGATCTTCGAGAGGCCGACCGTGAGATATCCTTCGTGACCCGCGATCGAGAACTTGTGCGTCATCGCTTCGCGCTCGTCCGGAAGCTTGCGGCGCACCGGCCGGAACGCTTCGGCTTCATCCGCGACATTCGTCTTGCCCGTGTTGAGCGGCTGGGTCCGCTTGCTGCCGTCCCGGTAGACCGCCAGCGCCTTGAGCCCGAGCTTCCAGCCTTCCACGTAGGCGAGCGTGATGTCTTCCGGGCTGGCGTCTTCGGGAAGGTTCACGGTCTTGCTGATCGCACCGGACAAGAAGGGCTGGACTGCGCCCATCATGCGCACGTGCCCCATCCAGTGGATGCTGCGCGTCCCAGTCTTCGCCCGGAACGCGCAGTCGAACACCTCGATGTGCTCCTCGCGCAGATCGGGAGCGCCCTCGATCGTCTCGTTCTCGTCGACGTACTCGACGATTCGCTCGATTTCATCCGCATCGTACCCGAGCTTGTGCAGCGCCATGGGCACCGTGTTGTTCACGATCTTGAGGTAGCCGCCGCCGACGAGCTTCTTGTACTTGACGAGGGCGATGTCGGGCTCCACGCCGGTCGTATCGCAGTCCATCATGAACGCGATCGTGCCCGTGGGCGCCAACACCGTGACCTGCCCGTTCTTGAATCCGGACTTGCGGCCCGCCTCGAGCGCCTCGCTCCAGCACGCGCGCGCGGCGGAGAGTAGATCCCCCGGCACGCCCGGAGACGGAATCGACTCCGCCGCCGCCTTGTGCATGCCGATGACCTCGAGGAAGGACTTGCGATTCATGCGGTATCGCGGGAAGGCACCCATCGCCTCCGCGATCTCGGCGCTCGTTGCATAGGCCTGTCCGCACATCACCGCGGTCAACGCGGCCGCCAGGTTGCGACCCTCATCGCTGTCGTAGGGAAGCCCCGACGCCATCAGCAATGCGCCGAGGTTCGCGTAGCCGAGGCCAAGCGGCCGGAAGAGATGGCTGTTGCGGGCGATGGCCTGCGTGGGATAGTCCGCGTGATCGACCAGGATCTCCTGCGCCAGGATCGTGAGCGCAGCCGCACGTCGAAACGCCTCGACGTCGAAGCTCCCGTCTTCGGCGACGAAGCGCATGAGATTGAGGCTGGCCAGATTGCACGCCGTGTCGTCGAGGAACATGTACTCAGAGCAGGGATTGCTCGAGTTGATCCGCCCCGAGGACTTGACCGGGTTCCAGCGATTGATCGTGGTGTCGTATTGGATGCCCGGATCGCCGCACACGTGCGCAGCCTCCGACATCTCGCGGAGAATCTCACGCGCCTCCCAGGTGCCCGTCACCTCACCCGTGGTCACGGCGCGCGTCTGCCACGAGCCGCCCGCGAGCGCGGAGCGCATGAACGCATCGGTCACGCGCACGGAGTGATTGGCATTCTGGTAGAACACGGAATCGTAGGCGCCACCCGGCACGTTGAAACCGCCGTCGTAGCCGGCATCGATGAGCGCGCCGGCCCGCTTCTCCTCGTCGGCCTTGCAACGGATGAATTCCATGACGTCCGGATGATCGACGTTGAGGATCACCATCTTTGCCGCGCGACGCGTCTTGCCGCCGGACTTCACCACGCCGGCGAACGCGTCGAAGCCGCGCATGAAGGACACCGGTCCGGAAGCCGTGCCGCCGCCGGCCAGGTGCTCCTTCGAGGAGCGGATCTTCGAGAGGTTGGAGCCGGTCCCGGAGCCTCCCTTGAAGAGCATGGCCTCGGTCTTGGCGAGATCCATGATCGACTCCATGGTGTCCTCCACGGAGTTGATGAAGCACGCGCTGGCCTGCTGCGGCGTGTCCTTGACGCCGAGGTTGAACCACACGGGGCTGTTGAAGGCCATGCGCTGCGTGACCAGGATGTGCTTGAGCTCATCGGAGAAAGCCTGACCGTCCTCCGTCGTGTGGAAGTAGCCGGACTTGTCTCCCCACTCGCGGATGCGATCCACGACGCGGCCAATCAGCTGCTTGACGCTGTGCTCCCGTTCCGGTGTGCCGATGTGGCCGCGAAAATACTTCGACACCACCACGTTGGTCGCGAGGTGGGACCAGCTCCTGGGAACCTCGACGTCCGTCTGCTCGAAGATCGTCTCGCCCTGCTCGTTGGCGATCTTCGCGCTGCGCGTCTCCCACTCGACGGCGTCGAAGGGATCGCTGCCGGCCACGGTGAAATGGCGGCGGATCGTCAATCCCTTCGGCGCGCGCGCCCGGCGGCTGCGCTCCGAACGACTCGACCCCAGGGCCCGCAACTTCGCGCCACCCTTGCCATCGCCACCCACCGTCGTTCCGTTCGCGTTCACACCGTCCCCCCGAGATGAATGTTGTTCGAGCCGGTCGGATCCGCGCGCAATTCAGCCCTCAGCCACGACTCCCGGCGTCCGCTCGCCAGGGCCGGGATCCACTCTCTCCCCCGGCGCAGGCAGCGAACGCGCTGCGAAGCACCCCAGGGATCGAGAACTCGTCCGCTTCCACCCCGAGGCACCACACCGCAACGCTTGGGGGCGAAGGTTCACCGGAGATGAGAGAGGCCCCGGCATGCCCGAGGCCCCCGAACCGGAACCAGGTCCTCCATCCCGAATCCGGTTCGCGTCTTCCTGCCGACCGCCTGTTTTTGAACCCCCCCAGGCCGCCAGGAAGACATGTCTCATCACCGTCTCGCGTGTTTACTCTTCACCGTCGAGGTCGTCAATGAAAAATCCACAAAATCTGGTGTCCCCTCGGCCCCCGAACTACAAGTTATTGAGCTTCCACTGATTTCTCTCCTGCCGCGAACGGCGGTTCGCGGTCGAGTGCCGCGCGCGGCCTGCAAGGCGTCCCGTAACCCGCTGAAATCACTAGCCTGACGACTCTGCGGCCTTTGCGCCGCCGCGCTCCGATGCAGGCAGGCCGGTGAAGCGCAATCCAATCCCTTCCGGAACGCGATAGCGCGCGTTCAAACCGATCAGCAGCGCCGTCAGTGATTCCACGATCCGCGCGTTCGCGAGCGGCCCCCCGTCGATCGCCCGGACGCCGGGCAGCAGCTCACAGAGGGCCATGCAGCGGCGGCGCGGCCCCGGAGCGCCCGAAACGACCACGTCACAGTCGATGGGCTCGGCCAGCTGGCGCAGGCGGTGTGCCGCGACGTTCTGCAGCGCGGAGGCCACCTCGACGCCCTCGGGCAGCCGGGAGGCCACCAGCTCCGCGCAGGAGCCCTCCCACACCCCCAGCAGGCGCGTGGCCCCGGCACCGACGGCGCTCGCGAGCGGAACTCCGATCGAGACGACCAGCTGACCCGGCTCGAAACGCTCTCGAACCGCTTCGAGCGTCGCGACGGTGCTCTCGAACGGAACGGACAGGATGACGACGGAGGCGTCCGCGATGGCCTCCGCGTTCTCGAGACCCGCCACCAGGGCTCCGGGCACGCGCCCGGCCACCTGCTCGGCGGCGCGGCCCGCGCGGGCCCGATCGCGGGACCCG
>JAOUNA010000270.1 GCA_029881215.1 Myxococcales bacterium | reverse complement strand
CGGGTCCGACTTGGGCGCCGCCTCCTCCGGCACGAGCTCCTCGGTCGGCTCCGGCTTGGTCTCCTGGACAAGAGATTCCTGCGGAGCCGGCGGCGGCGGCAGCGGAAGCTGCGTGCTGATGAGGCGGGTCAGGCGGTCCGGGACCTCGATCTGCTCCCAGGGCTCGGGCAGGGGCAGGTCGATCAATGGAAACCCCGAGCCGAGCAGGAGGCTGAGCAGTAGCGACGTGGCCAGCGCCTTGCGGAAACGCCAGTCCTCGACGCCCCCGCGCGCCCAGGGCATTCGGGAAGAGCGGATGGGCAGCGTGTCGAGTTCGCGCTCGGGAATCCACTCGAGCTTGCGCAGCTCCGCCTCGCGCTGAATCTCGAACAGGTCATCCTCGAGGAACTCCGTGCTCTCCTGCGCCCGCTCGATCTCGTCGACGATCTCCTGGCGTCGGGTTTCGATCTCGCCGAGGCGCTTCTGGAAGGCATCCACCTGGCCGCGCACCAGGCGCACGTGCGCTTCGCCGTGACCGCCCGCGGCTTGCCCGTTCCAGAACAATTCGGATGCGCCGAGCGCGCTGAGCTCTTCCAGCCCGCTGCACACGGTGTCCAGCAAGTGGAACCGCTGCCGGTCGGAGGAGAGGCTCGCCAGCTCGCCGTCGACGGCGCGCAGATCTTCCACGAGCCCGTCCAGCCGCTCGCGAGCCCGATCGAGCTGCGTGCGGAGTGTCTGTTCGTTTTGGGTCGCTACGGGGTACACGTATTCGTTCATCCCTCGGAGATCGGGGTTTCAGGCGCCTTCTGCAGCACGGCGAGCGAGATGCGTCCGTAGCCCTGACCGGTGCAGGTCGACATCACCTTCTTGACGACGCTGAAGGGCACCGTCCGGTCGGCGAGAATCGTCACCTCCTGGCTCTCCGCCACGATCTGGGTCTTGAGTCCGATGACCTTTCGGCCCACCTGTTCGAGACGCTCTCGGATGGGCTCGATGTTCTGTCCCTCGGCCGCCAGGATGTCCTCGACCCGCGCGACCGCCTCGCCCTGCACCGTGACCTCCGTGGGGCTCACGAAGATCACGACGGTTTCCCTGGGCTTGTCCTCCACCACGGAGGCGGGCAGGGTGATCTGCTTGGGGGTTTCCAGGACCTCCGTGTTCGCCGAGTTGACGAGCAGGAAGAACACCAGGATCGTGAACACGTCCATCAGCGAGGTGAGGCTCATCGTGGCGATGCGCGGCCGGTTCCGCGACATCCGCTTCATTCTTCGGGAGTTCTTCACGGCGCGTCTCCGATGGCAATGTCTGTGAACAGAGCCACTCTCACGGGTTGCTCGTCGTCGGCTCCGGGCCGCTCGACGCTCCGAACCACGTCCATCACCTGGATGAGGTGGTCGTACTCGATGTGCGGCTCGAGCAGCACGGACGCGTCGTCCGTGTTCGGATAGTCGCGCTTCAGCGACATCACCAGCTCCGAGAGCCGGTCGAGGTCGTAGGCGTCGTCCACCTTGGGGAGCGTGGCGATCACCGCAGTTCCATTCGAGATCTCCAGGCCCGCGTCCCGGACGATCACCTCCACGCGGAAGCTCGGCTCGATGGGGGCCGCCCCGCCCGCGGAGGTCGGGAGGCTGAGCTCGACGATCGTGATCCGGGAGAACACCGCCGTGATCAGGAGGAACGGCACCAGCACCACCATCAGGTTGAGGAAGGTGGTCATGTCCAGCTCGGCCGGATCCTTGGTGCGCCGCGTGTAGTGGTGTCGCGTGCGCATGGTTCTAGGCCTCGACCTGGCGCTTCGCCTTCGCCGAGATGACGTTGAGGGCCTTCACCGAGGCCATCTCCAGGCTGTCGATGATCTCGCCCGTCTTGGCCGTGAGCACCGTGTTCGTGATGAGCAGCGGGATCGCCACCATCAGGCCGAAGGCCGTGGTGTTCATCGCGACCGAGATGCTGGCCGAGAGCAGATCCGCCTTCTCGGCGGGGTTCGCGTTGGCCACGGCCGTGAACGCCTGGATGAGGCCCATGATGGTGCCCAGCAGGCCCAGGAGCGTCGCGATGCTGGACGCCAGCGCGACGTAGGGGGTGCGCTTCTCGAGCTGGGGGATGATCTCCATCATGCTCTCTTCCATCGCGATCTCGATGTCCTCGCGCCGTCGAACGGCGCCCTGCCGGGCCAGGCCCATGGAGAGGAGCTGCGAGATGGTCGAGTCGTCGTTGGAAGTCATCTCCCGCGCCTTGTCGAAGTCACCGCTGACCAGCGCAGGCTGAATCTCGCTCCACACGCTCTGGTTCTTGTGCGTGACCATCGTCAGCGTCACGTAGCGCTCGACCGCGATCGCCGCTCCGACGGCAAACACGATCAGAATCGGGTACATGAACGGCCCGCCCGTCACAAAGAACCCTACGATCGAATAGAAGAAGTCCATGCTCAGATCCTCCCGCAGTTGGCGTAACGAATGCCTGCTGAACCTATTGCGAAGCGGGCCCGTACCCTTGCGATGCCCCCGCCCTGATCGCGTAATAGTTCAGTTCCCTCATGAAGACGTCCCGGTCCACCGGCTCGCGTCCATCGTTCAGGATTCTCGAGATATCCAGCGCGTCGCCGAGCTTCGAGCTCTTCCACGGCACGAGGACCAGCGACTTCGGTGCGTCGTCGTTGCCTACGATCGACATGCCCCCGAGAAGCTTGTCGTCTTTCGCGGCGGGCTCTGCGGCCGCAACGGCGCTGGCCATCACAAAGACGAGTGTCATGCAGTGCAGTGCAGTGCGAAGCATGGTCTGTCTACTCCCCGACTCGGTTGCGCAGATCAGCGATCCACATGGCGGCAGCCTCGTCCTCCGGCACCGCCTGGGCGTAGAGCTCGTAGTGCTCCAGGGCGCAGCGCAGGTCCCGGAGATAGACGTCGCAGAGGATGGCGAGATTCCGCCTCGCGAAATGAAAGTCCGGGTGGATCGCCAGCGCGTTCTCATAGCTCTCGCGGGCCTGCTCGAAGCGGCCCGTCTTGCGGTAGACGATTCCCAGCTCGTTGTACGCGACCGGGTGACGCGGATTGAGCGCGAGGGCGCGCTCCAGGCTGGCTTCGGCGCGTTCCAGGTCGCCCACCGCGCGATAGGCGATGCCCAGGTCGATGTGAGCCGTGGTCAGCTCCGGTTCGGCCTCCGCAATCTTGACGAGCAGAGCGATGGCGTCTTCGTACTGCTCTTCCTTCAGCAAGCGCACGGCATCCTCGAAGTCCGCGCGCACCCCGAATCCGACGCGGACGTCCTCGGTGATCGTGAAGCCGCTCTCCTGCAGCTCGACCTGCGCAGACCGCGCGCCTCCCGACGTCGTGCAAGCCGAGGCGAGCAGCGCCGCCCCGAGAAGCAGGCTGACCGCTTCCCGGTGCATCCAGGGTTCGAAGAGTGCGTCGATTCTCCTCATGGTCTATCCAGTCGCGAGGTGCCCATCCGATGGCTCCTCGCTCTCCGGAGCCTCCGGACTTGGATCCGGCGTTTCCGGCGGATGCTCCGAG